>JBIJCX010000210.1:0-14288 GCA_044344465.1 Opitutaceae bacterium
ATGATCCCGCCGGCGAGCGCGCCGAGCCAGAGTCCGCCGGCGGCCGCACTGCCGGACCCGTAATAGCCATAATTGCCATAAGGATAGGCGCCGTAGTCGTAGCCCGGGTAGTAACCGAGGCTGACCCCGCCATAACCGCCGTTTCCGTAGTGACGGCGAACGGTGCTGTAGCCATGGCCGGCATAGCCATGGCCAGGGCTGCGGTACCCCGAACGGTAGCCGGCATAAACCACCGGGCTATCCCGGTAAATGTAGGCGCCGGACCCGCCGATTTGCCGGTTGCGGCCCCCTGCGCTGGCGTACCCCACGGCATCCCCGAGCACGAGGCCGGTGGCGGCACCGATGGCAGCGCCTCTCCAGGCGTTGTGGCGCAAGTCGCCGCTGTTGTGGCCGATGACGGCGCCGGCGACACCTCCGAGCAGGGCGCCATTCACGGCTTGGGGACGAAGGACCTGCGCCGACAATGGGGCGAGGGCGAAGAGGCCAAGACAGAGGGCGAGCGTGGTTTTCATGGCTGGGATAAAATGGTCTGACACGGCCCCCCAAGCAAGGTTTCAGCGAAGACGCGATCGTTGTGACGAGCGGAACGCCTCGAACTGTCGTGGGCAAATCAGGGTCCCTGGCCAATCCGCCACCCTTCCGCCAAGCCAAGTTTCTCGCCCGCACGGTCGATGGCCGCGCGATCGATGTGATCACCACTGACCGAGAGCATGCCCCGAATGTCGCGAAGATGTCGTTGCCGCCACCCTCACGATAAAAGCGGAGCTGGTGCACGTCAGCTCCGCCTCCTCCAAGCCAATCAACGTCGCGTTGAGCCGGGCAACCACGGCGAGTTTCTGCGTGGGGGTCGTCGCCCGGTAAAGATCGCGAAGGTGAATCGAAGTGGTTTTGCTTTTTGCGGTCGGCATCGGCCACAAAGGAAGTCGGAGCTTTCGCCGGTGCCGCATCGTCAAAATCTACGACCAAATCGCACCCGCCCCCCCCCGCCTCACTTCGCCATCGCCGGCTCAGCTGCCGCGCCCGGCAACGCGCCCATCGCCCCCTGCGTCGCCTTCTGCCGCATCCGGGCCGTAAACCGGTCCAGGTAGACGTAAATCACCGGCGTGATGTAGAGCGTCAGCAGCTGCGAAACGACCAACCCGCCCACGACCGCGAGGCCGAGCGAGCGCCGCGATTCCGCGCCTGCTCCCAGGCCCAGCGCAATGGTGATGGCACTCGCGAGCGCCGCGAACGTCGTCATCATGATCGGCCGGAAGCGCACCAGACACGCCTGCACGATCGCCTTTTCCGCCGAGGTTTCACCCTGGGCGCGCGCCGCCAGGGCAAAGTCGATCATCATGATCGCGTTCTTCTTCACGATGCCGACGAGCAGGATGATGCCGACATAGCCCATGACGTTGAGCTCCTGCTTGAACAGCCAGAGGGTGAACAACGCGCCAAAGCTCGCCGCCGGCAGACCCGACAGGATCGTGAGCGGATGGATGAAATCCTCGTAGAGGATGCCCAGCACGATGTAGATCACGAGCACCGCCATGACGAGCAGCAGGCCGAGCCCGCGCATCGACGAGGCAAACGCCTGCGCCGAACCCTGGAAAGCGTAGCTGAGCGTCGAGGGGAGCTCCCGGCGCGCGACCTCCGTGACCGCCGCGGTGGCCTCGCCGAGCGCCGTGCCGGGGCGGAGATTGAACGAGATCGTCACGGCCGGCACCTGGCCAAGGTGATTCACCGTGAGCGGTCCGACCTCGTGCTTGAGCGACGCGACGGTGTCGAGCGGCACGGCCTTGCCGCTCTTGCTGCGGAGGTAAATCAGCGACAGCGCGTCCGCGTTCATCTGGAACTCCGGCGCCATCTCCATGATGACGAAATACTGGTTGGTCGGCGTGTAGATCGTGGACACCTGCCGGGAGCCATAGGCGCTGTAGAGCGCATCCTCGATTTGCTGCGGCGTGATGCCGAGCGCCGCCGCGCGGCTGCGGTCGATGTCGACCCGCAACTGCGGGTTGGAAATCTGCAGGTCCGAATTCACATCCTGGAGGCCCGGCAGCGCGCGCAGTTTGGCCTCCATCATCTGCGAGCCGGCATAGAGCTCCTTCAGATCGGTGCCGAAGAGCGTGAACTGATAGAGCGCCTTCGACAGCGTGCCGCCGAGCCGGATCGGCGGCAGGAGCTGCGGGTAGCAGCGCATGCCGGGAATGACCGCGAGCTGCTTGCGAAACTCCTGCACGATCTCCGCGGCGGGCGCCCGCTGATTGCGCGGCTTCAGGCGCACGAACACGCGGCCCGTGTTGCTCGTCGTCGCATACATCCCGCCCCCGATTGAGGACATGGCCGCCTCGACTGCCGGATGCCGCACCACGATCGCCGCCGCCTCCTCCTGGTGCTTCACCATCTCGGCGAACGACACGTCCTGCGCGCCTTCGGTGGCGATGTAAACCTGCGAGGTGTCGTCGGTCGGAATGAAACCGAGCGGCAGCGTCCGCCCGACCAGGATCGTCAGTACCACCATCACGACGGCGACGCCCACCGTTGCCCGCCGGTGCCGCATCGCGAATTGCAGGGTGCGGGCATAGAATCCGATCATCCAGGCAAACCCACCCGCGCGCGCCAGCGTCTCTTTCGCGCCGGGCCCGCCGCCGGCCGCCCGGTGCGGTTTCAGGAAGCGACTGCACAACATCGGGGTCAGGGTCAGTGACACGACGCCCGACACGAGGATCGACGCGGTGATCGTCACCGCAAACTCGTGCAGCAGCCGGCCGAGGATGCCGCCCATGAACAGCACGGGGATGAACACCGCCACGAGCGACAGCGTCATCGACATGATCGTGAATCCGATCTCGCCGGAACCCTTGAACGCGGCCTCGCGCACCGGCATGCCCTGCTCGATGTAACGCACGATGTTTTCGAGCATCACGATCGCGTCGTCCACGACGAAGCCCACCGAGAGGGTGAGCGCCAGCAGCGAGAGGTTGTCCAGCGTGTAGCCGCAAAAATACATCACGATGAAGGTGCCGAACAGCGCCATCGGGATCGCGATGCTGGGGATGATCGTCGCCGTCAGCGTGCGCAGGAAGAGGAAGATCACGAGCACGACCAGGGCGATCGAGAGCACGAGGGTGAACTGCACGTCGCGGACGGACTCCCGCACGGGGATCGAGCGGTCGGCCAGGACCTCGAGCCGCACCGAGGCGGGCAGTTGCTGGCGGAATCCCGGCAGCAGCGCGCGCACCTTGCTGACCACCTCGACCGTGTTCGTGCCCGGCTGGCGGTTGATCGCGAGGCCGATCGACCGGTTCATGCCCGCGTGATCGAAAAACCAGCTGGCCATCCGGTTTTCCTGCACGCTGTCGATCACCTGCGCGAGCTCGCCGAGATGCACCGGCGCGTTGTTGCGATAGGCGACGACGATCTGGCTGAACTCGCCGCTGTTGGCCAGCTGGCCCGTGGCCACGACGGTCATCGCCTGGTTCCGGCCGTCGAGGATGCCGGTGGGCAGATTGACATTGTGGGTCGCCAGCGCGGCGCGCACCTCGTCGAGCGTGATCCCGCGGCTGGCGAGCGCGCGCGGATCGAGCTGCACCCGCAGCGCGTACTTTTGCGCGCCGAGCACCTGTACCAGCGCCACGCCCTCTACCGTTGAGATGCGCTGCGCGAGCATGGTCTGCGCGTACTCGTCGACAATCGAGAGCGGGAGCGTCGTCGAGCTCAGCGCGAGATACATGATCGGTTGATCCGCCGGATTCGTCTTTCGCAGCGACGGTGGCGCCGGCATGTCAACCGGCAGCCGGCGTTGCACGGTGGCGATCGCCGACTGTACGTCCTGCGCCGCGGCGTCGATGCTCCGCTCGAGCGCGAACTGCAGCGTGACCGCGGTGATCCCGAGCGTGCTGGTCGAGGTCATCGAATCGATGCCCGCGATGGTCGAGAACTGCTGCTCGAGGGGCTTGGCCACCGCGGAGGCCATCGTTTCCGGCGTCGCCCCGGGGAGCGTGGCCGTGACCACGACAGTGGGAAAATCGACGTTCGGCAGATCGCTGACCGGCAGGGCGGTGTACGCCATCGCGCCAAACACGCACAGCGCCCCCGTCAGGAGCGTCGTCATCACTGGCCGGCGGATGCAGAGGGCGGGGAGATTCATGGCGTGGCCGCGGTCTTGGCCCCGGCCGGCACGCCGGCGGAGAGGGTCTTCGCTTCGACCCTGGCCCCGGGGACGAGCTGCAACTGGCCGTCCGTGACGACCGTTTCGCCGGCGCGCAGGCCGGCGCCGATCAGCGAGATGTCGCCGGCCGAGCGCAGGACCTTGACGAGCCGGAGGTCGACGGTCCGGTCGGATTTCACGACGAAGATCTGCGGGCCGTTGCGGCCGGTCTGCACCGCCGCCGTCGGCACAACCACGGCGCCGCGGTCCAGCCCGAGCTGCGTTTGCACCTGCACGAATTGCCCGGGCCAAAGCGCAAAGTCCGCGTTCTCAAACGTCGCCTTGAGCGTGATCGTGCCCGAGGTCGGGTCGACGCTGTTGTCCACGAAGTTGAGTTTTCCGTCGGTGCGCACGATGCCGGAGGCGCGGTCGGTCACCGTCACAATCGCGCTGCCGGCTTGGACCGCCGCGCGGATGCTGCCGAGCGCGCGTTCCGGCACCGCATACGCGGCGGCGATCGGGGCAAGCTGGTTGATCGTGACGATGGACTGGTTCGCATCGTTGGCCTTGACCAGCGCGCCCTCGTGCAGGTTCAGCTGCCCGGTGCGGCCCGCAATCGGCGCCCGGATCTGCGCGTAGCCGAGCTGGAGCTCCGCGTTTGCGACCGCCGCCTCCTTGGCCTGCACCAGCGCGCGCGTCGTCTCGCCCTTGGTGGTGAGTTGGGCGAACTGCTCCTTGGAGATCGCGTCCTGCTGGTCGAGGCGTTGGTAACGTTCAAAGTCGGCTTCAGCCTTGGCCGCCTCGGCGCGGGCATTCGCGAGATCGGCGCGCGCGATGCGGACACTGTTTTCGAACGGCCGGCGATCGAGCGACACGAGCGGGTCGCCGGCCTTCACCGCGTCGCCCTCGCGGAAGTGAATCTCCGCGATCATGCCGTCGACCTGCGACTTCACCGCCACGGTGCGCAGCGCCTGCACCGCGCCCACCGCCTCGACCAGGCGGGGCACATCCTGATTCACCGCCACGGCCACCTGCACGGGAATGGTCGGCGGCCCGCCCGCCTTCGCCGTGGCGGAGCCGCCGCGTTTGCAGCCGGTCGGCGCGATCAGGGCCGCCACGAGCGGCAGCGCGATCCAGGCGGTGAAGGGCGGGCGGACGCAATTTTTCATCAGGAAAGATTTCACACGGAGTGGGCAGGGCCGGCTGCAACGGCTAGGCTCGCCCGGCCATCCGTGCAAGCCCGCCGTGCGCAAATAGAGGTGGGTGATTGCGCCGCAGAGAAAAAGCCCACAACTTCGCGCCATGCTTTTCGCCCGCCGCCTGTTGCGCTGCATTTTTCACCTTTCTTTTGCCGGCGACGTCGGAGCGTCGCGGCAGCGGGGACAAAGCGTAGCGCGGTGCTTCAGCCCGCGCGGCGAAGATCCCGGGTGTTCCGGGCGCGGGCTGAAGCGCCGCGCTACCGCTTGGCCTGCGAAGTGCAATGTATCCGGACTGACCGCCTGGCCGCTTTTCGCCGTGTTGGTCCTGTATTCCCCGCCCGCAACGGCGGCCCTCGTCCCGCCCACGCACGTCAAGGCCACCCTGGTCTCGGCGGATGCCGCCGTGCAACCCGGCCAGCCCCTCACCGTCGCGCTCCGCCTCGTGCACGATCCGGACTGGCATACGTACTGGCTCAATCCCGGCACCGGCCTGCCCACCTCGCTCACCTGGAAACTTCCGCCGGGCTGGAAGGCCGGCGACATCCTTTGGCCCGCGCCCAAAGTCATCAAGGATCGCACCGGCAATGTCACCGGCAACGGCTACGACGGTGAACTCTTTCTGCCCGTGGTTCTCACGCCGCCCGCCGATCTCGCGGCCGGCGCCAGCGTCACGTTCGCCGCCACCGCCGACTGGTTGATGTGTGAAAAAGTCTGCATTCCCGGCAGTGCCGAGGTCGCCCTCACGCTGCCCGTCGCCGCCGGCGCTCCGCCGCCCGATGCCATGTGGGGCGGAAAGATCCGGGCCACCCTCGCGGCGCTGCCGCGGGACGACGGCAACTGGAAGATTTCCGCCCAGCGCGCGGAAAAAGCGGTCACGCTCAGCCTGACCCCGTCGAAGGTCGGCGGGCACCCCCCGAAGGACCTCCATTTTTTCTCGGAGGACACTCTCATCGCCTACGACCTGCCGCAAACGGTCCGGCCCGACGGTCGCGGCGGCTTCGAGCTCACGCTGCCCGTCGCGACCGACGGTCCGCGGGACGCGAAGAAACTTCTCGGCGTCGTGACTTCGGAAAACGGCTGGTTTGCCGACGGCTCGCGGCGCGGGCTCCGCGTCGCCGCGGAATTTTCCGCGGCGGGCGGAGCGGCCTCCTCCGGTGCGCGCGCGACCGCGCCCGGGGCGGCGAAGCCGGCGGCCGGAGGACTGGCGGGCACGCTGCTGCTCGCGGCGCTCGGCGGGCTCATCCTGAACCTCATGCCCTGCGTCTTTCCCGTGCTCGGGCTCAAAATCCTCGGGTTCGTCAACCAAGCCGGCCACCAACGCGGGAAGATCGTCGCGCACGGGCTGATTTTCACCCTGGGCGTGCTGCTCTCATTCTGGACGCTGGCCGGCGTTCTCGTCGCGTTGCGGGCCGGCGGGGACCAGCTCGGCTGGGGCTTTCAGCTGCAGTCGCCGGTGTTCGTGTACGTGCTGACCGTGCTGATGCTCGCCTTCGGCATGAACATGAGCGGGGTCTTCGAGTTCGGGCTCCGGGCGACCGCGGTCGGCTCGGATCTGCAATCGAAGTCCGGATACGCCGGATCCTTTTTCACCGGGGTGCTCGCAACCGTCGTGGCCACGCCCTGCAGCGCGCCGTTCCTGGCCCCGGCGCTGGGCGCGGCGCTGGCGGTTCCGCCGCTCGAGTCGTTCGCGATTTTCACCGCCATCGCGCTCGGGCTCGCGTTGCCGTATCTCTCGCTCTCGATTTTCCCGGAGGCGGTGAAGGTGCTGCCCCGGCCCGGCGCCTGGATGGAGACCTTCAAGCAGTTCATGGCGTTTCCGCTCTACGCCACCGCCGGCTATCTGGTTTGGGTGCTCGCGGCGCAGACGGGCGAGGAGGGTTTCCGCAGCGTGCTCTTCAGCCTCGTGCTGGTCGCGATGGCGGTCTGGATGTACGGCCGCTGGACGGCTCCGGGCGCGTCGCCCGGCCGGGTGCGCTTCGGCATCGCCAGTCTCATCGTCGTGGGCGCGTTTGGGCTGTGGCTCGGCTGGCCGCGGTCTGCGGCGGCCCAGACGGCGGGCCCGGGCGCCGCACCCGAAGTGGTTTGGGAACCGTGGAGTCCCGAGACCGTCGCCCGGCTCCGGGCCGAGGGCCGGATCATCTACGTCGATTTCACGGCGCGCTGGTGCGCGACCTGCCAGGCCAACAAGCGACTGGTGTTTCACTCGGACGAGTTGCTCAAGTACTTTGCCGAGAAGAAAATCGTCACCCTCCGCGGCGACTGGACAAACAAGGATCCGCGCATCACGGCGGAGCTCGCGCGCTACAACCGCTCCGCGGTGCCGTTCAACGTCATCTGGCTGCCCGGCAAGGAGCAACCGATCTTGCTCCCGGAGCTCCTCACCGGGGGCGTCGTCTTGGATGCGTTGAAGAAGGGGTGAACCGGACCCCGTTGGATCAAATCACCTAAGTTTTCAAATATTAGGTAGGATTTTCAAATATTAGGTTAGGATTACAAAGACCGAGATTTGTAAATCATCGTTCGCTTTCTTTTTGAGCGCCCTCGGAAATGGGTACTGGGAGCCGCGGCGACCCGAGATATTGGCGTAAATCCAAAACGACCGTCGAACTCAGATCCCCGGTTTTTCGTCAAATTGGGGAAATCAAAAACTCGGCGCGCGAACTGCCGTGGACAGCTCTTCCATATCGACTGGCCCGAGTCGACCCGGCCGCAGCGAGCATGAGAAGTGAGGCACGCGCGTGTCCGTCGACAATCCATAGTGTCACTTCGACAATAGGAGTGTCACTCGGACAACTAATGTGTCACTTTGGGGGGTAGCTCCGACAATCTAATAGCCTCTTTTCGATTTTACCGAAAAGGGGCTATCCAGATACCCATTGGGGCGAGATTTCGCCTTATACGCGAGTTCTCGGATTTTGGGCGATTCAGGCCGCACCGGGAATTCTCGATGCCGATTCGAATTCTTGCGGGCACTCGTGTCTGAGGTCGTGCACGGGACAGTGGGGTCCCGCCCGAATCTTTCGCCGTTTACCATTTTGCGAAGCCTCGACCATGGCCGAGGCGTGGGAATTACGCTCGGTTCTACCAAATTGACGAATCCACCACCCTTCACGGTCAGAACCAAAGCGCACCCGCCTGAAGCTACTCGGCCTCGCACGGGTGGAAGACATCCGGTCGCATCCCGATCTCGCGCAATAATTCGCGTCCCCTGAGCTGTGCCGAATTGTGGAGGGTATTTTCCTGATCGATGTCGTCGCGTCCGACAGGAACCGCCCGAAGTTTAACTGGCACACAAGCGACCAAGAGTAAGAAGTCCTCCGGTGAAGGCGGCGATTGGATGCGCAGTGTGAATGCGTGTAAATCCGGCGTCTTGATGGTGCTCCAATGATTCCTTCAAACCTGATCGGCGCGAGGATCCGCCTTGTCACTCACAGTCCTGGGCGTTTCCGTGCCGGAGCACATTCGTTTCACTTCTTCGCCCCCGACATCGTCAATCCGATTTCCTGCTTCAGCGCGTTTGCCGCCTCGGCCCCGCCTCCCAGCTTGTCCAACACGCGCCCGCATAGGGTAACCCGGACAACAACCGCAGCGGCTTCGGCAAAACGTAAGGTTGGAAGTGGCGGGAGTTAAACCACGACACGGCGCTTTCTAAGTGCCAGCGAATCGAGCTAACTCGTTGCTAATACAGCCATCGGTGACGTAACCGATGGCCAAAGGCGACATGACGTAACCGGTGGCCATTCCGGCCACCAGCTGAGTCACTCATCACAAAACGGCATGGGCGAATACTGCCAGCGGCGGGATGAAACTCATCTTCTTCCGGCGGTTTGAAACCCATGGTTTCTTCGGTGGGTTTTCTTCAGACGCTTCATCCAGAAAAGGTTTTCTTCGGTTGGATGGATTTTCTTCCCTCGTGAACCGAGTGGATGTGGCCACCGGCGGGTTTGTCGGCGAGTGCGACGGGACGAAGAGTCGGCGGCATGCACCCCGAAGGGCGACGCAAATGCCGCCATTGCAAAGCGTTCTTCATCCCTGATCCGCGGAATCGCTTCCACCAGCGGTATTGCGGCCAGCCGGCGTGTCGCCGGGCGAGCAAGGCGGCGAGCCAGCGCAAATGGGAGAGCCGGCCCGAGAATCGCGATTACTATTGCGGGTCGGAAAAGGCGACGAAGGTGCGCGCCTGGCAGGCGGCCAATCCGGGCTATTGGAAAAAGCGAAGGAATCAACCGACGGTCTTACCAGAAGTCTTGCCGGCGCAAACCACGCCCGTGGAGCAAGATCCAGTGCAAGACGGCCGAGCTGTCTTACCAGAGTTCTGGCATGGGCAACCTCCCATCCTGATTGGGTTTATCGCGCAAATGACGGGGTGTGTCTTACCAGAGGACATCGCGGTCGTGGCGAATCGCCTGATAGCTCGCGGGCAGGCCCTGATGGGCCGCCCTCCCGAAAAAAACCATGATCGAAAAACATCTCCTCTGTCCGGAACGCGTGCGGCGGGTGCCGCCGCATTTTAGCTGGGTCGACCACCGCTTGGTGCGTGACCATCATCTGCGCCGGGCCGGCGCGAAAGCGTGGGCCCTCTACCTCGTGCTCGTGACGGTGGGAGACGAACACGGCCTGAGCTATTACTCGGACGCCACGCTCGGCCGGTTGCTGTCGTTGTCCGCCGACGAAGTCGTCGCAGCACGCGGGCAACTCCTCGCCGCGGGGCTGCTCGCGCATGAAGCGCCGCTCTATCAAGTGCTGGCGCTGGAAGGAGGCGCACGATGATCGACTACCAAACCTTTTGCCAAATCCGCCAGCTCCGGGACGAAGCGCAGCTGACGATCACCCAGATCGCCGACCAACTCGGACTGCACTGGCAGACGGCGAGCACGTGGGCCAAGCGGCCGCGCTATGAGCGACGCAAATCGGCCGCCGCCCGGCGCCGGGTGAGCAAGCTCGATGCCTTCAAGCCCGCGATCCAGCGGCTCCTGGCGACGCACGCCTACAGCGGGGCCCAGCTCTTCGCCCGGCTGCGGGAGCAAGGTTACGACGGGCGTTACACGATCCTCAAAACCTATGTGCGCTCGGTGCGACCGCCGCGCGCGGCGGCGTTCCTCACGCTGCACTTTGCACCCGGCCAGTGCGCGCAAGTCGATTGGGGCTCGTGGGGCAGTATCCGCGTGGGCAACACGCGCCGGCGCTTGAGCTTTTTCGCGCTGGTGCTCTGCCACAGCCGGCAGCTCTACGTGGAGTTTACCCTCGGGCAGAGCCAGGAGCAGTGGCTCGCCTGCCACGAGCACGCCTTCGAATACCTCGGGGGCGTCCCCGCGGAAATCATGGTGGACAACTGCAAGACCGCGGTGCTCGCGCGTCCGGCCGGGGCGGCGCCCGTGTTCAACCCCACCTATGTCGATTTTGCCCGGCACTACGGCTTCACAATCAAGGCCTGTGCGCCGCGGCGGCCCCAGCAAAAAGGCCGGATCGAAAACGGCGTCGGGTATATCAAGAAGAACTTCCTCGCCGGCTTGGAGTTGACGGACTTTGCGCCGCTGGGTCCGGCGGCGCGGGTCTGGTTGGACACGGTGGCCAACGTGCGGCTGCACGGCGAGACGCAACGCCGGCCAGTCGATCTGCTCCGGGAAGAAAAGCCGCACTTGCGACCGTTGCCCGCCGCGCCCTACGACGCGGCGCTCGTGCGGCCGGTGCGGGCGACGAACCGCTGCCGGGTCGTGATCGAGACGAACCGCTACTCAGTGCCGCCCGCCCAGGCCGGCCAGTTGCTCACGCTCAAACTTTACGCCGAGCGGCTGCGGCTCTTCGCCGGCGAGCGGCTGGTGGCCGAGCATCGGCGCAGCTACGAAAAACGCCAGGACGTGGAGCAACCCGACCACGTGCAGACGCTGCTGCACGAGCGCAGCGAGGCGCGGCACCAACGGCTGCTCCTCGCCTTTCTCGCGCTCTCGGCCCACGCCCCGGCGTATCATGAGCAGCTCGCGGAACGGCGGCTCAACCTGCGCCACCACGTGCAAAAAATCGTGGCCCTCGCCGAGATCTACGGAGCGGCCGCCATCGGTCGCGCCCTCGACGACGCGCACGCCCTCGGCGCCTACAGTTGCGAGTATATCGCCAACCTCGTGGAGCAGCGCCAGCGCCTAGCCCCGGAGCCCGGGGCCCTGCACCTGACCCGCGCGAGCGACCTGCTCGAACTCGAACTGCCCCCGCCCGATCTGTCGCCCTATCACCCGAACCCATGAATCCCGTTTTACAGGAACACCTCGCCTATCTGAAACTCGCGGACATCGCAGCCCAGTGCGAACCGCTCGCCGCCGAGGCCGCCGCCAAAGGCTGGACTCACGTCGACTATCTGCGGCGTTTACTGGAGGGAGAATGCCGGGCCCGCCAGCAACGCGCCATCGAACGCCGGGTGCGCGACGCACGCTTCCCCGTGATTAAAACCTTGGACGCCTTCCGCTGGGACTGGCCGAAGAAGATCAACGAACTGCAGGTCAAAAATCTCCTCCGGCTCTCGTTCGTCCAAAAGAAGACCAACGTCATTTTGATGGGCGGCGTCGGCCTCGGCAAAAGTCACGTCGCCAGCGCCCTCGGTTACGAAGCGTGCCAGCGCGGCCACTCCGTCCTCTTCACGACGGCCGTCGATGCGCTCAACAACCTGGTCGCCGCCCAGGCGGCGCAACGGCTCAAAGCCGAGTTGAAACGCTATCTGACGCCGGCAGTCCTCGTCCTTGATGAACTCGGTTACCTCCCGCTGGACAAGACCGGCGCCGACCTGCTCTTCCAGGTCATCAGCCAGCGCTACGAACGCGGCTCGCTCATCATCACCACCAACAAGGCCTACAAAAACTGGCCCGAGATCTTCAATCACGACGCCGGCATCACCAGCGCCATCCTCGACCGTGTCCTCCATCACGCCGAGACCGTCGTGATCGAAGGCAAAAGCTTCCGCATGAAAGATCAGATCGAGCCCCCGGCCTGACCCTCACGCCCAACTTGCCTTCCTCGCTCACGCCGGAGGTCGCCAAAACCACCGGCGTTTTTTACGAAATGGCGCGGTGGTTTTCAAACCGCCCGTTCTTGGTGATGTTCACGCCGCCGCTCGCACCAGCAGCGCCTCGGCCTCGTCAGGGTTCAGCCCGAGGGCCCGGGACGCCGCATTCTGCGTGTCCAGCCGGCGTTTCTCACTCACGTCCCAGTTGCGATAAAGATAAGTCGCCTGCACGCCGGCGCGCGCGCCCCAGGCCGCGGCGGAATCGGGCTCGAGTTCCGTCGCCTTGCGGGCGAGGTCCTCAGCGATCGCGAGGTCGTCACGAGTGTAGTTGAGTTTCGTGTACAACGCCTTCGCCTGGGCGAGCAGTTTCGCCGCCTCGCTCACCCCATTCGACGGGCTCAGGGCAGGCGGCGCAGTCTTCGGTGGCTGGCTTTCCACCGTCTGGCCTCTGCCCTCGGTGTTCTTCGCCTCCGTCAACAACGCCTCGAACTCCAGCTTCCCCCGCAGCTTGTCCCACTCTGGTTCGAGCCGGAGGACATTGCCCGTGAATCCCCCGTAGCCGCCATTGCCGCCATTTTTCAGCGCGAAGCGCAGGTAGGGCGCCGCCTTGGCCGCATCCCCGAGCGCGGCATAATACTGGGCGAGAACGTGCGCGCTCGCCACCCCAGGCTGGTCCCCGGCCGCAAGCTCGAAGGGCGCGATCTCGCGGGCGGCTTCCTCCGTCTGCCCGAGCCGCGCCAGCGTATAGGCGAGGCGCCAGTGATCGGAGGCGTTCTGCTTCGGATCTTCACGCAAGCGCTGGCGGAGCAGTGCCTCCGCCGCCCGCCATTCGACGCGGGCCAGGTTTTCCTTGGCCACCGACTCATGGGCCAGGGCGCGCAACCAGGCCTTGGGGCCGGTAAACAGATTGTCCCGCAGGTAGTCATTGGTGCCGAGGGCGGCGGCGGCAAAAACCCGCTGGGGCTGGCGTTCGATCAGGCCGCCCCACATCGCGAAATAAACGGAACGATCGTCTCCGCGGTCGGCATCGGGCAGCTGATCCAGTGCGGTGCGCATGGCCACAAGATCGCCTTTCCACCGCACGGCCAGGGATGCCTTCAGCAGCAGGGCACTGGCAAAGGAAGGCGTGATCGCGAGGGCCGACTCGACGTGTTGCCACGCCTCCGGAAGGTTTCCCCTGGCGGCGTGGTGGGTGGCCAGATTGTAGTGCACCAGGGCATCGCGCGGGTTGAGCCGCACCGCCGCGTCCATCATGGCCCGGGCCTCTTCGCCCCGACCCCGCAGGCTGAAAATATTCCCGAGCAAACGCGGCGGGCGGCCATCCGTGGGCGCGGCGGCGATGGCGCGCCGGAAGAGTGGTTCAACCTGCGTCAGCGCCGCCCCCTGGAACGCGAACACCAGGCCCAGCGCCATCAAGGCCTCCGGCTCCTCGGAATTGAGGGCGAGGGCGCGATTGGCCGACGACTGCACCTCCCGGGCCCGTTTCTCGCTGCGGTCCCAGCCGCGGTTCATGTAGTTGGCGCCCACATACGCCCGCGAAGCCCAAGCCCGCGCGGAGGTCGGCTCGAGATCGGTGGCCCGGCGGGCAAAGTCATCGGCCAGCGCCAGCTCGTCCCGGGAGTAGCCGATCTTGTCGCAGGTCGCTTTGACGCGGGCCACCAACTGCTCCGCCTCACTCGCCGCTGACGCCGCGTTCGCGGCGCCAGACGTGGCGGCGGCCTTCTCCGCGGTGGGCGGGCGAGTCCCTGCGCCCGCATGAGACGAAGTGCCGGACTTGTTTTGCCGCTGCCAGAGGAGCGCTATCGCGATGATCGCCGCTGCGGCGGCAATCCCCCATGCCGCCGCGGGGCCTGCCCTGAGCCTGTCGAACGGGACGCGGCGGCCCACCGGCGGAAGGGTGCGGGTCTCCCGACCCGTGATCTCATCCTCCACCGGTCGGGAGACCCGCGCCACGTCAGCCTGA
>JBIJCX010000544.1:0-4203 GCA_044344465.1 Opitutaceae bacterium
GCCGGTGCGGCATGACGTGAAAAGCAGTCGGCGAGGGCGCGAGGCGTGAGCTCATCCTTTAGCGGCAGGTGGAAGTGCCACTCGGATGCATGCGCAGCGGGGCAGAGCTCGTGCAGCGGAGCGGAGTCGCACCCGGGGAGCTGGGTTGTACGCAGCGTGGTGAAGAGCTCCGAAAGAAGGTCAGTCCAGCCGGACTGACCCTCGCGGGGCTCTCGCAGGCGCAGGCCGGCTTTGAGATGAGCCTCGAGCCTGAGCGTGTCCACGGGTCGGAAATCCCACGCCTCGATCCAATCATGCACGACGGTGCCGACCTCCGCACCGCCAGGGGCGGTGAAGAACGCGACCGGCGCAGTGGGCGCTGGAGTCGCGGCGGTGGCGCCCGAAGGTTCGGAGTTTCCCGAGGTCTCGACCACGGGCGCGCCGTGAGCGTGTTTCTCGCGAGTCAGCGTAGAGAACGAGGTGACGCGCCAGAAGCCGGGAATTTGGGGCGCATTCAACGCGGCGCGGGTGATTTCTGGTTGGACGGTACCCTCTGCCACGGCGGGGCCGGCGTAGAGCGTGGTGTCAGAATCGGGAAGTGCGCGGAAGGTAATGAGGGGCGTATCTGGAACATCGGGACTTGGGGTCTCTTCGTGGCTTTTTGCACCGAGAGACAGCAGGACAGTCTCGTGGCGGGCAGACCGATTGGTATTGGCGGCCTTTTCCCAAGCAGAGGTGTAGCCGATCAAAGGCGTAAGCTCGTTCGCGGGTCGGAGGATCCAGTCGAGGGGGCTGATGCGGGGGCCCCTGCTCGACGGGGTGTAGCTGCACGTCCAGACGCGGACTTTGGCTCGGGTTAACGCGACGTAGGCCAGCCGCAGGCGCTCTTCCAATGTGGCGTTGGCGAGTTGCTCTTTGCGGCGGCCGAGTGCAATTTCATCAAGGAGGCGAGTGTTCACCAACTGATCCTGCTTTTCTCCATTCGTAGTCGAAACGGTGCCGGCAATTTTCTCTACCGTCCCCGGCTTTCTTTGGGCGTCCGCGAGGTAGGGGCAGAAGACCAGTGGATACTCAAGGCCTTTCGACTTGTGCATCGTGACGACCTGAACCGCATGACGGTCGGTTGAGAGCTGGAGTTGGGTTTCCTCGACTTCGGAGCGGGATTCCGCGCGCGTGATCTGCTGGGCCAGCCAGCGGACGATTTCGTCGGGGCGGGGTGCGTCCTCCCGGCTGGCTTGGAGCAGCAGGTCGGTGAGGTGGCGGTAGTTGGTGGCGCGGCGCTCACCGACCAGGGGAATCAGCGCGAGCCGGTGCGTAACTCCCAGTGGCAGCAGGCCGGCCGGTGGATTCTCGAGCTCGGCGAACAAGGCCGCGAGTCCGCCTTTCTGCCAGAGGCGCTGCCAAGCTGAGAACTGGTCAAGCCAGCGGGTGGATTCCGGCGTTTCGCCGCTGTCGGGGTCGGGGGTGCCCGCGTTGAGGGTGGCGAGCGTTGAGCCGTCGAGGCCGATGAGGCGGGTGGCGAGCGCGCTCCGTAGCCTTGCCTTCTTGCGAGGACGCAAAATAGCGCGGAGCAGGGCCAATAGCTCGCGAGCTTCGTCGGTGCCGAATACATCCGCGCCGGAGTTCACCACGGCGGGAACGCCGCGTGACTGCAGCGCTTCGGCCATGGCCTCAGCCTGCTCGTGCGTTGACACCAGCACTGCGAAGTCGTCGGGACACACGGTCTCGGCCGAAATCTCCTCGCCAGTAATTAGATCGGTCTTGCGAAGCTTGGCGCGGCGATTGAGCAGGTCGGTGATGGTGGTGGCGACACGATCGGAGAGGACCTGAATACGGGGCCGTTTTGACGAAAAACTCTCTGGGCCTGTGCTGGGCAGGATCCACACTTCAATCATGGATCGAGGGCGATCGTCGACGAGCAACTCATGGTTGTACGACAACGCGGATTCGGCAGGTGCAAACGTCATCCCCGGATTAAGAAACGACTGCGGCCGGTTGAAGAGCTGATTGACCGCAGCGACAAGCGGGGCGGGAGCGCGAAATGTCTTGGTTAGCGTGAAGACCCGATCGGTGGTGTCGCGGGCAGCGAGGTAAGTGGCGAGATCGGCACCGCGAAAACCGTAGATAGCCTGTTTGGGATCTCCGACGATAATCAGGTGTCGGGGAGGGCTGCTCTCAAGAAAGATGCGACGAAAGATGGCGAACTGCTTTGGGTCCGTGTCCTGCGACTCGTCGATCAGGGCGACTTGATACCGGTCGGCCAGCCGCTTCGCCAGGCGGTCGGATTGGGTCGCGCCTTTCGTGTCCTTCCGATGCAACGCGTCATGGAGGGTGCCGATGAGACCATCTTGGGTGATGGCACGATGTCGGAGCAGCGTCGCCTCGACCCGCGGGAGTGACTCTGCAGCCAGTTGATGCAGCCAGGCCCAGAGCAGCTGGTCTGAAAGTTCATCGAGATCCTGGCAACTCTGGAACCAAGCGCATGCCTTAACCGTGTCGACGACTGCTTTGCCACCGCCGATCCTGTCCACAACCCCTTCGACTCGTTTGAGCGCGGCCCAGAACTCCGCGCTTTCCGGGTTGGCGGTGTGCAGTGCATGAATTCTGGAGATCGCATCGGCAGAATCCTCCGGCCCGTCGGCTCTCCAACTTGGCACGGCTTCGAGTTGGTTTTCGAATTCGCTCCATCGCTCATCGTTCGCCAATTGAGCGGTGAGAGTTGGAATCCGGTCCAGCAGGGTTTTCATTTCGGTGGCGCCGGGGACCGATACCGGATTGCGGGATGAACGCTGAGTCTTGGCGAAGGTGATTGCGTTCTTGAGTTGCCAAGTGAGCCCCGTGGCGACGGCGGCGAGGGTAGGATTTTCAATGAGTCTGTCGATCCACCGCTGCCGCATAACCACCTCGAGGTGATCGAAATCGTCGGTCACGACTTCTGGCATGACGGGCAGGCCGCACAAGGCGCCCTCCTGCTGCAGGGTTCGTTGGCAGAACGCGTGGATGGTGGAAACAGTGAGGAGGTCGAGGTCTGTCAGGGCGCGTTGCAGGCGCCGATGGGCTTCGACGGAGCCCGGATTAGTTGCTGGGTCGAGAAGCATCCGCAATGCGGCGACATCCTTTGCCTCGGCTGCTTCGTTGGCAGATGGGGGCGCACCGAGGCGGGTTAAGACTTGGCGGGTCCGATCGGCTAGTTCCCGGGCGGCATCTTTGGTGAACGTGACCAATAGAAGTTTGGAGAGATCGTCGAGGGTGCCATTGAGCAGCAGGCGCGGAACCAGGTGGCTGATGGAGTAGGTCTTGCCGGTGCCGGCACTGGCCTCGATCACGGTGAGGCCGGGGCGAATCTCCGACTCGTGCAATTGAAACGGATTTGGCATGAGGTTGGGTCGGATCAGGCCGGCGGGGTGGCGTCTTTCCGTGGCTTCCGCGCGCCGGATTTCGATGCGGGTTTTTGAGCTGCCCCGGTAGTAGCTGTAGTGGAAAGTGGGGTCGCCTGTGGCTGCTCCGCGAGCGGCTCCGATGCCCACCAGCCTTGCAAGGGTGCCGCCACGTATTGCCGCCATAGTACCCACTCATCGGCGTGCCGAGGCGAAAAGGCGCTGGCATCACGCCACGCCAAGCGCGCAGCTGGCTTATTTCCTTCCCCTGGAGACTTGAAATCTGAAGCTTCTCTTTCCCATTCCTCTTCGGCGGCCTCCAGTCCGGCTTCGCGGCTTTTTGCCCATTTGCCTTGCAGCACCGCACTAGTTTCGGGGGCGTAGCAGAGCGGCACGCGCTGGCCTTGTCGGTATCCCTGTACCAGCAGCCCAAGAAACCTGCGCGCATCATCAGGTCCGACAGGGGAAATCGTCTTGCCGGTCTTGCAATCGGTGCCGAAGACGCGACAAGCGACCGTTTGTTTCATTTGTACCGCAGCGGCCAGCGTCAGGATGAGGGCGCCGAGTTGATATTTCGGCCTCTTCTCGAATTTGCCAGGTCGGTATATCAGCACCCAAGGTGTGACGCAGTCGGGCTTGGGTTCACCGAGCCTCACGTCTCCAACCAGAGTGGTGGTTTCGTCGAGCTCGATACGGATGTCGCTTGTTTGGGAGTGCCGCCATTCAGACTGCAGACTTTGGGCCAGTTCCGTCACCTCGGCCTCCTTTATCTCCCAAGCGAGATTGCCGAGGAGGCCAGGAGGCAGTCCGCGGTCGGCGATGAGCCCTGCACTAACCAGCTCCCCCG
>JBIJCX010000211.1:0-14236 GCA_044344465.1 Opitutaceae bacterium
CCATTCGACGCTCCGCCCGGCGACCGGTTGGGTGAAGACATAGTCGAGGTTGGCCGTCAGATCGCTTTCGTTGTTCGAGCCGTTGAGAAACCGGAGTGACGAGAGCTTGCGGTCGCTGAGGTTGGCGTAATAGCCGTTCTGGCCGGTGGCGATATGGGTGAACGTGACCGCAGGGAGCACGGCGTTGGTCCGGTCGATGGACCACGAATAGAGGCGGCGTTCGGTGCTGCTCGGGAGGTCGAAGATGTAGCGTTGCCGCGTGGCGGACTCATCTGAATCGCCCCACTTGAGGCCGTACTTCAGTGTCCCGCCGTTTTGCAAGCGCGTCTTGCCATCGACGCCGAGGCGAAGGATGTCCCGGTCGCGGACACCTTCTTCGAAGTAGTTTTGGAGCCGCACCTGCACGCCGCGTTGGAGCGTGGCGGTCGAGGCGGCGTTCCAGCGCGAGGTGCCGCGGAGACGGTTGCGGAAACGTCCGCCCTCGGTCTCCGCGTTCTCGTAGAAGGTGCGCAGGTGCAGCTCGGTGGCGTCGGAAGCTTTCCAGTCGAAGTTAACCGTGGCGCCCAGCTTGGTGGTGTCCTGGAAGTTGAGCCGGGTGTCGTAGGCCTCCATGCCCTGGTCGCCAACCGCGGCGATGGCGCCGGCGGTGCCGCTGCCGGACGTGCCGACGGGGATGAGCGGGGCGTCGTAATAGGCGAACTCGTACGAGTTGGTCATCCTTTCCTCCTGGCGGTAGGTAAACGTGGCGCTGACGCCGAGGGTGCGGGCCTGGTCCAGGATGTCCATGTACGTGAGGGAGGCGGCGCGGCCCGGCTGTTTGCGGAAGGCATTGTGGATGTATTCGACCTTGCCGTTGATGCTGCGCTCCTTGAGGTCAAAGGCGCTGCGGGAAACGAGGTTGATCGTGCCGCCGAACGAATCGGGGTCCATGTCGGCGGTCAGGGTCTTGATCACCTCGATGCCGCCGACCATCTCGGCCGGGATGAGGGAGAGATCGACGGCGCGGGTGTCATATTGCACCGAGGTCTCCTCGACGGTGTCGGCGGAGGCGGTAAGGCGATCGCCATCGAGCGTGACGGCGTTATGTTCGGCGGAGGAACCGCGGACATTGGCCCACTGGTCATCGACGACGTTGACGCCGGGGAGGCGCGCCAGGGCTTCGCCGACAGTGCGGTCGGGCAGGTTGCCGATGGCGTCGGACGAAATGATGTTGGAAATGGTGCTGGCGGTGCGCTGCTGGTTGATGGCGCGCGACTGACCCTCGCGGAAGCTCTCGACGGTGAATGCCGACATGACGACGGCCCCGGAATCAAGCTGGGCATCGGCGCGCGTGACCTGGCCGTCGCTGACGCGGATGGAGGTGGTCTTGGGTTCGAGCCCGAGATACGTGGCCTCGAGGGTGTAGGCGCCGGCCGGGACCTGGGAGAAAACGAATGCGCCCGCGCGATCGGTGACGGCCTCGCGGCCGCTGGGCGAGAGCTTGACCGAGGCGCCGGGCAAGGGCGTGCCGTGGGCGGCATCCTTGAGAATGCCAGCGACAGTACCCTCGGCGAGGGCCGACGCGGGAAGGAGAACGGCGAGCGCGAAGGCGAAAGCGGCGGCGAGCGATCGCCGCGAACCGAGGATTCCGGAGGGTGAGGTGGTGTTCATGGCTTAAGCAGAAACGATAGAACTCATTGGCGTGGAAAGGGCGACGAGATAAGCCGGGGCTTCGACTCATCCGGCCGATGGCGGAGTGTCGCCGCCGGCGAAGAAGCCTTCGTGCGACGATACCGGATTGCGCCGCGGGCCGAACCAGGGGCAATCGGCGGCGGAAGCGCCGATGAAGCGGGGCGAGCCGGTGCGGGCACACCAGATCCAGTCGCCATCACCCGTTGGCAGATTTTGCGCGAAGCGACAATCCGGCCCGCAGGGCGCGAGGACGTTCGGCGAGGCATTGGGGGGCTGGTCCACGTCTGGGAATGATGAAACTGGAATTCCGATTCGAAGCCGCAGGATGCCCAGATTCTTGCGCTGGTGGTGTCGGACCGCAGGACCGCGGTCACCCTCACACCTGCTCCAGGGCCTGCCGCAAATCCCAGATCAGATCGTCGTGGTGCTCGATGCCGATGGAGAGCCGTACCAGATCGTCGGTGACGCCGCCGAGCAGTTTGTCCTCGGGCGCGAGGCCCGAGTGCGTCATCGCGGCCGGATGCTGGGCGAGCGACTCGGTGGAACCGAGCGACACCGCGAGCTTGAAGACCTTCAGGTGATCGAGAAAGGCGAACGCCTCCGCCTCCCCGCCGCGAATGTAGAACGAGATCAGCGAGCCGGGTCCGGTCTGTTGCTTCTTGTAGATGGCGTATTCGGGATCGGCCGGCGTCAGCAGCCCGATGTAGCAGACTTTTCGCACCTTGGGGTGCTGCACGAGGAACGCGGCGACCTGCTGTGCGTTGCGCTGCTGCTGTTCGGCGCGGATTTTCAGCGTCTCGAGCGAGCGCGTGAGCAGCCACGCGGTGTAGGGGTTGGGCATGCCGCCGAGCAGGGCGCGGTGGTGCGCGATGGCGGTGAGCAATTCGTCGTCGTTGGCGAGCGCGACGCCGCCAACCACATCCGAGTGGCCGCCGATGAACTTGGTGGCGGAATACAGCACGATGTCGGCTCCGACCTTGGCGGGCTGGGCGAAAACCGGGCCGGCCATGGTGTTGTCGACGATCACGAGGATGCGGCTGGTGCGATGGCCCGCGGTGGGCGGGGCGTGGCGCAGCGCAATCTCCTTCATGCGGCCGATGTCGGTCAGCCGGTTGTTGGGGTTGGCCGGGCTCTCGATGAAGATCGAGCGCGTGCGCGGCGTGATGAACGGTTCCGCCAGGTCGGGGGCCTCGAAGCCGGCCGGCACGAAATGGGCGGCGATGCCGAGGCGCTTCAGAAAATGGTGGATGAAAGAATCGGTGCCGCCGTAGACCGGGGCGCAGACGATCATTTCGTCGCCCGGGTGATGCGTGGCGAGGAGCGTCGTGGCGATTGCCGCCATGCCGCTGGAGAAACTGTAGGCATCCTTCATGCCTTCCCACACCGCCACGCGTTCCTCGAAGATCTCGAGATTGGGGTTGTTGATCCGCGAATAGATCAACCCCATGTCCGGCCGGTGCAGCGAGCCCTCGCCGTGCGCCCACTCAAAAAACTTTTTCCCGTCGGCGGCGCGCTTGAAGGCGAAGGTCGAGGTGAGGAACACGGGCGGTTTGATCGAGCCCTCGCTCAACCACGGATCGAAGGCGTAGCTGAGCGCCAGCGTCTCGGGGTGCAGCCGGGCAATTTCGGCGTCGGATAACTTGGTCATGGTGATTCCTTTGTTGCCCGGAGAATACCGTGCGGCCGCGCGAATGTCCGGCCTGCACCCAGCGCTCCCGACACAAATTAAGGCATCTGCTCACGCATAGTGCCGCCGCGAACACTGGCCAGCCCGGGATAGGCTCGGTGTCGCGCGACGCGGGGTTTGCACGCGCGGCGCTCTAATTCATCGGCTGCAGAGTGAGCCCGGGCTGCCTCCGCAGGCTTGCGCCGGTCCCGACGGTTCGCACCTTGTCGGAATGAATCCGCGCAAGACGCTCGAACTCATCCTGAATGGCTCGCGCAATGTGCGTTTCGGGGATTTCGTGCGGCTGGTCGAGGCGTTCGGTTTCCGGTTCTCGCGCGTCAGCGGCAGCCACCATATCTTCTCGCGGCCGGGCATTACCGAGGCAATCAACATCCAGAACTACCACGGCGAAGCGAAGCCTTATCAGATTCGACAGTTTCTGAAACTCGTGGAGAAATACGGCCTTAAATTGGAGGAGCACCCATGAAGGATTATCACATCAATATTTTTTACAGCGAGGACGACCAAGCCTACGTGGCCGATCTGCCCGACTTGGCGCATTGTTCGGCGCTGGGGGCCACGCCCGAGGAGGCGCTGCGCGAAGTCGCCGTGGCGAAGGCGGCCTGGCTGGAGTCCGCCCGGGCCGAGGGCCGTCCGATCCCATTGCCGCGTTATCGTCCGGCGGTTTATGAGCTGGCGGGAGAACCGTCTTGTCCGCCATAGCTCTCCGCGCGACGGCGGATGCCGCGTCACCGAGTCGTCATCCTTTTCCAACCGCAACCCTTCGCCACTCACCAACCAGTAATCTATCACCCGAACTGCTCGGAAGTGCTGGTCGTGGCGCAGGGCACAATTGAACACACGGCGCCGGACGGAAAGGTGGCCGTGATGGGCCCCGGTGACGTCGCCTCGATTCCGCCCAACGTCGTGCATCATGCCCGCAACATCGGGGCCGGCGATGCCGTGGTCTGGATCAGTTTTTCCTCGGCCACGCGCGAAACCGTGGGTCACGGCGTCGGCACGGCGCCGGCGAACCCGCTGCGGGTTTCCGAGCGACGTGTCGTCTCCAACCCAAGATAATCGCGCACCGCGCGATTATCCGCGGCAGGTCTCGTCCATGATCCGGACCATCGTGTCCTCGACCACCTGCGCGGCCGAGGCCGCGCCGGGGATGCCGAAGAGCGTGAGCAACGAGGTGGGTTTGATCGTGGCGAGGATGGTCCGGCCGCCCTCCTCGTAAACCGAGATCCGGCAGGGGAGCGCGGTCGAGATCTCGATCGCCTGGCTCAATACATCCCGCGCCTGCTGTGGATTGCAGACCTCGATCACGCGGCACTCGCGGTCGAAGGGCACGCCCTTGCTCACCATTTTTTCGCGGAGATTGTGGGTGGCGAGCACGCCGAACTTGTGGCTGGTCGCGATCTCGGGCAGTCGCGAACAGACGGTTTCAAGGGGCAGGGTGGTCGAACGGGTGATGACGAAGTCGTTTGGCATGTTGGTTGGGTTTTCGATGGATTGGGATTGTCCGGGTTCGGTGAGTGTCAGCGAATCTCAGCCGGCGGCCAATCGTTAAAGGCACGCTCGGCCAGAATAGTGGCGATAAACAGAATCGGCAAACACGTCGGCAGCAGGCCGCGTGCGTACCTCGCGGAGGCCGGCGTCGTTGTCGCCGGATCGGGTGATTCGCGTTCGCCCAACCAGCGATCCCGATTTGGGCTCGGATTCAGATCGTGGCCAAATCAGCCGCCGGCCGCCGCGCCAGTACCTGCACGACCGCGCCTCGGCCCGTGTGGTAGGTGCCTTCAATCACGTCACGTTCGCATTCGCGGGCGATTTCGAACTCGAGTCCGGGGAGCTCGTCGCGCAACGCCGCGAGGGTCGGACAGAGTTCGGCCGCTCTTGGTCCGCCGGTGCCGAATGCGAGCTGCGCCGGGGTGTAGGCCTCGAGCATGAAAACGCCCCCCGGCCGCAGTCCGGCCGCGACCTGGGCGTGAACGGTGCGACGCAACCGGGGAGGCAGATGCACAAATGTGGATACAATCCCCGACCACGTCGCCGGCATGATCGTGAAGTGCGCGAGGTCGGCCACGATGGTGGTCAACGCCACGCCGCGATCGGCCGCGAGCCGGGCGGCCTTGGCGAGACCGACGGCGGATTGATCGACCGCGGTCACGGCGTGACCGAGCTGCGCGAGATGCACGGCGTTGCGGCCCTCCCCTTCGGCGAGGCAGAGCACGGGGCCGGCGGGAATCTCGCCGGCCATGGCCGCGACAAACGCATTTGGTTCCGTGCCGTAGCAGAAATTCGCGTTGGAATAGCGGGTGTCCCAGAATGAGGAATCCATGGAATGGGAGCTATCGGCCGCGGGTAGTCGCGGCGTCAGCTGCGACCGTGGAGTGAGGCTTCATAGGCCGTTTCGCCTCACGGTGTCGGCAGTTTCGCCGGGGACCGTGGATCGAAGTGGGCGCGGATACCGCCGGTGAGCGCCGACACTTGAAAACCGTTCTGCGCAAGGATGCGCGCGGCGAAATACGCGGTCTTCCCCAGTGCGCAAACGGTGATGACGGGACGCGTGCGATCGAGTTCGCCGAGGCGGCTGCGCAGCGCTCCGAGCGGGATGTTGAGCGCGCCGGCGCACGGCAGCGGGTGCGATTGCACGAGCCCGGGCGGACGGACGTCGAGGATCTGCACCGCGGGATTGTCGGGCAGGACGTCGACGGGAACGACGAGGCCGTCGCGGGAGTTGCAGGCGGTGAAACCAGCGAGGTTGACGATGTCCTTGGCAGCGCCAAAGGGTGGCGCATAGGCGAGTTCGAGCTGCGCCAGATCGTCGATCGTGAGCCCGCCAGCGATGGCGGTGGCGAGCACGTCGAGCCGCTTGTCGACGCCGGCGAGTCCGGTGCATTGTGCGCCGAGCACGCGGCCGGTCGCTGGATCCCAGAGGAGTTTGAGCAGAATCGGTTTCGCGCCGGGGAAGTAGCTGGCGTGTTGATTGTCGTTGACGGTGACGGTGCGGAAGGCGCGTCCGGTGGCGCGGAGGCGTTTCTCGGTCCACCCGGTGAGGCCGGCGGCAACATCGAAGGCGCGCACGATCGCGGTGCCGAGGGCGCCGGGGTACGGCTTCGTCTCGACCGGGCGGAAAATGTGATCGGCGACGAGCCGGCCCTGGCGGTTGGCGGGGCCGCCGAGCGGGACGGCGGCGGGTTCGCCAGTGACAAAATCCTCGGTTTCGATGACGTCGCCCGCGGCATAGATGTCGGGATCGCTCGTCTGCATGAAACCGTTGACGCGGATGTGACCGCGCTTTCCGAGCGTGAGTCCGGCGTCGCGCGCGAGCGCCGCGTCGGGCCGCACGCCGATGCTGAGCACGACCAGATCGGCCTCGATGGTGCGGCCGGAGGCGAGCCGGCACGTGAGCGTGTGGCCGGATTCGAAAGCGGCGACGCTGTCGCCGAGCACGAGATCGACGTGGTGTTTGCGCAGCTCGTCTTCGAGCAGCCGGGTCATCGGCCGGTCGAGCGATGGCAGCACCTGATCGGTGAGCTCGACGAGCGTCACCGGTTTGCCGAGACGGACAAACTGCTCGGCCATTTCTAGGCCAATGAAGCCGGCGCCAATCACCGCGATGCGCTGGGCGGTGGTGGCGGCGGCCTTGATGCGGTCCATGTCCTGGAGCGAGCGCAGGGTGAAGATGCGCGGATCGTCGATGCCGGGCAGCGCGGGTCGCAGCGGCACGGCGCCGGGGGCGAGCAGGAGCTTGTCGTAGGCGAGTGACTCGGTGGTGCCGGCCGCGAGGTTGCGCACGTGGGCGCGTTTCGCCGCGCGGTCGATGGCGGTGACCTCGGTGCTCGTGCGCACCTCAAGGGCGAGCAGGGCCTTGAGCGTCTGCGGCGTCTGGACGGCGAGGGCGTCACGCTGCTTGATTTCGCCGCCAATGAAATACGGCAGGCCGCAGTTGGCGAAGGAGACATCGGGACCGCGCTCGAGGAGCGTGATCGACGCGGCCTCGCTGAGGCGGCGGGCGCGGGCGGCGGCAGAGGCGCCGGCGGCCACGCCGCCGACGATGACGAAACGGAGTGGTTGTTGGAGGGACATGATGAAAGAGGGAGCGCGAGCAGATTTAGTAGCTCATTTTATCGAGCCGCACCTTGCCGCGGAAGATCCAGTAGATGCTCACGCTGTAGGCGAGGACGACGGGCAGGCCGATGAGCGCGATGGTGAGCATGATGCCGAGCGTCTTGGGCGAGGAAGCCGCGTTGAAGGCGGTGAGGCTGTGTTCGGGGAACGGCAGGCTGTAGACGAGGTAGGGAAAGTTGCCGATGCCGAAGATCGCCATCAGGCCGGCCATCGCGGCGCAGGAGGAGAGAAACGCGAAGAACTCGCGGCCGCGGCTGACCTCGCGGGGGATGTTGGCGATCGCGAGCACCACCGGCACGACCAGCGCGAAGAACCACGGCTCGCGGCGGAACGCCTCGGTCACGTGCGGCATATAGAGCAGCGTCGCGAGGGTGAGCAGCACGTAGCAGAGGATGAAGGCGATGATGAGGGAGTTGACGCGCGCGCGGATGCGCGCCTGGAGCTCGCCCTCGGTCTTGAGGACGAGATAGATCGCGCCGTGCATCGCGAAGAGCGCGACCGTGGTCACACCCATCAGCAGGGCGTAGGGATGGAGCAGGCCGAGGAAGGTGCCGGCGAACTCGCCGCGGGCGTCGACCGGCACGCCCCAGGCGATGTTGCCCATCGCGATGCCGATCAGCAGCGTCGACCCGAAGCTGCCGAGGGCGAAGCTGGTGTCCCAGAGGGCGCGCCAGCGCGGCGAGGGATGTTTGCTGCGAAACTCGATCGCGACGGCGCGGAAGATGAGCGCGCAGAGCAGTGCCATAAAGGGGAGGTAGAAGCCCGAGAACACGGTGGCGTAGACGTTCGGAAACGCCGCGAAGAGCGCGCCGCCGCCCGTGACGAGCCAGACCTCGTTGCCGTCCCAGACGGGGCCGATGGCGTTGAGGAAGACGCGGCGCTCCTCGTCGCGCCGCGCGATCCACAGGTGAAGCACGCCGACGCCGAGGTCGAAGCCGTCGAGGATGACGTAGCCGGTGAAGAGCACACCCACGAGAGCGAACCACGTGGTGTGGAGATCGAGGCCGCCGAAGCTCACGTGGCACCTCCCGGCGCGGGCTTGAAACCGAGCGCGAGCTTGCCCGTGGGCTGCAGATCGGTCGCGTCCGGGCCGTGTGTGATCTTGTCGTTGAGCAGAAAAATGAACGCCGCGAAGAGCAGCAGATAGACGGCGGTGAACATGATCAGCGAAGCCACAATCTGGTTGGCGGAGACGACGGCCGAGAGACCCTGCGAGGTGCGCAGGAGCTGGTAGACGATCCATGGCTGACGGCCGACCTCGGCGGTCCACCAGCCGGCCTGGTTGCCGACCTGCGGTCCAAGCACCGAGACGACGAGCAGCCAGAGCAGGGTGCGGGAATTCTCCAACGTGCCGCGCCACAGCGCCCAGACGGCCCAAGCCGCGAGGCCGATCAGCGCGAAGCCGATGGCGACCATGAGGTGGAAGAGCTGAAAGGTGAAATTCACGGGCGGACGCTCGTCCTTCGGGATGTCGCGCAGGCCGGTGACGGGCTTGGCGGCATCGCCGTGGGCCAGCCAGCTCAGCAGGCCGGGCACGGCCAGGCCGCGGGTGGTCTCGGTTTTTTCGTCCACCCATCCGGCGAGATGAAGCGGGGCCTGCGGGCCGGTTTCCCAGTGACCCTCGAGCGCGGCGAACTTGGCCGGCTGGTTGCGCGCGACACCGGCGGCGCTGCGGTCGCCGGTGGCGAGCGTGAGCACGGAGGCGAGAAGCGACAGCGCGAGGCCGAACTTCATCGAGGCGCGGGCGAAGGCGCGGTGTTGTTTTTTCAACAGGTACCACGCGCCGATGCTGACCATCAACCACGCGCCCGCCTGCCACGCGCCAACGACCGTATGGCTGAGCCGGTCCATCGACGAGGGGTTGAAGACCATGGCCCAGAAGTCCGTGATTTCGGCGCGGGCGTGGATTCCCTCGCCCACGAGGTGAAAGCCCGCGGGTGTCTGCATCCAGGAATTGGCGACGATGATCCAGATCGCGCTGAAATGGGCGCCGAGCGCCACCATGCAGGTGGCGAAGAAGTGCATCTTGGGCCCGACCTTGTCCCAGCCGAAGAGCAGCACGGCAAGGAAGCCCGACTCGAGGAAGAAGGCGAAGATGCCCTCCGCGGCGAGCGCACTGCCGAACACGTCGCCGACGTAGCGCGAGTAGGTGGCCCAGTTGGTGCCGAACTCGAACTCCATCACGATGCCGGTGGCGACACCGATCGCGAACGTGAGCGCGAAGACCTTGGTCCAGAAACGCGCCATCTGGTGGTAGAGCGGGTTCCCGGTTTTCAGCCAGAGCGCCTCGATCGCGACCAGCAGGAGACCGAGCCCGATGCTGAGCGGCGGGTAGAGATAGTGAAACGAGATGGTGAACGCGAACTGCAGGCGGGCGAGGAGTTCGGTGGACATGGCCGGTGGCAGTTCAAGCGCCGGCTCGGCGGCGGGCGGGGGATTTCCGGGCGGGCCGGACCAGCGGCACGGCCTTGATGATGCGAAGCGCATACCCGCGCACGAGGGCGCGGGCGACCTTCATGCGGGCGCGGCGGACGATCCGGTCGAACGTCTGGCGCGACACGCCCATGCGGACCGCGGCCTTGGTGTGAAACAGATCCTCGACGTCGGCGAGGCGCAGGGCCTCCAGCTCGTCGGCGGCGAGGACGACCTCTTCGAGTTCATAGAGCGGAATGCCCGCGGGTTTGAAGAAATCGCAGGGCGGCTGGTGGGCGATGCGGCGGGGGCAGAGGGGGCGGGGCATGGGATCAAAAAATGAAGGCTTGCCGAATCGATGTTATGGGCATAAGCCCATAACCGGCGAAGGCAACCATGAAGTTCCGCCCCGGGGCGCACCGCCCCGTCCGGTTCGTCACGGCGATGCCGCTGCCGCTCTGATCCATGAAACTCGCCCTGCCGCTGACCGCAACCGATGAGTTTTCGCCGCACTACGGAGCGGCGACCAAGTTTGCCGTGATGGAGGTGGACCCGGCGACGCGGAGCGTGCGCCGCCGGCTGGTGGTCGTCCCGCAGGCATCCGAGCCGTGCCAGTGGCCGCGGCTCCTGCGCGCGGCAGGCGTGGATCTGGTCCTGGCGGGAGGCATCGGGCGGGGGGCCCGGCAGCACATGGCCGAGCACGGCGTGGGGGTGCTCGCGGGTATCGCGGCCGCCGACCCCGAAGTGCTGGTCGCGGCGTGGCTGGCGGGGAGCCTCGTAGCCGGCGAGAATCAGTGTGACGGGAGCCACCAGCGCGCGCATCATCACCATCAACGCGAGTCGCACAATCATGAAACCGGCTGTGGCTGCTCCCACTGAGGAGGTGCTGCGCGCGATCTGCCGGCGCGAACACCCGCATTGCTTCGCGTGCAGCGACCCGGCGGACGGCGGCCTCGGGTTGCACTTTCAGGTTGATGCGGGCGGCGGCGTGACGGCCCGGTGGACGAGCCCACCCGGCGGGGAAAGCTATCCGGGGATCGTGCACGGGGGACTGGTGGCAACGCTGCTCGACGCCGCGATGGTGCACGCGCTTTTTGCCCGCGGCATCGTGGCGCGGACGGGAGAGTTGCGCATCCGCTATCGCAGTCCGGTGTGCATTGGCAGTCCGGTTACGGTGCGGGCCTGGCTGACCAATGGCAACGGCCGGCTCTTCGTGCTCGAGGCCGAATTGCGGCAGGGCGCCTCGGTGTGTGCCGAAGCCCGGGCGAAGTTCATGCAACTCATTGCAGGCGGCTACCCCGTGGTCGATGCCGATTCGCCCGGGACCCTGTTCGGCAGGCACGATGGCATCCAACCCATCGACACGGTGGTCGCGAATGGTGCTTACACTCCACCCGCGCCATGATCGATTCCGTTGCTTCCAACCGACTGACATGCTTATGTCGAAACCTTCCCGGCTCGACCAGGTCCTGGCCAACGTCTGCGTGAACTGTCCGGTATGCCGGCGCGCCAGGGGTCGGCAGCGCGGCGTCGCGTTCCGAATGGTGCAAAAGATCGAGGGCCGCGTGTGCCCCTTTTGTCGCGCCTACGCCCGCGTCTTCGGCCGCAAGGCGCATGAGCGCACTCCATGAATCCCGCGAGCGGCACCTTTCAACCCAAGAAAATCAACCCAACGAGAAAGGACCAAACGTATGAAGGCGTTTCCAACCGAGGTGCAGCAGGCCTGGGAGAACCACGAGGGACCGATCGTGCTGGCCACCGTCGGCACCGACGGCTGGCCCAACGCGATCTACGCCAGCGGCGTTCGCGAGTTTGGCGACGACACGCTGTTGATCGCCGACAACTACCTGCACAAAACCCGCGCCAACATCTTCGCGGGCAGCAAGGGTGCGCTGGTGTTCATCACCAAGGAGCGCAAGTCGTACCAGATCAAGGGCAGCTTCAGCTATCACACCGCCGGAGCGATGTATGACGACATGAAGACGTGGAATCCCGCGAAGCACCCCGGCGTGGCCGCGGTGGCCTTGAAGGTGGAGCGGGTCTACCGCGGCGCGGAGCAGTTGCTCTGAGATCTTGCCCGGGAGTTTTCGGTCGTTGTTTTCATGATGCGACACGTGACGTTGCCGATTCAGCCTGAAGGCAGGCCGTGCGCTCAGCGTGCGACTGGGGCGTCGGACGGGGTGCAGGCCGCGCGCGGAGCGCACGGCCCACCCTGCGGTTTCCGTGCGGCTGAACGGGGACAACTCCGACCCAGTGGATTCGGTCTCGTGAGTTTGGTGGGAGTCTGTCTTGGGCTCGTCCTGCTGTGCGGCCAAGTGCCTGCCGCTTCCGCTCCGGTTGCCACCATGGCCGTCGCGGCGACCGAAGACGGAGGTATGCTGGTGTTGGGCGCGTTAAACGGTCAGGCGCTGATCGTCGACCCCGCGAGCGGAACGATCGTGCGGTCCATCTCCTTGCCTGTGGAGCCGGGCGGCGTCGCGCTGCACGGGAAGACCGCCTATGTCTCCGCCTCCGTTCCGGCAGGTCGCGTGCTGGCAGTAGATCTGGAATCGGGCGCGGTGCGAACGCTCTGCGAGGCCGGCCACCTGCCGGGGGCGCTGGCGCTGACACCCGACGGCCGCACACTCTGCATCGCCAACCGCTTCGAAAATCGCGTCCGCCTTGTCGACCTGGACTCCGGCCGGCAGCGCCTCGTCGACGTCGTGCGCGAGCCGGTGGCGCTCGCCGTCTCGCCCGACGGCGCGCAGCTCTTCGTCGCCAACCTCATTCCCGAGGTCCGGCCGTTCCTCGATGACGAGCACCCGGAAATGGCCGCGGAGGTATCGGTGATCGATTTGCACGAGGGCAAGGTGACGGTGTCAGTCGAACTGCCGAACGGCAGCCAGAGCCTGCGCGGGATCGCGGTCTCACCGGATGGTCGCCATGTCGTCGTGACGCATGTCCTCAGTCGTTACACGATTCCCACCTGGAGCATCGAGCACGGGGCGATGAACCGGAACGCGGTGTCGCTCATTGACGTGGCGGCGGGCGTGTGGCGGGCAACGGTGATCCTCGACGAGCCCGGGCGGGGTGCGGCCAACCCGTGGGGTGTGGTATTCAGTGGCGACGGCCAGCGCCTGCTCGTCACGCATGCCGGCACGCATGAGCTGAGCGTGATTGATTTTCCGGCGTTACTGGCACGCCTGGTCGCCGGACCGCTGCCGACTGGCCTGCCCGACGCGTGGGATCCAAGCCTGCTTACGGGTATCCGGACGCGCGTGGCGCTGCCGTTGAACGGACCGCGGGCGCTGGTCGAGCGCGACGGCGTCGTGCACGTGGCCGGGTTCTTTTCCGATTCGCTCGCCCGCGTTGATCTGCGTGGCCGGGCGCCGGAGGCAACGGCGGTTACGCTCGGCGCCGCGCCGGAGCCCTCCCTGGCGCGGCTGGGGGAGCGCTATTTTCACGACGCGTCGCTGTGTTTCCAGCAGTGGCAGAGCTGTGCGAGCTGCCACCCGGACGCGCGGAGCGATGCGCTCTACTGGGATCTGCTCAACGACGGTGTGGGCAACACGAAGAACACAAAAAGCCTGCTGCTCTCGGCGGTCACGCCGCCGGTGATGTGGCGCGGGGTGCGGGGCAGCGCGGGCCTGGCCGTGCGCACGGGCATTCACCACATCCAGTTCGCCACGCCGGCCGCCGGGCAGGCGGAGGCGATCGAGGCGTACTTGCGTTCGCTGCGCCCCGTGCCGTCGCCGGCGCTCGACGCTTCGCGCGCAAAACCCCTGGTGAACAATGATGCCTCCTGCATCCAGTGTCATGTGCCCGGCGAGCCCGTCGGTGCGCTCACCCCGGCCGCCCGGCGCGGCAAGGCGCTCTTTTTGGGCCGGGCGGGCTGCGCGGAGTGCCATCCGCCACCGCTCTACACGAATATGAAGACCGTCGACCCCGGGCTCGGCGCGGGAGTGGCCTACGACGTACCCTCGCTCATCGAGGCGTGGCGGACTGCACCGTATCTGCACAGTGGCGACGCCCTGACCCTGCGCGAGACGATCACCGATTTCAACCCGCTCCAGAAACGCGGCCGCACCAAGGATCTCTCACCGCACGAGCTCGACGACCTGCTCGAGTTCCTGCGCTCGCTCTAAGCCTTGTCCCCATCGGTAACGCCGCCGCCGGCTACTTCTTCTTTCCGGTGCCGAGGAACTCGACCTCGACGTGCAGCTTGATCTCCAAGGGGCCGGGTGGGACGGGCAACTACCGCACCTTCGCCTGCAGGGGCGTCGCGCCGGCCGCGGCGATCGTGACGCCGCGCGCGCTCCAGGCGTCGGGGCGGTCGCGGCCGACCTTCACGGTGTATTTGCCGGGCGCGTA
>JBIJCX010000028.1:0-44510 GCA_044344465.1 Opitutaceae bacterium
CACCCGGGCGTGGCACCCGTTTCATCTCCGGTCGCAAGCGAGCGAGCTCGCCCGGCCGCGTCAAGGAGAATGCCGGCGTCCTTGTTACACAAAAATACAAGTGTCTCGGGGTTGTCGCCCCCGCGGGGGCGGTGCCTTGCTCTGGACCACAAGGACACCCGATCAACGTGACCCGAACCGCGGCCCCAGAATTTCTCGTCCGCTCCACCGCGCCCCGATGGCGGCTTCGCCACGGCGGGCCCCACCGTTGGCGGGCGCTTCTCGCCGTGGCCTGGCTCGGCGCCGTCGCGGTGGGCGCGGCGGCCGCCGAACCCGACGATGCCGCGATCCATTTTTTCCGGACCCATCCCAACGCGATCGACGTGGCCGCGCCGGCCGGCCGCATCCTCTTTGCCAACCGGCAGGTCGGGCTCGAGTTTCGCCAGACGGCCCGCGGCTTCGAGCTCGCGCGGCTTTACGGCATCGCGGCGGGGCGGGATTTCCTGACCGCCCCGCCGGCGGCCGCACCCCGCGATCTGTTCGAGATCCGCCTGACCACCGACCCGCGGCGCGTGGGCAAGGACGACACCGCCGTGACGCGTGAAGGCCGGATCGGGCTGGTGCTCGAACGCATGGCGGAGATGGGCAAGGCGTTCGTCGTGGGCTCGCAAACGGGAGCCCGAGTGACCTGGCGCCTCGATCCGGGCGAGAACGAATCGACCCTGTGCCTGCAGTGGCACGCGATCGACGTCAAGGAGGACAAGGGCGCGCTCGACGCCGAGGTCACGGTGCGGCTGCGGGCGGGGGATCCCCTGACCTATTGGCGGATCGCGCTGCGCAACCGGAGTCTGAAATACGGGATCGAGCGCGCCACTTTGCCGCTCGTCTCGCTGGCTCCGATCGGGGAAGCGGCGGAAAACGTGCTCATCTATCCGAAGTGGCGCGGCGGATACGTGCTCGACCCGTTTCACGCCCCGGCGGGGCTGGGAGAGAACTACCACCGCACCGGCGCGTACTATCCCTACTACGTCAACCTGCAGTTCTGGGCGCTCTACAATCGCACGTCCCGGCACGGGCTGTACCTCGGCACCCGCGATCCGACGCCGAACCTGACGCACTTCCTGGTGCGCAACACCGCGGAGGAGATCGCGTGGAGCGTGAGCCATTTCCCGCCCAACCTCGGCTTCGCGGCGGAGAACTTCACCCTGCCCTACGACTGCGTCATCGGACCGTTCGCGGGCGATTGGTATGATGCGTGCCAAATCTACCGCGACTGGGCGCTCGCCCAGTCCTGGTGCCGGAAGGGTCCGCTCGCCACCCGCAGCGACATCCCGCGTTGGTACAAGGAGTCGCCCCTCTTCTTCTACACCCTCCTGGCGGATTCCGCCGCCGGCACGCACTCGATGGAGGAGAATTTGAAGATTGCCGCCGCCGACTTCAAAGCGTGGCTCGCGTGGGCAGGCCTCAAGCTGCCGGTCAACTGGTATGGCTTCGAAAAGCCAACGCCCGGCCTGAGCATCTTCGACCGACCGGCCAGTCCGCGCCGGCCTTACCCCGCCACCAGCAACGTCCGGCAGTGGGCCGGCTTCGCGTCACAGTTTACCTCCTACGCGGGGAACTATCCGGCGATTCCGGCACTGGAGCAGTTCTCGGCAGTGTGCCAGGATCTGCGGACGGCGGGCGGCATGGTCTGCCCGTATGTGTGTCTCCAATTGTTCAACCAGGGACCGCTCGACAACGCCCCCTTCGCGGCCGAGGGCCGGCTGGCCGTGGCGCGCGACACGTATGGCGCCATTCTGACTTATCCGGGTCTGGGCATGTGGCTGCCCTGCGTCGCCTCAACCTGGTGGCAGAACCGGTTGATCGACGAGTGTGTCACGCTGCTCGGTCGCGAACACGTCGGCGGATTTTATCTCGATGTGATGCACGGCACCGGGATGCCGTGCTTCTGGACGCCGCACGGACACACGTCGGCTGGCGCCAGCGCCATGACCACCGGCATGCACCGGCTGTCCGGCGCGGTGCGCGATGCGGTCAAGGCGAGGGATCCGGAGGTCATCACCACCGGCGAGGATCCGGCGGAGAACATGATCGATGTGATCGACGGGGCGCTTTATCAGCGCACCTTGCGCCCGGAAAACCAGGTCCCGCTGTTTGCCACGGTCTACCAGGACTACATCCCGCGCTACGGCCTGGAACTGTCGGTCGGCCGCGGGGACAGTTTCTTCATCGAGTGTGCCTCGCTGTTCGTCGAGGGGGCCCAAATCGGGCGGCTCCAACTGCGCCCGCGCGGGGGCGGCCTCTCGCTCCGTGATCCTGCGCACCGGGAGATGGTGGATTTCCTCGGCCGGGTTGTCGGCTATTACAAACAGGAGGCGGCGAAAAAATTCCTGGTTTACGGCCGGCTCCTGCGGCCACTGACGTTCAGCGTGCCGACAAAGATGCCGCTGCTCCGCCACGGCAAGCCCGAGGGCGAAGCCACGACCGACACCGGCGCCGCGCTGTCGGCCAACCGTGCGGCGTTGTTTCCCCAACTCATGAGCGGCGTGTTCCGCGCGCCCGACGGTGAGATCGGTGTCTTCGTGGTGAATGCCGGCGCGAGCGAATCGGCCTTCGAAGCCGCCCTTGATCCGGCGCAACTCGGCTCGGCGTCCGGCGCCGGCGTGGACATCCACCGCGTCAGTCCAACCGGCGAATCCGAGCCCATCATGGCCAAGGTGCGCGGGACCATTTCGCTCCGGGGCTCGCTCGCCGCCCGCGGAATCGTGCTCTTTCGATTAAAGACCGTGATCTCGCCGTAGCCATTTCAAGGCGATCCATCCACCAGACTAACCTCACCGCAGATCCCGCCCCGATGACTCCACTTATTCCAATTCGCGTTCAAGTTGAGCTTAACCGTGTGCCGGAGGATTCGCCTTGTCGGGGCGCTGCTCGCCAGTGCCCGCGGGCGTCGTCAAGCGACGCCCCTACAAGAATCGTCTCATCTTGAAAACGAATTGGACTTAGCATCCTAGCCATGAATACACCCATCACTCCATCCGCACCAGCCGCCCCTGAACGCCATGCATCGCCCGGCTCGATTCGCGGCGCCTGGCGTTGGTTCCGGCGGGCCCGCTTCGGACTCTCGACGCTGCTCGCCTGCGTTGCCGGCACCTGGGGACAGCTGGCGGCAGTCGCCGCTGAGATGCCCGCCACCGGAATCATCGAGGGCGCGGTGCTCCACGCCACCAGTGGAAATTTCCTGAACAACGCGCGAGTGGCCGTCCGGGGAACGACCGTTGAAACGATGACCAACGAGGTCGGCGCCTACCGGTTGACCGGCGTGCCCGCGGGCGAGGCGCAAGTGGCGGTCACCTTTATCGGCATGGAGTCGCAAGTCGTCGCGATCCGCGTGGCGGCGGGCGAAACGGTGCGGCGGGACTTCACGCTCGCGCTCGCCGGGCAGCCCGCGGATGACAAAATCGTCAAACTCGATCCCTACACCGTGGCGGAGCGCGAGTTGAGCGGGCAGGCAATCGCGTTGCAGGAGCGGCGCGGCGCCCCGAACATCAAAAGCGTGATCTCGCTCGAGGAATTCGGCGACATGGGCGAGGGCAATGTCGGCGAGGTCCTGAAATACGTCCCCGGCATCAATATCGATTACAACCCGCAGACGCCGCAGTACGCCTCAATTCGAGGCATGCCTTCAACGGGCACCCTGGTCCTGCTCAACGGGGCGCAAATGGGATCGTCCGCGGACAACACCCGTTCGTTTGAACTCGGCTTGAGTGCCAATGGCAACATTGACCGCGTGGAGATCACCAAGGTGCCCACGCCGGAGCTGCCGGCAAACGCGGTCGGCGGCACGATCAACATGATTCCCAAGAGCGGGTTCAGCCGCAGCAAGCCCCTCTTCACCTACAACCTGTTCCTCGGGACGGTCGGACTGCATGGCATCAAGGATCTCGATTTGTCTTTCGATCAGAAGGCCGGCATGGATCCGAAATCCGACTTCCGAAGCCTGCAGCCGGCATTTAACCTGTCCTACATTCTGCCGCTGAACAAGTCGCTCGCCTTCACGTTTTCCCTCAGCCGGGCCCAGCGGACTCAAGATTGGGAATTTCTTTACTCGCAGTGGGATCAAGTCAGGGGCGTTCAGACGCTCACCCGCCCCGGCGCGTTGGTCTTTGGCGAGGAACGGGATCTCGCCTCCATCGGCGTGGATTGGCGAGTCGCCAAACAGCACACGATGCAGGTAAGCTTTCAGGGTTCGACCCAATCCAACCTGACGCGTCAGGCGCATCTCCAGGTCGTCGCCGGGGCCGGCGCCACCGGCGATCGGTATTCCACCCAAGGCGCCGCCACCGGCGTGGGCAGCGCGACCCAGGTGTTCAATACCTGGACCGGACAATACAAGAGCCTCAAGCACCTTACCTGGAACTACCGTTATGACGGAGCCGTCTGGAAGTTCGATGCCAACGCATCGTGGTCGCGCGCCGCGCTGAACCGCAAGCATGCCGAGGACGGCTTCTTCATCAACATCTCGACGAGCCTGCCGAACCTGATCGTGAAGTGGGATGGCATCGACGCCATCAGTCACGGGAAGAATGCCCGCATCTCGGCCACCACGCGCACCGGGCAACCGGTGGATATTTTTGACGGCAACAACTACGCGGTCACCGCGGTGCAGGAAAATCCCCTCAAGGTGAAGGACGATGTCTACAGCGCGGGTTTCAACCTCCGCCACGATCTTCCGTTCAGGTTGCAGACCAGCATCAGGGTGGGCGCGCTGGTCACGGAACAAACCAAAGTCAGCAAAGGCGGCTCGTGGAGCAGGGGCTTTGCGCCCCCCGGAGGCGCGGCCGCCCAATCGGCCAGGAACTACGATTTGATCGCGACCGAGTACTCGGCCCGATTGCCCTTGGTCGATGCCTACAGCCATCCGCTGAATATCAAATGGCTGAGTCCCTATAAAATGCACACCCTGTACACCCAGCATCCCGAGTGGTTTACTTTTACTGCCGCCAACGCCGCCGCCTATCACACCAGCACGGTGAACACCTCCAAGAAGCTGCAGGAAACCGTCTCGGCCGCCTATGTGCGCGGAGATCTCAAGCTGGTTGACAACCGGCTGTGGCTGGTCGGCGGAGTCCGGTTCGAACGAACCGATGACGAGGGGCGCGGACCGCTGAACGACATCCGTGCCATCTACCAGCAGGACGCCAACGGCAATCTGCTGCGCTCGCCCACCGGCGCGTTGATCCCGGTGACCACGGATGTCTATGAACGGGCCAAGCTGCAACTCGTCGAACGCGGAGCCCGTTCGAAAACAAACTACGACGGTCTTTTCCCCAGCTTTAACAGCAGCTATGATATCACCGAAAACATTGTGCTGCGGGCCGCCTATGCCAAGACGATCGGCCGCCCCAATCTCAGTGAAATCATTCCGGGCGTGACGGTCACCGATCCGTCCGCGACGCCAGAAAATCGCCGGATCACGGTGATCAATTCCAAGCTCAAGCCCTGGACGGCCAATAATTACGACGTGTCGCTGGAGGCCTATAACATCAAGGGAGCCGTGGCCAACGTCAGTCTCTTCCGCAAGGAGATCAGCAACTTCTTCGGCTCGGTCACGAGCGAGGCCACGCCGGCCCTGCTGGAGGAGTTTGGCCTTACCGATGATTACATCGACTATCAGATTGTGACCAAACGCAATTTTGGCGCCGCCACCATCAGCGGTTACGAGGTTGGATATCGCCAGTCGCTCCTGTTCCTCCCGGATTGGCTGAAGGGGATTCAGGCGTATGGCAACATCACCGGCCTCGATCTAAGCGGGCCCAATGCGGAGAGCTTCACGAACTTTTCCCCGCGCAACATCAGTTGGGGTCTCAGCTATGTGCGCCCGAACTTCGTGGGTAAGATCAATGTGGCGCAGACAAAAAGGATCCGCGCCAGCCCCGCGGCCGCCAGCGCCACCGTCCCGGCCGGCAGCTATAACGTGGCCGGGCCGCAAACCAGGATCGACCTGTCCCTGGAATATCGCCTCCTTAAGAGCTTTTCGGTCTATGTGAGCGTGCGCAACCTCATGGCGGTGCCGAAGCGGAACGGGGTCTTGGCTCCGGGCGCCCCGGACTACACCACCTACAATTATTATCAATATACCGGGGCCATGTTCACCTTCGGCGTAAAGGGCAGTTTCTGATCCGCGCCACTGGAATACCAATCCCGACATGCTGCACCATGAACCCATTTGATTTGGCCGGCCAGGAACACTGGATCGTTGGCGGCGCGGGCTACCTCGGCCAACCCGTGGTGAGATTGCTCGTGGAATTGGGCGCGCGGGTGTTGTGCGTGGACATCGCGAATCGGGCGCAGGATTTTGTGGCAGGCGCAGGACTGGCCGGGCGAGTCGAACCGGCGTCGCTCGATGTGGGTGACGTCACCGCCGCGCAGCAGTTCATCGCGGAGAAGATGGCCGCGCGTGGCATGCCGCACGGGTTGGTGATGCTGAACTACGCCTCCACTGCGAAACGACTCGAAGAACTGACGGAAGAAGACTTTGACCGCGTGAACCATGGCAATCTCACCGCCACCTTCATGTTCGCCCGGGCCGTCGCCACCGCGATGCGCACACCGCGGCGCGGCAGCATTGTGCTGTTTTCCAGCATGTATGGCAGTGTCGCCCCCGACCCGGCGATCTACCTGCCGCCCCAGCCGCCGAACCCGATCGAATACGGTGTGAACAAGGCCGGCATCCAGCAGATGGCGCGTTATCTGGCGATGCACTTCGGCCCCGATGGAGTGCGCTGCAACTCGATCTCGCCCGGCCCGTTTCCGAATCCCGACGCGCAGCGCGCCCACCCCCACATGGTCGCCTCCCAAAACCGCAAAGTGCCGCTTGGCCGTGTCGGCCGCGCCGAGGAGGTCGCAGGCTCGGTGGCCTTCCTGGTCAGCGAAGCCTCCAGTTTCATCACCGGCATCAATCTCCCCGTGGATGGCGGATGGACCTCCTGGTGACACGAAGGAACGAATGCCGAACCACGAAATCCTCCGCCGATCAACCATGCACGGCATGAAGCCGGGACCATCCCGCCGACCCGGCGAACGCGATGGCGGCGTGGTCATTCGCGGAATTCTCGGCGCGTTTGCCCTCGTGCTGTGCCCCAGCCGCGTTGCCGCCGTCGCGGCTCCGGCCTTCGAGATCCAACTCGACACACTGAGTTCGGGCTTCGACAAGAAATCGTGTTGGGTGCATCCGCGCGCCGGAGTGATTCCTGGGTCTTCGCCAATCGTCGTAGTGACGATGCAGAAGGCGATGTTGAATGGGAGCGACCTGTTCTTCGCGCCGAGCGAAATGAGATCGGAAGACCTGGGACGAACCTGGTCAGCCCCCGTTGATCAAACCGCTTCACTTGGGCGTCGAAACGAAGCCGATGGTGTGGTCGTGGCGGGCTGCGACTATTGGCCGAAGTGGCACGCCAGGAGTGGCAAGCTGCTCGCGATCGGACACACCGTGCGTTATCGCAATGGCCGCGTGGACGCGACCACTTGGGGACGGACGGTCTATTCAACTTACGATCCCATGGCGCGGACATGGACGCCCTGGACCGACTTGGAGGTCCCTGATCCCGTGCGCTTCTTCAAAGAAGGCTCCGGCTCGGCGCAACGGGTCGATTTGCCGAACGGCGATATCCTGCTCCCGACCCATTTCAAGGTGCGCGGCGAAAAGACCTATCGTTCCTTGATCCTACGCTGCGGCTTCGATGGCCGCCGGCTTTCGATCAAGGAAATCGGCACCGAGCTGACTCTCAATGTCGGCCGGGGTTTGGTGGAACCGTCGCTGGCGCGCTTCCAAGGGCGCTACTACCTGACGCTGCGAAATGACCAGGCGGCCTACGTGAGCACGAGCGACGACGGCCTGCACTTCAGCGCGCCGCGCGCGTGGTGCTGGGACGATGGCACCGACCTCGGCAGCTACGACACGCAGGCGCATTGGGTCACGCATGACGACGCGCTGTATCTCGTTTACACGCGACGCGGCGCGAACAACGACCACATTCCACGAAATCGCGCGCCGTTGTTCATCGGCCAGGTGGACCCGGTGAAATTGCGGGTCATCCGCGCCACCGAGCGCGAGCTGATGCCGCAACGCGGTGCGAAGCTCGGCAATTTCGGCGTCACCGAAGTCAGCGAGAACGAAACTTGGGTCACCGATGCGGAATGGATGCAAACGAAGCCGCCGAACTTCGCCGATTTCACCGAGTGCATGAAATACGGCTCGGACAACGCCGTCTTCGCCGCCCGGATCAAATGGAAGACGCCCAATCGCGGCTGGAATCAGCATTGAACTCACCTGCCTAACCATGAACGCATTCACCACCACACCGATTGCAGTCCCGCCCGCATGCCAGCACCCGATGCGCTCGCAGCACCGGACGCTGTTCACCCTCGGCGTAAAAGGCGATTTTCGGGCGATGCACCGGCGCAGTTATCCTGTCACCACAGAAGCATGATGAGCAAAACGACGCCCTACCGGGTCACCCGCTCGCCGGACAAGCGCCGGTATCTCAACGCCCTCGGCCTGGTGGCACAGGAGGAGGTCCCGTTCGTCGAGACCGAGGCGGACTTCAAGGTCGTCGAGGCGGTCCTGGGCCGGTCCGTCCCAGGCGTGAAGACGTCGTACCATCTCCCGCCCGCCGACTACATCGAGTTCTTGACGCGCATGGGCATGGATATGGCGTACCTGGCGGTTCCGTGGAAGCTGGCGCGTCGGGAGTACATCGACGCGGACGGACGATCGCTGTATGTCGACGGCACGTTGAAGACGCGCGCCGACCTGAAGCGCATCCGCGATCCCGGCGATGATGCCATCAAGCGGCGCCTCGATGAGATGTGCGCGGCGCTCGACGGAACCGGGATCGGGATCATCTACAACCACTGGAACACTCCGGTCGTGGTCACCACCGCCATGGGGTACGAGGACTACTATTCAACGCTCCTCACCGATCCGGAGTTCATCAAGGAATGCCACCAGCGGGTCGACGAGGTGATTCTGCGGCAACTTAAGTTGATCCTCACGTACCCGGTGGATGCGCACCTGATCACGGTGATCCTGGCGATGAGCAGCGGCCCGATCATGTCGGAGGCAATCGTGGAGGAATTCGAGATGCCGTATCTCCAGCGCAACCTTGACCTGCTCGCATGCGCACACCTCCCCGCGTCATTCCATTGCGACGGCGACAACCGGAAATACTACCCGCGGCTGATCGACATGGGTATCCGCTGCCTGCAGGCCATCGATCCGTGCGGGGGCCGGCAGGACATCTACGCCCTGAAGGCAGCCTACGGCCACCGCGTTGCCTTGCACGGCAACATCGATTGTGAACTCCTGATCTCCGGCACTCCGAAAGAAATTGCGGCCGACGTGGTGGCGCACATCGACCGCTTGAGCGTGGGGGGTGGTTACATCTGCTCGTCCAGCCACGACTTGAACGAGCGCATGCCGATGGAAAACATTTGGGCCATGGTCCGGGCGATTCACGAAACCAAAGGACACGTTACGACCAGAAACTCGTGACCCGTTCACCCATGATCTCTATCGGTCGGCGACGTTGATCGCTGTCTCGCGCCATCTGACCCGGACCGAACAAGCCCATTACTTTCCTTGCCGGTGAAACACGGCGCCAATCGTCGCCCCAACCATAAAACCCATGAATGCATTCCCAACTCCCCGCGCCGTCCAGATCCTGATCGCGCTATCGCTCGGCCCGGCCGCGTTCGCCGCGGACAAGGCCCCCGTCGAACACGGTGTCGTCAACTACAAGATTGTCCTCGACACCGTTTCCCGCGGCTACGACGGCAACTACTGCTGGGTGCACCCGCGCGCCGGGATCGTCCCCCGGGGTGAGAACCGCTCGCCCGCCGTGGTGCTCACGATGCAGAAGCTCTGGCTGAAAGGGAGCGACGTGTTCTTTGCGTTGACCGAGATGCGGACGAACGATCTCGGCCGCGCGTGGATGGGGCCTTACGAACACACCGACACCCTCGGTCGCCGCGACGAACCCAATGGCGTCATCGTGGCCGCGAGCGATTTCTGGCCCAAGTGGCACGCCAAGAGCGGCAAGCTGCTGGGGATTGGACATACCGTGCGCTACCTCAAGGATCGGGTCTACCACGATGCGCCCCGGCAAACGGTTTACTCGGTCTACGATCCCGCGAAGCGGACTTGGACGGCCTGGAAGACACTTCCCTTGATCGACGAGCCGCGCTCTTTCAACTCCGGCGCCGGTTCGGTGCAGCGGGTCGATCTGCCCAACGGCGACATCCTGCTGCCCGTTTACGGCAAAGCGAAGGGTGACGCCGACTACTATGCGCGAGTCCTGCGCTGCACGTTCGATGGCACCACGCTGACCGCGCAGGATTATGGCAATGTGCTAAAGATCAAAGGAGCGCGCGGCTTCACCGAGCCCTCGCTCGCCCGCTTTGGCGGACGCTACTTCCTCACCTTGCGCAACGACAATGCCGGCTATGTCGCCACGAGCACGGACGGCCTGAACTTCGACACCCCGCGTCTGTGGCGCTGGGATGACGGCACCGAATTGGGCACCTACAACACCCAGCAGCACTGGGTGACGCACCGCGACGGGTTGTTCCTCGTCTACACCCGCAAGGGCGCGAGCAACGATCACGTCATCCGCCACCGCGCACCCTTGTTCATGGGCCAGATCGACCCCGAGAAACTCGCCGTGCGGCGCTCGACGGAGCGCATCCTCGTGCCGGATCGCGGCGCGCGGCTGGGCAACTTCGGCATCACCGAAGTGAGTCCGGACGAGACTTGGGTGACCGTGGCGGAGTGGATGCAGACCTTCAGCCCGCAACTCATCATCCCGGTCGACAACGCGCGCGGCGCGGACAACAGCGTGTTCGCCGCCCGGATCCAGTGGCAGAATCCGAATGATTTCGAAATCAAGTAGCGTGACGTTCTCCTTTCTCTGTCTCCAGGCCGCGCGCGGATGGCTCCGGCTCGGGCTTTTCGCGCTGGCCGGCGCCGCCGCGTTGCCTGCCGCGGAGGATGCAGCGGACTTCGCTCCGCTCTTCGACGGAAAAACGTGGCGCGGTTGGGAACATCCACCGCACCTCGACGGCGGGTGGGAAATCGCGGACGGCGTGATTCGTCTGCGGGCCGGCACCGATCAACCCAAGCGGGAAAAGGGCAAGAGCTACGATCTTTCGACCACCAGACGCTTCCGCAATTTCGTGCTCATCCTCGAATGGCGGCTGCTGGGCGAGCCCAAGATGAAACCGCTGCAACTGCTCACCGCCGACGGCCTCGAGCAACACGACGCCCAGGGAAAGTTGATCATGAAGGAATACCTGAGCTGGGGGGACAGCGGGGTTTTCCTGCGCGGGGTCCGCGCGGCCCAGGTGAACATCTGGTGCCAGCCGTGCGGGAGCGGCGAGGTCGCGACCAAGTTCAAGGATCTGTCGGCCACGAAGGAGGAGCGGATGAAGACCATGCCCCGCGTCCGGGCGGACCGCGGCCGGGGAGAATGGAATCGATTTGTGATCACAATGCGCGGCGATCGCGTGAGCGTGGTGTTGAACGACGTTCCAATCGTCGACGACGCCCGCGTCATTGGCGTCCCTGCCGAGGGCCCGATCACGCTGCAGAACCACAACGATTTGGTGGAGTTTCGGAATTTCCGGATCAAGCCGTTGGCGGACTGAGGCGTAACGATTCATTCGAGATGTAGGGGCGTCGCTTGCCGACGCCCGTTTTCACGTCGTACGATGGGCGTCGGCAAGCGACGCCCCTAATTCTGCGACTGATGCAGAAACAGAACAGGACGCAGTGCCGACCGTAGCCCTGCGCGTGAGCGCAGGGAAGGCAGAGGTAGCCTGCAACCGATCATCCCGCCGCTCACGCCGCGGGCGACACGGGAGCGGTTCTCCCGGGCACCACCGCGTATTCATGAAGAACGCAAGTGATTGAACCCGAATGGCCGGATCGAGAACGCCGCAGAGACCTCTGAACTTTAGCCACAAAGAGGCACAAAAAATCGGAGGGCGATCGCAGCTCTCGCGGCGCCTATAGGCGCCCGGGGGATTCCCGCCGGTCGGACGGACAATTTTTGCGCCTTTTTGTGGCCATGCTTCCGGGGGTTGGCCGTCTTCATGAATACGCGGTGCCCGGGCACGTCCGCACTGAAATTTGCCTCGCGCTATGCTGTGAGCCACCCATTCACTCCATCACCCCAAAACGGCCGATGTGCGCCCACCTGCCTATGCATCTTCGTGTCCTCGATCGGCCGGTTCGCTGGCGATCGAAGCTGATGCCATGGCCATCGTGGAGGCGGACCGTGCACCCGGCGATCGTGGTCGTGCTCACCTGGATGCACGGCGCAGGCGCCGCGGAGTCGATCGCCCCATCCCCACCGCCTGCCAGTCCCACCGCCGTGCTTATCGATCGTTATTGCCTCGATTGCCACGATGCGGGGACCAAGAAGGGCGGGATCGCCTTCGACGGCCTCGACGCCACGAATCCCGCGGCCAATCCCGAGTTTTGGGAGAAGGTCGTCCGCAAGCTCGATCACCGCCAGATGCCGCCGCTCGGCGAAGCGCGACCGGACGCCAAGACCTATCACGCCGCCGTCGCCGAATTGCAGTCCGCCCTCGACCGCGCCGCCGCACTCGCGCCCAACCCCGGCCGCACGGAAACGTTTCGCCGCCTCAACCGCACCGAATATCAGAACGCGATCCGCGATCTCCTCGCCTTCGACATCGACGCCACGGCGCTCCTGCCCAACGACGAGCCGAGCCACGGCTTCGACAACGTCATCGTCGGCAACCTTTCGCCCACCCTGCTCGATCGCTACGTCTCGGCCGCGCAAAAAATCGCCCGCCTCGCCGTCGGCGCCCCACGCAAGACACCCGGGGGCGACACCGTCCGCATCCGACCCGACATCACGCAGGAGGAGCACGTCGCGGGTTTGCCGATCGGCACACGGGGCGGCGCCCTGATCCCCTACGTCTTTCCGCAGGATGGAGATTACGAAATCCAGCTCCGCCTCGCCCGCGATCGCAACGAGCAGGTCGAGGGCCTCCGGAGACCCCACGACGTGGAAGTGCTGATCGATCGCGAGCGCGTCGCGCTCTTCACCGTCAAGCCACCCGAAGGCACCAGGAACTCCGAGATCGTCGATGCGCACCTGAAGTTCCGGCTCACCGTCAAGGCCGGCCCCCACGCCGTCGGCGTCACCTTTCCAAAGAATCCCTCCGCCCTCCTCGAGACCGAGCGGCTGCCCTTCATCGCCCGCTTCAACATGCACCGGCACCCGCGCACCACGCCGGCCCTTTACCAGGTCTCGATCACCGGCCCCTACGACGCCCAGGGCCCCGGCGACACCCCGAGCCGCCGCCGGATATTCGGTGGCTCATTGGCGGGGCAGGTCCCCGACCTGACTCCATCCGGAAACGCGACCCCCGAAGGGGCAGGTCAGAGACCTGCCCTACCGCAAACCACCCAGGACGAGAAAAACGCCCGCGCCCGCCACATCCTCGCCCCGATCCTGCGCCGCGCCTACCGCCGGCCGATCACCGACGACGATCTCCGCCGGCCGTTGCAGTTCTTCCGCGAAGGCTGCGCGCGGGACGGTTTCGAGGCCGGCATCGAGCACGCCCTCAGCGCCATCCTCGTGAGCCCGCGCTTTCTGTTTCGCGTCGAGGAGGATCCCGCCGGCCTCGCACCCGCCACGGCCTATCGCATCAGCGACTTCGAACTGGCCTCGCGCCTTTCGTTTTTCCTCTGGAGCAGCATTCCCGACGACGCCTTGCTCGATGCCGCCGGGCGCGGCGATCTCCGCCAGCCCAAATTGCTCGAAGCCCAGGTCCGCCGCCTGCTGGCCGACGAGCGCTCACGCAGCCTCGTGACCAACTTTGCGCACCAGTGGCTCCACCTGCGCAAGCTCGACGCGGTGACACCGGACCTGCGGGCCTTCCCCGACTTTGACGACAACCTCCGGCAGGCGTTTCGCCAGGAGACCGAGCTCTTCTTCGAAAGCATCCTGCGCGAGGACCGCAGCATCACCGACCTCCTCGGCGCCGACTACACGTTTCTGAACGAGCGCCTCGCGAAGCACTACGGCATCCCGCACCTCTACGGCAGCCGCTTCCGCCGGGTCTCGTTCGCGGGCGATGCCGCCCGCCAGCGCGGCGGCCTCCTCCGCCACGGCAGCATCCTCACCGTCACCTCCTACGCCACGCGCACCTCGCCGGTGATTCGCGGCCACTGGATACTCGCCAACCTCGCCGGCGAGCCGCCGCCCCCGCCACCGCCCGATGTGCCCGCGCTCGATGACAACACCGTGTCCGCCGCCCTCCCGATTCGTGAACGCCTCGCCGCCCACCGCGCCAATCCCAACTGCGCCAGCTGCCATGTCGTGATGGATCCCGTCGGCTTTTCGCTCGAGAACTTCGACGCCGTCGGCCGCTGGCGCACCGTCGAGGACGGTCGCCCGATCGACGCCTCCGGCGGCCTGCCTGACGGCAGCATGTTTACCGGCGTGGCCGCCCTCGAGCACGGACTGCTCCAGCGCCCGGAACTGTTCGCCGGCACGTTGAGCGAGAAACTCCTCATCTTCGCCCTCGGCCGCGGGGTTGAAACCCATGACGCCCCCGCCATCCGCCAAATCGTCCGCCAAGCCCAGGCCGATCACTTCCGCTTTTCGTCCCTGATTCTCGGCATCGTCAACAGCACCCCGTTCCAAATGAGGAAATCCCCATGATCATCACGAAAAAGGCCCTGCCCCGAAGGACGTTCCTGCGCGGCATGGGAGCCACGCTCGCCCTGCCGCTGCTCGACGCGATGGTCCCCGCCGCGACCGCGATGGCCGCGACGCCCGCCAAACCCGTGCGCCGCCTCGGCTTCGTTTTCATGCCCATGGGCTGCGACATCACGCGCTGGACGCCCGGTGGCACCGATGGAAAACTCGGGACGCTTTCGCCCATCCTGAGTTCGCTCGCCCCGGTGAAGGAGCACGTCACCGCCATCACGAACCTCGAGCTGCGCAACGCCTATCCCGGTTCGCACGCCACCTCCAACTCCGCCTTCCTCAGCGCCGCCAAGGCGAAACACACCGAGAGCTCCGACTACTACCTCGGCACGACCGTCGATCAAATCGCCGCGCAGCAAATCGGCCGCGAGACCCAGCTCCCGTCGCTCGAGCTTTCGATGGACATGCTCCAGACCGTCGGCCAGTGCGACAACGGCTACGCCTGCGTCTACCAAAACAATCTCTCGTGGTCCTCGCCCACCACGCCGCTCCCTTCCGAGGCGCATCCGCGCATTGTGTTCGAGCGCCTCTTCGGCGAAGGCGGCAACCTCGCCGAGCGGCGGGCGGCGCTCCGCCAGCGCGCGAGCCTGCTCGACTGGGTGACCGAGGACATCGCGAGCCTTCAGCGCAAGCTCGGCCCGGCCGACCGCGCCAAGGTGGGCGAGTACCTCGACACCGTGCGCGAAGTGGAGCGTCGGATCCAGAAAGCCGAGGCCGACACCGCGGACAAGCCGCTCCCCGATCTTGACCGCCCGCTCGGCGTGCCCGCGGCCTACGCCGACCACGCCCGCCTCATGTTCGATCTCCAGGTGCTCGCGCTGCAGGGCGACATCACGCGCGTCACCACGTTCCAGCTCGCGCGCGAGACGAGCAACCGCACCTATCCCGAGGTGGGCGTCTCCGATCCGCACCACCCGCTTTCCCACCACGGCAACGACCCGGAAAAAATCGCGCGCATGGCCAAGATCAACGCGTTCCACGTTTCGCTCTTCGCCTACTTCCTCGGGCGCCTCCAAGCCACGCCCGAGGGCAACGGCACGCTCCTCGATCACTCGCTTCTCCTCTACGGCAGCGGGATCGGCAACCCCAATGTCCACGACCACACCAACCTCCCGATCCTCGTCGCCGGCGGTGCCGCCGCCGGCATGAAAGGCGGCCGCCATCTCCGCTACCAAACGCCGACCCCGCTCGCGAACCTCCACCTCACGCTGCTGGACAAGGTCGGCGTGCGTCTCGACTCGTTCGCCGACAGCAACGGCAAGATGGACGAACTGTTCGCCCCGCTCTCGGTGTGACGTGGCGCTGCGCGCCGGAGCGCCAGGCACCAAGCGGCAAGCACCAACATCCAAGCACCAACATCCAAGCACCGATGAAGCTCGAAGGAAAACAAAACTCCCAACCCGCCGCCCATTGGAGCTTCATGGTTTGGAGCTTCATTGGCGGTTGGAGCTTGGAGGTTGGAGCTTTACCTGCCCCCCTCGCCGACGCGATCGAGCGGCAGGACCGCGCCGCCGTGCGCGCGCTGATCGGCGACAGCGAGATCAACGCCGCCCAAGCCGACGGCATGACCGCGCTCCACTGGGCCGTTTACCACGACGATCTCGAACTGGCGAAATCCCTCCTGGCCGCTGGTGCCAGCGCCCAGGCCGAAAACCGCTACCGCGTCACTCCGCTGTCGCTCGCGTGCACCAACGGCAATGCCGAGCTCGTCGAACGCCTCCTCGCCGCCGGCGCGAATCCCAACGCCCCTCTGCCCGGCGGCGAGACTCCGCTCATGACCGCCGCGCGCACCGGCAAGGTCGGCCCGGTCAAGGCCCTGCTCGCCCGCGGCGCCGCCGTCGACGCCAGGCTCCCGCAAGGTCAGACCGCCCTCATGTGGGCCGCCGCCGAGGGCCATCTCGCCGTCGTTGAAGTGCTCCTCGCCGCCGGGGCGGATTTTCGCACGCCGCTCGAATCCGGTTTCACGCCCACGCTGTTCGCCGCCCGGGGAGGCCACACCGGCGTCGTGCGCACGCTCCTCACGGCCGGCGTGGACGTCAATGAGGCGACGAAACCCGCCCGCGGCGGCGCCAGACTCCCGCGCAAAGGCACGAGCGCCCTGATCCTCGCGATCGAAAACGGTCACTTCGAACTAGCCGCCCTCCTGCTCGATCTGGGCGCGAACCCCAACGATATGCGCTCCGGTTACACGCCGCTCCACGTGCTTTCCTGGGTCCGCAAGCCCGACCGCGGCGAAGACGAGAACGGCGCGCCACCCCCCGAAGGTTCCGGCCGCCTCACCCACGAGCAACTGATCCGGAAGCTGGTGGCGAGCGGGGCCGACGTTAACGCGCGTCTCGCCGGCGGCCCGTCCGGCGGCGGCCGCATTGCCCGCAAGGGCTGCACGCCGTTCATGCTCGCCGCTGACACCGCCGACACCCCGTTCCTCCGCTTGCTCGTCGAACTCGGCGCCGATCCCACCCTCACCAACGCCGACGGCTGCACGCCGCTCATGGCCGCCGCCGGTCTCGGGACGCGCTCCGCCGAAGAGGAGGCCGGCACCGAGGACGAGGCGCTCGAGGCGCTGCGATTTCTCCTCAAACTCGGGGCCGACATCAACGGCGTGTCGGGTCTTGGCGACACCGCGATGCACGGCGCCGCGTTCGCCAATTTTCCCAAGGTCGTAAAATTCCTCGCCGCCAAAGGCGCACGAATCGAGGTCTGGAACCAGAAGAACCAGCGCGGCTGGACCCCGCTCCTCATCGCCGAAGGCCACCGCTTCGGAAATTTCAAGCCCTCCTTCGAGACCATTGCCGCCATCCACGAAGTGATGCTCGCGCACGGCATCACGCCACCGCCGCCCACGCCGATGATACCGGTCAAGGGCTACGGGAACTGACGAGGCGCAGCCCCAGACCCAATTGCCTACTGAGGCGATCGAGCGCTTGAGGTGGACGAAGAGGGGATGATGGCAAGCGCCTCACTATACCTGACGCCAGGATTGTTTGCGGATCAAGGCGTCCCTGCGCTCACGCGCAGGGCTACAATAAAGGCGTAGCCCGCCGCGTGAGCGGCGGGATCAAAAGAAAAATTGTGTCGCTGTGTATAAGTACGGCCCGCGGTGCGGACCGACCCGCTCAGGGCAGCGGCCGGACCCAGATGTTGCGCAGGCGCACGGGCGGCTCGTTCTTGTGGTCCTGGAAGCGGAACGGCGCCTTCTCGGGGAACGTGCCGCTGTACTCCGTCGTCTTCTTGTGCATCGTCGGCCCCATGATCTTCGTGTGCACCTGCACGCAGATGCCATTGACGAAGGTCGTGATATAGGCGGGCTCGACGACCTTGCCGTTCACCAGCTTCGGCGCGGTAAACACGATGTCATAGACCTGCCACTCGCCGGCCTTCCTCACCGCGTTCACGAGCGGCGGCGTCTGACCGTAGACGGCGCCGGTCATGCCGTCGGCGTAGGTCGGGTTGTTGTCGCAATCGAGCATCTGGCTCTCGTAGCGATCCATGAAGAACACGCCGCCGTTGCCCTTTTTCTGGGAGTTGCCCTTCGTCTCCGGCGCGCTCTTCCATTCGACGTGGAGTTGGCAGCTCGCGAACTCCTGCTTCGTCCAGCAATCGCCGCCATTCACCAGGAGCTCGCCGTTTTCGATCTTCCACGGGCAGGGCAGAATCTTGTTGGTGTCCTTTTGCTTGGCGTAGAGACCGGCCGTGCTGGTGCCGTCAAAGATGACGATGGCGTCGGCCGGGGCACCGCCGAGTTTCGCGGCCGGTTTCACGACCGCCGGCGCGGGCCGGTCGATGTCGTGGACTTTCCACTTCGTCCCCGGGATGACCGGCGTGTCGGAATAGCCGAGCGGGGACGGTTTTTCTTCGGCGGCAAAACCGGTGAGGCCGGTCACCGCAAGGGCGAGGAGGGAGAGGAGCGGCGTTTTCATAGTCGCGGAAATGACGGGAATGGTCTGAGGAGCGAACGGTCCGAGGGAAGCGAATCCGCGGCATGTTGCTAACAAAAAATCCGGCGCTCCGGTTGGCGGTGCGCGGCTCAGGGCTGCCGGGCCTTGACGCCGTACTGGATCGCCGGCGCGCCGCGGCGATGCGCCCCGATGTCGGGCGCCCGGCCGGCGTAGCCATCGCTGAAATTGGGGAGGATCTCGCCTGCTTCCACGCCGGGACTTCCTGCGGCCAGCTCGAATCGTCCGGTCTTGGTCGTCGGATCGAAGCCGGCACCCGGCGCATAAACCGGAACCCCGCGGGTGCCGTGTGCTTCCACCCCGGCGGGAATCTGCCCGTTGTAGAGATTGAAGTCGTAGCTGTTGTCGGTGTTCGCCTTGTTGCTGCTCTCGCTGTGGTTCTGCGGCGTGCGCACGTGGAGGATGTTGTTCCGCGCCACCGTGTGCTTGACGATGCGACTGCCGCCCAGCCCGCCGGTCGGCAGCCACTCGTCCGGGCCGAAGAGCGTGTTGTGAAAAATATACATGTGACCGGTCATCCAGTCCTCGCTGCCCGCAAAGCCCATTTTCAGGAAATTCCCGCCGCCGGCATCCGGCTTCGACTGGCTGCGCGCGACAACGTTGCGCCAGATGTAGAGCGGGCCGATCGAGGTGGCCGCGTTGCCGATCATCATCATGCACTGCGTGACGTAATTGTCCCATATCCGGTTGTTCCGGTTGCCGCCCTCCACCTCGAACCCGTCATCCCAGCAATGACTCATGATGTTCCCGTAGATGTCCGAGTCCGGGCCGGGCGCGCCGCGGAAACTCCCGTTGCTCCCGCCGCCGATGCCGTCGTTGTACATATGCTCCAGGTCGGACCAGAATTCGCTGTAACGGATGACGTGATTGCCCGCGGTGTTAAACAGGCTGATACACTGCGGCCCCATCGAATGGGTGGGATATTTCGGCTCGGACCAGTTGCTGCCATCCCAGGTCGGATGGTGCACCTTGCAGCGCTGGACGACGAGGCGCTGCAACGTGCCACTGCGGGAATAAATGGCCGATTCGAGGTCAAAGCCGAAACCCGTCTTGGGGTTGAGCCGGCCCCAATCGGAGATGTCACAGTCCTCAATCACAATGTCGTGGCCGCCCGTGATCAGAATGCCGGCGGCGGCGGGTTTCGGCGTCGCATTTTCCGCGGCCCCGGCGCCTTTGAGCGTGAAGCCGCGAACAATCACATAGGAGGCGTCGATTGTGATGCAGGCATCGTGCCGGTGCCGCACATCGATCGTCGCGCCCCGGCCGTCGTAGATTCGCCAGGCCGTCGGGGTGCCCGATTCGGTGATGACCAGCGGCGTGTCGCGATCGCCGACGCGCACGGTTTCACCGGCCGGGAAATCCTCGCTCCAAGTTGCGGCGGTGAGCTGCGCCGTGGTGGCGGTGCCCGCGAGGGTCAGCTGAATTTCATAGGTCGTGGCCGGGGCGAGCTGGACAATGCTGCCGCGGTAATCGGTGAGATCCTCGTCGGTCTTGGCAATGGGGTTGTAGCGCATCGGCAGGCCGTCCTTCCAGGCCGTCGCGCCCTGCGGCCGGTAGCGCACCTGGACGTCCTTGTCCGCGGCACCGCCCGGCGGAGACCAATATACTCCCAGGCAGTGAAAGGTCGGGATGGCGAACGGGCCGGCCTTGGCCGCGCCGGAGGGAGCCACCTGGGCCCGCACCACCGGGTGGCCAAGCCCCAGGCACAGCACCGCGGCAATCAACCAAACGGGATGACGCACCACGTTTCGGAATAATTTCATTTTTTGGCGTCGTTTCCCCGGGCCACGTGGCCGCTCCCGCTCCAGCGGGGTTAAAGGATCTGCGCCGGCCGCGTGTGCATGGCCCAGAACGCCTCGGCGTATTTCGCGCCGCAGCCCGCGCCCCGGTAGCGCGCCAGCGTGGTCTTGGTGGCCAGCGCCCCATCGGGGTTCGCGGGGTCGTAGGGTTTCTGACGGACGAAGGCCATCAGCTGACCCAACCACTCCATCGCCGAGGGCCAGACGTCGGACACGTCGACGAAGGTGTTAGGTTCGAAGCCGATGGTATGACCGGGCCCATTGTCGTAGAGGAAGATCTGCCGCGGCACCTTCACGCCTGGGGTGCCGACGATGTCGCCGGCCTGGCGCAGCGCCTTCTTGCTGATCACCGCCGCGGCCTCGTGGTCCGGATGACGGTCCTGATGCCAGAGCATGAAGGCGAGGTCCGGCTGCACGTCCGCGACGACCTTGGCCGTGGCGAGGATCGTTTGCTCGTCCGGGAGGTAGCGGGCGGTGGCGTAGTTGAGAAAGCGCATCTCCACGCCGTAAAAATGTGCCAGCGTCTTGCTGACCTCCCGCAAATCCTCCGCCCGCCCCTTCATCGGCGCCCAGCTGGTGTAGTCGCCAATCAAGGAGAGGACGACGACCCGATAATCCTTTTTTACGGCCTGGAGCAGTACGCCGGGAATGCCGAACACGCAGTCGTCGTAATGGGCGCCGATGGCGAGCAGAGTTTTTTTCGCGGGCATGGTTGGCGGATGCGAGGTTCAGAATGCGGTTGGGGAAACGGCCAGAACTGGGAGCGCTCTGGCCGCCGGTTTCAATTCAAAATCCGGTGGAAATTCCGGCGCGAATCACGGGGCACTGCCAATACTGGGCGCGCGCCCAGTATTGGGCTGAGGCCGTGCACGGAGTGCACGGCCCACCCTTTGGTTGCCGCACGACAGAGGAGGAAACGCTCCGACTGCACGGTCACAACTTAATACAGCTCCGGCACGAAGGTCTGGTCCGTGATCGGGGGTCGCACGTAGCTGCTCTTGTTCTCGCGCGACGGGAGCTTCATCGGCTTCGGGGTGAGATCCTTGTAGGGAATCGCATTCAGCAAGTGCCGGATGCAATTGAGCCGCGCGCGCTTCTTGCTGTCGGCGTTCACCACATACCAAGGCGCCTGCTTGATGTCCGTGTAGGCAAACATCTCGTCCTTGGCCCGCGAGTAATCCACCCACCGCCGGCGCGACTCCAAGTCCATCGGGCTGAGCTTCCAGCGCTTGGTCGGATCGTGGATGCGGCTTTGGAACCGCCGCTCCTGCTCCTCGTCACTGACCGAGAACCAATACTTTAGCAGCACGATGCCGGATCGCAGCAACATGCGCTCGAACTCCGGACAGGAGTGGAAAAATTCCGCCACCTCGTGGTCCGAGCAGAATCCCATCACGCGCTCGACGCCGGCCCGGTTATACCAGCTGCGGTCGAACAGCACCATTTCGCCGGCCGCCGGCAGATACGGGATGTAGCGTTGGAAATACCACTGCGTCTTTTCGCGCTCTGTCGGCGCCGCCAGCGCCGCCACCCGGCAAATGCGGGGACTCAGGTGCTGCGTGATGCACTTGATCACACCGCCCTTGCCCGCGGCGTCGCGCCCTTCGAAAATCACCACCACCTTCAAGCCCTGGGCCTTGATCCACTCCTGCAACTTCACGAGCTCGATCTGCAGGCGGGCCGTCTCTTTCCGGAAGAACTTCTTCTTTTTCTTCTTCGACAATTTCTCCGACGGTTTTTCCGTTTTCTTTTCCGACGGCTCGTGGGCCGGCTTGTCCGACGGTTTGTCCGACTTCGCGTCGGCCAGCTTCTTCGCATTCTTCTTGGCCATGTTTTCCTCCGGGTAGGGCGGTTGAAACTTGGGCGGTTCGTGGTCGGAGGCGGTCTGCCTCACAAGGACACCAGCGATCCCCGGCATGGAGGTATCCGGCCGGATCGGAGGTGTCAATCGCCCCGGGAGGTGGAGCCCGGGGCGCAGGAAGTCCACCGGCCGCTGACGACCCATCAAGACGAGCGGAAACAGCAACAGCCCAGCCGCGCGCGGAGCGCACGTCCCACCATGGAGATTCGTCGCGTGGCGAAAAACCGAGATGCACCCTTGAAGCCGGGTCGGCGAATTCCGCGCTCGTCAGCACCGGAATGAGACGGCAATCATCGGATTTGCATCATGGATTACGCCTCCACGCCCGCCGTCCTCGCCCGGCTCGCGGCGTTGTTGCCGGCCGGACGGCTGCTCTGCGCCCCGGCGCAGCTCGCCGCCTACGAGAGCGACGGCTTGACGGCGTATCGCACGCGACCCCTCGCCGTGGCGGTGCCGGAAACGCAGGCCGAGGTGATCGCGATTGTGCGTTATTGTCACGAGGCACGGCTGCCGTTTGTGGCGCGTGGGAGCGGCACGAGTTTGTCGGGCGGCTCACTCCCCATCGCGTCGGGCATCGTGATCACCCTTAATCGCCTGAACCGGATCGTGCGGCTCGATCCGGCCCAACGGATCGCAGTGGTGGAGGCCGGGGTCGTGAACACGCACGTGACCGTCGCCGCCGCGCGCCACGGGTTGCATTACGCGCCGGATCCTTCGAGCCAGTCGATCTGCACGATTGGGGGCAACGTGGCGTTCAATTCGGGCGGCGCGCACTGCCTGAAGTACGGCATGACCTCGAACCACGTGCTCGGGCTCAAGGCGGTGCTCGGCACCGGCGAAGTCGTCGAATTCGGCAGTCCGAGCCGCGAGCAGATCGGGCCGGACTGGACGGGATTGTTCGTGGGCAACGAAGGGCTTTTTGGCATCGCGCTGGAAGTCACGCTGCAGTTGCTGCCGCGGGCGGAATGTTTTCACACCGTGCTGGCGGGCTACCGCACGCTGGAGCAGGCGGGCGACGCGGTGTCGGCCGTGGTGGCGAGCGGGCTGTTGCCGGGCGCGATCGAAATCATGGACGCGCTCGCGCTCGAAGCGGCGGTCGCCGCCGTGCATGCGGACTACCCGCCGGGTTGCGAGGCGGTGTTGATCGTCGAGCTCGAGGGCCCGCGCGAAGTGGTCGCGGCCGATCGGGTGCGCCTCGACGAGATCATCGCCGCGAGCCGGCCGGTCGAGGCGCGGCCGGCCCGGGATGCGGCCGAGCGGATGGTAATTTGGAAGGGGCGCAAGAGTGCGTTCAGCGCCGTGGGCCGGCTGTCACCGGACTTCATCGTGCAGGATGGTGTTGTGCCGCGCCGCCGGCTCGGCGAGGCGCTGCGGAAGATCAACGCGTGGTCGCACGAAGCGGGACTGCGGTGCGCGAATGTGTTTCACGCCGGCGATGGCAATCTGCATCCGCTCATCCTGTACGATGGCCGCGAACCGGGCGCATTCGAGCGGGCGGAGGTGCTGGCGGGAAAAATCCTCCGGATGTGCGTCGAGATGGGCGGATCGATCACCGGGGAACACGGGATCGGGGTCGAGAAGCGTGACTACCTGCCCGACATGTTTTCGGCGGACGAGATCGACTGCATGAAGCGGCTGCGGGCGGCCTTCGATCCGCTCCAGATCGCGAATCCGGGGAAAATGTTTGCCGAGGCCGGCGCGCCGGCGCTGTCGCAGCCGGGGCTGCATCCGCTGGAAAAGGCGGGCGTGATTTCACGGGAATGAAGGCGAACTTCTTTAACTGCGGATGAAATAGCCCGTCTCAACCGCAACCAAACTTCCCAAACCGGATGGCCACAAAAAGTCACAAAGAATCAGAGGGCGAATGCAGCCCACAAGGCGCCTATAGGCGCACGGAGGATCTTCGTCGGCCGGCCGGATGCTTTTTGTGCCTCTTTGTGGCCATCAGAGTTTGCACGGTGGGGGCACCGTGCCTCCACCATCTGGCGCCTTCGTTGGGGCTTGCCGATGGGGCCGTGGACTCGAAGTGGTGGGCCGTGCGCTCCGCGCGCGGCGGACTGATGGACGCGGCGGCGACCGCGCGCGGAGCGCACGGTCCACCCAATTTGCTCCCTGGCCACATTGGGGTTCGAATTCGACCGTCCTGATACGGTTCAGAACCACAAACGAAATGGACTCGCCCCTTACTCCCTCCACACCCGCCGAACTCGCCGATGCGGTGCGGTCGGCGCCGCGCGTGATTGCCGTCGGCGCGGGGACGAAGCCGCGGCTGGCGCGTGTGGCGGAGGAGTTCGTGCGCCTCTCCACCGCGCAGCTCCGCGGGATCGTCGAGTACGAGCCGAGCGAGTTCACGTTCACCGCGCTGGCCGGGACCCCGCTGCGCGACCTCGTGGCCGCGCTCGGGGAGCGCGGGCAGTATTTGCCGTTCGATCCGCCGCTGGCGGGCGCGGGGGCAACGATCGGCGGCACGGTCGCGGCCGGGCTGAGCGGCGCCGGGCGATTTCGGTTTGGGGGCCAGCGCGATTTCATTCTTGGGGTCCGCTTCGTCGACGGCGGGGGGCGCTTGCTGCGGCTGGGCGGCAAGGTGGTGAAGAATGCCGCGGGCTTCGATCTGCCGAAATTCTTCGTCGGCAGCCTGGGACGTTTTGGCGTCCTCGCGGAGGTGACGTTCAAGGTGTTTCCGCGACCCGCGGCAACCCGCACGCTGCGGATTCATGTAGGGGACATCGCGGCCACCACGCGCCTGCTGACCGCCGCAGCCAGCGGGCGCTGGGAACTCGACGCCCTTGAGGCCGGACTGGAAGAGGGGGTCGTTTACGCGCGGCTCGCGGGGCCAGCGGTGGCGCTCGCCGCGCTGGGCGAGGAGATTCTTGCGCGCTGGCCGGGGACGGCGGTTCAACCGGATGAGGCGGACGATTTCTGGCGCGGCTTGGCGGAGTTTCGTTGGGCACACGCCGGTGGCGCGCTGGTGAAGGTGGCGCTTACGCCGGTGCAGTTGGAAGCGTTTGCCGCGATCGTGCGCGGGGTTGCCGGGGCGCGCGGCTGGATCGGGGCCGGCGGCAACACGGGTTACCTGTCGCTGCCGGCGAGTGCGGCTTTGCCAACTCTCGCGTGGCCGGCCGTCACGTTGCGGGGTGAGGGACCGTTGTGGCCGGGAGCGAGGCCACGTTTCGAAGTGATGCGCGCCGTGAAGTTGGCGCTCGATCCGCAGAACCGGTTTCCCGACCTCGACGACGACGTGGGTCAGGTCTGAGACCTGACCTACTTCCAAACATGCAACACGGAATCAAGACGCACGAACACGGTCCGCTGGGTGAACCGATGGCGCATGCGGTGCAGGCGTGCGTGCATTGCGGATTTTGCCTCGCGACCTGCCCGACTTATCACGAACTCGGGCAGGAGATGGACACCCCGCGTGGTCGCATCGTGTTGATGAAGGAGGTGCTCGAAGGCCAGCTGCCGTGGGCCGCGGCGCAGCCCCACGTCGATCGTTGCCTGGGCTGCCTGGCATGCGAACCGGCGTGCCCCAGCGGCGTGGCGTATCGCGATCTGATCAGCCCGTTCCGGGCGGCGGCGGAGCAACATTTCACGCGGACGCCGGGGGAAAAACTTCGCCGCTGGCTCGCGGCGCGGACAATTCCGTATCCGGCGCGCTTCCGTCTGGCGCTGATCGGGGCGAAGCTCGGGCGCTGGCTCGGGCCGCTGGTGCCGGCGGGGTTGCGCCCGATGCTGGCGCTGGCGCCGGCGCACGTGCCCGCTCGCGTGGTGCTGGCGCCGGTCACTCCGGCCCGCGGCGAACGCCGGGCGCGCGTGGCGCTGCTCGCCGGTTGTGCGCAACAGGTGCTCGATCCCGATATCAACGTCGCGACGATCGACGTGCTGACGCGGAACGGCATCGAGGTCGTGGTGCCCGAGAACCAGGGATGCTGCGGCGGGCTAAGTTGGCACACCGGAGACCTGGCGGCGGCGCAGGCGTTTGCGCGGCGAAATCTCGACGCGTTTCCGGCGGACGTGGATGCGATTCTGACGAACGCGGCGGGCTGCGGCTCCGCGATGCACGAGTATCATCTCATCTTGCGCGGCACGCCGGACGAGGCGCGGGCGGAGGCCTTTCGCCGGCGCGTGGTTGATGTGAGCGTTTTTCTGGCGCGGCTCGGGTTGCGCGAAAAGCCGGCGGGGTGGGGCCGGCCGCAGTCCGTGGCCTATCACGATGCCTGCCACCTCGCGAACGCGCAGGGCGTGCGCGGGGAACCGCGGGATCTGTTGCGGGCGATTCCCGGGGTGGAGTTGCGCGAACTGGCCGACGCCCACCTGTGCTGCGGCAGCGCGGGCACGTATAACCTCGACCAGCCGGAGATCGCATCGTCGCTCGGTGCGCAGAAGGCGGCGGCAATCGTCGCCACGGGTGCGACGACAGTTGCGACGGGAAACATCGGTTGTCTCACGCAGCTGCGCGCGCATCTCGCGAACACGACTCCTCCGGTCGCCGTGCGGCACACGATGCAGGTGCTGCGCGATGCGTATGACCGCGCCGCCTCTTCAAAATGAAAATCACCCGTCTGGTCGCCATCCTCCCCGCCGTCCTGCGCGCCGCCATCGTTGGCCTGCTGTGTTTCGCGCCCGGGGTGAGCCACGCGGAAGAGCCCGCCGTGTTGCGGGCTGATGCGTCGCGACTGGCCGCCATGATGGCCGGCGATGGCGCCGCGCTCGGGCGGGTGCTTTCCGAGGAGTTGGTGTTCGTCCATTCCGATGGTCGCATCGAGTCGAAGGCGGATTACGTTAAAAACCTGATGGCCGGCGAAACGGCCTACACGAATGCAAAGACCTCGGAGCTGCGGACGATGCAACCATCGTCGGACGTCGTCGTGCTGATCGGCCGGCAGGACATGCGCAAGCGGTTCGGGGCCGCGTGGTCGGAGATCACGCTCCGTTTCCTCTCGGTCTGGCGCAATGAAGCCGGAACGTGGCGAATGGTCGCCTGGCAGTCGATGCGGCCGGCCGGGAGCAGCGTCGTGCCGGGAAAGTAGGTCAGGTCTCCGACCTGACCGTTTGGGGAAGCGAAGGTCGAGCGAGGGTCAGGTCGAAGATCTGACCTACTTCGGCACCATCCAGGGCCAGAGGTAGGTCTGGCACGTGATGAACAGGCCCATCAGCAGCGCGAGTGCGAGGCTGTGCCAGAAGACGGAGCGAAGCACGGTGCCGGCGTCGGGGCTGTCGGCGTGGCCGCCGGTCGCGACGGCCGCGACCACGATGCTCTGGGCATCGATCATCTTGCCCATCACGCCGCCGGAGCTGTTGGCGGCGCACATGAGCAGCGGCGAAAAGCCGAGCGCCTCAGCGGAGACTTTTTGCAGGTTGCCGAAGAGGACGTTGGACGAGGTGTCGCTGCCGGTGAGCGCGACGCCGAGCCAGCCGATGAGGGGCGAGAAAAACGGGAAGAACATGCCGGTGCCGGCCATGGCGAGGCCCATCGTAGTGTCGGTGCCGCTGTAACGCGTGGTGAAGCCGAGCGCCATCATCACGGAAATCGTGAGCAGCGAAATGCGCACGCGCAGCAGCGTGTGCCAGTAAATCTCCAGCGCGCGACGGAAGGTGACGCCGAGGGCGAGCGCGGATGCGATGCCGGCGAGCAGCAGCGCAGTGCCGGTGGCGGAGAGGAGATTCAGGTTGAAGATGGCCTTTTCGAGCGTCGGCTTCGGCGCCACGGGTGGGACCTTTTCGATGGCGTTGTGCAGCACCGGCACGGGGATCTGGGGGGCGAACCAGGCGTTCAACCGCGTTTTCACCTGGGGCAGACCCCAGGCGAAGACGAAGACCGTAAGAAAAATCCACGGCAGCCAGGCTTTCCACGCCGGGCCGGTGGTCGGGACGGACGGGATGGGCGGGGCGGTGCCAATGGGCGGTTCCGGGGTGAGTTGATCCTCGGCGGGGCGCCAGAACTGCATCAGCACCACGACCGAAAGCATCGACACCGCCCCGCTGACGATGTCGACGAGCCACGGGCCGTGAAAGTTGCTCATCAGAAACTGCATGATCCCGAACGAACCGCCGGCGACGAGGCAGGCCGGCCAGACGCCGACCATGCCGCGCCAGCCGACCTGCGCCCAGATCAGCCAGAACGGCACGAGGAGCGAAAAGAACGGCAACTGGCGGCCGACCATCGCGCTGAGCAGATTGAGATCGAGGCCGGTGAGCGGCGCCAGCGTGACGAGCGGCGTGCCGAGCGAACCGAAGGCGACGGGCGCGGTGTTGCCGATGAGCGCGAGCTTGGCGGCCTCGAGCGGGCGGAAGCCGAGTCCGATCATCAACGCGCCGCTAATCGCCACGGGCGCGCCGAAACCGGCCGCGCCCTCGATGAACGCGCCGAACGAAAACGCGATCAACAGCGCCTGGACGCGGCGGTCGCCGGAGAGCCCGGCGATTTGTTTCTGGAGCACGGCGAACTGGCCGGTTTCGACCGAGAGCTGATAGATGAAGATCGCGTTGAGGATGAGCCAGCCGATCGGGAGCAGTCCAAACGCCGCGCCATACCCGGCGGAGGCGATGGCCAGCGACACCGGCATGCCGTAAACGAACACCGCGATCGCGAGGGCGACGAGCAGTGAGACCATGGCGGCGAGATGCGCGCGCACGTGCCAGAACGCCAGGAGGCCAAGCAGGACGGCGACGGGAATCACGGCGATCAGCGCGGACGTGCCGATGCCGCCGATGGGGGAGTAGTTTTGAGACCAGGGCATGAGCGGGGCGAAATTAAAGACTTGGGACGACTGACCACTGACCACGCAACCCCGGAACGCGAGACCGTCGCAGCAATGGTCTGGTGGTCCGTGGTCTTGTAGTCTTTTCTCCGGGACGCGTCGGAGCGAGCCATGCGCGAAGTCGCGTGGCGAGTGCGTTTTTCCGAGGCGCTCCAATGAAGCGGTTGATCCTCCCCGGCTCGGCCGTTTCGGCGGGCTTGTTCGCGTTCAGGTGCCCTTGTCGCCCGGGCACCACGCTTCGTCGCTGCTCGCTGGACGCAGGTGGGATTTGGGCGCAACGTCCCGCCCCATGAGCAACCATCTGTTTCTGAACCGGGGCGTGGTTGGCGCCGCGTCACTTGCGCTGGCCAGCACGGCCTCCCCCGCCGCGGCCGGTGGCGCTGCGGCCGCCCCCGCCGCCACCGTTGCAACCGGTGGCACCTCTAGCGCGAAGCCTGAAACCCGCATCCGCGCCGAGATTCCGGCCGACCGCAAATGGGACTTCTCCGCCATCTACCCAAGCTGGGAGGCGTGGGAGGCCGCGATGAAAGGCATGGAGGCGAAGATGGACGCGTTTGCCGCGCGCAAGGGATCGCTCGCCCAGGGCCCGGCCGCGGTGCTCGAGGCCTACCGGGCGTTCGACGAAATCGGCATGCTCCAGTATAAGGTCTACCGCTACCCGCAACTGCAGCGCGATATCGACACCCGCGACCAGGAAATCGCGGGAAAATTCCAACGCGTCGGCGCCATCTTCGCCAAATTCGGCACGACCACGTCGTGGTTCACCCCGGAGCTGCTCACGATTCCGCAGGCCACGATGGAAAAGTGGATCGCGGAGACGCCCGCGCTCGCGCCCTACCGATTCACCATTCTCGACAACTATCGTCAGCAGGCACACGTGCTCGACGAGAAGGGCGAGCGGTTGCTGTCGCTCGCGGCGCGTTTCAACCAGACGCCGACGCAGACCTTTCAGGAGCTGAGCACCTCGGACATCAAGTTCCCGAAAGTCACGCTTTCCGACGGCAAGGAGCTCACGCTCTCGCCCGGCGTCTACCAGTCGGTGCTGCAGACGTATTACCGCCAGGCGGATCGCGCGCTCGCCTTCGAGGCCTACCTGAAGACCTATGCGGCGACGGTGAACACCTACGCGGCCATCTACAATGGCGTCATGCAGCGCGGCTGGTTCACGGCGCAGGCGCGGAATTACCCCACGACCCTCGATGCGGCCCTGGACAACAATGCCGTCCCGCGGGCGGTCGTGGAGACGCTTGTCGAGGCCGTCCGCGCGGGCACCGTGCCGTTGCAGCGCTACGCGAAACTGCGCCGGCGGCTGCTCGGGCTCGAAACCTACCACCTCTACGATGCCGCGATCCCGATCTACAAGACGGACAAGACCTATCCGTACGACGAATCGAAGGAGCTCGTGATCGCCTCGGTGGCGCCGCTCGGCGCCGACTATGTGACGAAATACCGTCAGTTCGTTGCCGGCGGCCGGATCGACGTCTACGAAAACGAGGGCAAGCGGAGCGGCGCCTATTGTGCGGGGGTTTACGGTGTGGGACCCTATCTATTGCTGAACTACAACGACACCATGGACGCGCTCTTCACCCTGGCCCACGAGGCCGGGCATGCGATGCACACCGTGTTGTCCTACGAAACCCAGCCGTTCGTGACGTCGAGCTACACGATCTTCGTCGCCGAGGTCGCGTCGACGACGAACGAGCGGTTCCTGCTCAGCACGCTGCTGGAAACGACGAAGGATCCGAAGGAGCGGTTCCTCCTGCTGCAGCACGCGGTCGACGCGATTGTGGGCACCTTCTACACGCAGGTGATGTTCGCCGATTACGAGCTGCAGACGCACCGGCTCGTCGAGCAGGGGCAGCCGGTCACGGCTGACGTGCTCAGTGGGATCTACCGGAAGCTGCTCCAGGACTACTACGGCGATGCCATCACGTTCGACGAACTTTCCCGGTTCACGTGGGCACGCATCCCGCATTTCTACAACACGCCGTACTATGTCTATCAGTACGCGACCTGCTTTGCGTCGTCGGCCAAATTGTTCCAGGACATGACGACTGGCGGTGCGGCGGCGCGCCAGGCCGCGACCGAGCGTTATCACACCCTGTTGAAGAGCGGCGGCAACGATCACCCGATGGTGCAGCTGCAAAAGGCGGGCGTGGATCTGACCCAGCGCCAAACGGTGCAGGCCGTGGTCGATCAGATGAACGGACTCGTGGCGCAGATGGAGTCCGAGGCGGCGCAGATCAGGTAGGGCGTGCCGGCGGCGCGCCCTTTGGGACGGGCGGAAAGCGCGCCCCGCTAAAACCACTTTTTTCTCTTCAGGTAGATGACCATGAGGATCGTCGAGACGAGCATGGCTCCGCTGGCCACGAAATAGCTGTACTTCCCCGCCAGCTCGGGCATGTGCTGGAAATTCATGCCGTACCACGAGCCGATCGCCATGACCGGGATCGTGATCGCCGTGATCGCCGTGAGGAACTTGATGCCTTCGTTGGCTTCGAACGCGGCCTTGTTGAGGTAGATGTCGAACGCCATCATCAACCGCTCGTGGTAACCCACGGCCGTGCCCTCGAGCCGGGTGAGATTGTCGCGCAGATCGCGAAAGTACGGCACCAGCTTGGGTCGGATCATCCGGCTGTCGCCGCGGGCCAGACGTTCGATGACATCGCGTTGCGGCCGGACGATGGTGCGCAGGCGGGTGAAGTCACCGCGGACGTGGAGCAGTTCATTGACGAGCGTCTCGTGGGTCGAATCGCGGGCGAGCACCTGCTCCTCGATTTCCTCGAGCTCGGCCCTGAGCTCCTCGATGACCGGCGCATAGTTGTCGACGAGGAAATCGATCAGGGTGTGGACAATGCGATCCGGACCACGCGGGCCGACGCCGGCGCTCTTCGTCATGCGCTCGATAAACATGCTGACCGAACGCAGCGGCTGACGGTGGAAAGTGACGACGTAGTCCCGGCCGAGAAAGAAATCCAGCTCGGTGGTGTTGAACTTTTCCGTGCGCGTAAAGTCGACGGCGTGCGCGACAATGAAGAGATATTCCTCGTAGTCCTCGACCTTCGGCAGCGAGTTCGGGGCGACGCAGTCCTCGATTGCGAGCGGGTGAAACTGAAAGACGTTTTCGAGCACGAACTTGTTTTCGTCGTCCGTGGAGTTGTCGAGGTCGACCCAAAGCAGCAGGCCCTTGTCGGCGCGGACGAGCCGGAGCGCCTCGCGTTCGAGGTCCTGGCCGACGAGCTTGCCGTCGCTGAAGACGAAGGAGCGAATCATGGCGGAGAAATGTGGGCGGTGGCGGGCACGGCGTCGAGTCTGCGCAGCAGAGCCAAATCTTTTTGGTCCGCGCATCTCACTCCTCTGTCACTGCGATCCGTGGTGGGCGGGCCCGTCCTCGTGCCCGCATTCGAAATGCGATCGATCGGGCCAGACCTGCGGGCACCGGGACGTGCCCGCCCACCTATGAAGATTCTTTGCGCGAATCCCGCGCCCCTTTTGCGCCTTACCATGGCAATCCTGCCCTAGTTCCGATCCGACAGGCCGGCCGGACCGTCCGTTCTCGCCCGCCCTACAGCCCCAGCTTCGCCTCGGCCGCGGCGATGGCCGCGATGAATGCCTCCGGCGTTGGGGCGTTCAAGAACGTCGCGCGGTCGGCGGGATCCTTGAGGATCTTGCAGAGGGCGCTGACGACGGCGAGGTAGTCGCCCGGCTTAATCTTTGGGGTCCCGAGGACAAAAAAGAGCCGGACGATTTCACCGTTCGCGTCGAAGGGGATGCCGGCGTCGGCCCGGCCGACCGCGAGGACGATTTTCTTCACGTGGTCAGTGCGGGCATGCGGCAGCGCGACCGCATTGCCGAGGCAGGTCGTGTCGAGCCGGTCCCGGGCGAGGAGTTCGTCGTAAAACCCGGCAAAATTTGCCACATCGGGATGACCGTCGAGCAGGTGCGCGATTTCGTTCAGCGCGGCGGTGCGCCGGGTGCTCTGGAGGTGGAGCAGGATGCGCGAAGGATCGAGCAGCGAGGTGATTTTGCCGGGCATGCGGGAAAGAAGTGGCCTCAGAGAGAGAGAAAGAGAGAGAGAAACGCACGTGCGGTTGGCAAGGGCGGAATCGACGGCGGGCGTGGTGGGATGAAAGTTTGGAATAATAAATTGCGACCCGTGTGGAAGCCGGGCTCAACTCCGGCCGATGAAACAATGGTTCCGGGCACGTGGGTGGCGGTCAGCGCTGGCGCCGCTTCGATCCGCGGATGGCCGGGCGCGGATCGATCGGCCGTGGCCGGGCGGCGGGATCCGCGGCACCGTGCAATCGGGGGAGCCGGCGAGATGATTCGTCCGGAGATTCTCCAGGATCGGACGTGGATCGGAGGACCGGTGCGCGTCCCGTGGGCGATCGGCCTGGTGACGTTCGGCACGCTCGCGCTGGAGCTGGCGCTTATCCGCTGGTCGTCGTCGCAAATCAGGGTGTTCGCGTATTTCAACAACATCGTGCTGATCGGCGCGTTTCTCGGCATCGGGCTCGGCGTGGCGCTGGGCCGCCGGCATCCGGGTTTGCTGCACGTCGTGCTGCCGGCGCTGCTGGCGCTGGCCCTGCCCCTGGCCTTTTCGGAACCGCTGCAGCTCGTGCACCTGCGGTTTCCGGATCAAAGCATCATGCTCTGGGGCGCACAGGAGTTGCCGGCCAACGGATTTGTTTTCGCGCGGAGCATGGCGGTGTTTCTCGCGCTGCTCGGGATGATCGTGGCCGTGTTTGTCTGTTGCGGGGCGGCGTTGGGCTGTCTGTTCGCGCAGTTGCCGGCATTGCGGGCGTATCAGGCGGACTTGCTCGGTTCGCTGCTCGGGGTCCTGGCGTTTGCGACGGCGTCGTGGGCGGACGCGGGGCCGGCCACCTGGCTGGCGCTCGGTTGCGGGCCGTTTTTGTGGCTCGCACGCACGCGGGCGGCCGGGGCGTGCGCCGCGGCGATCGTCGGACTTGGTTTTTACTCGGGCCAGGGGGCGATCTTTTCGCCGTACAACCGGATGGAGTGGTCGGCGACATCCGCCGATTTCATCGAACTGCAGGTGAACCGCGACTTCCACCAGTACATGACCGATCTTTCGGAACGCGCGCTCACGGATCCGGCGTTGCCGGAGGCGACGAGGAAATCGCGCCGCCAGTTGCAGGACCTCTACGATCTGCCGTTCAAGATCAATCCCCGGCGGGCTACGGCGCTCGTGGTCGGCGCCGGAACCGGCAACGACGTGCAGGCCGCGTTGCGCCACGGCTATGCGCGCGTGACGAGCGTCGACATCGACGGTCGCATCATCGCACTGGGCCGGGAGCGGCATCCCGAGGCGCCGTATGCGAACGGGGCGGTGACACCGGTGGTTGACGATGCGCGGGCGTTTTTTGAGAACAACCGGGACGAGAGGTTCGACGTCGTGTGCTACGGGCTGCTCGATTCGCACGCGATGAGTTCGGCGATGTCGGTGCTGCGGTTGGACAATTACGTCTACACGGAAGAGGGGATTCGCGCGGCGTGGCGGCGGGTGGCGCCGGGCGGCCATCTTTCGCTCGCGATCTCGTGCATTGGCGGACGCTGGCTGTTCGAGCGGCTCTATTGGACCATCACGCGTGCGACGGGCCGCGAGCCGATCGCCTGCTACAGTCCGCTGCATTCCACGACGATAACCTTTATCGTGCCGCGGGAGGACGCGGTGCTGCTGGCAAACGCGTTCGCGGCGCGGACGACGTTGCGGCCGGAGCGGACGATGGCGCAGACGCTTACGACGAGCGATGACTGGCCGTTTCTGTACCTGCGGCCGGGCGTGATGCCGTGGGGCTATCTCGCGGTACTCGGCTCGATCCTGGTTTTCGCGGTGGTGGGAGTGCGGCGCGTTTATGGCATCGGGCGCGGGGGTGCGGCGTTTCACTGGCCGCTGTTTTTCATGGGGGCGGCGTTCCTCTTGATCGAGACCCGCGGCGTGACGAGCCTGTCGCTGCTGTTCGGTTCGACCTGGGTGGTGAACGCGGTCGTGTTCGGTGGCATCCTGGTCATGGTGCTGGCGGCGAACGCGGCGGTGCAGCGCTGGCGGTGGGTGGATCCGAAGCCGTGGTTTGCGACCCTTTTCGTCGCGGTCGTGCTGCTGGCGTTTTTTCCGCTCGGCTGGCTGCAGGCGTGGCCAATGCTCGCGCGCAGCGTGGCGGGCGGGCTGCTCACGGGGCTGCCGGTCGGGCTGGCGGGCGTGATTGTGCCGATGTTGCTCGTGCGCGCCCGCGATCCGGCGGCGGCGCTGGGCGCGAATTTGCTGGGGGCCGTGCTCGGCGGCTGCCTGGAGTACTTTTCCATGCTCGGCGGGCTGCGGGCGACGGCGCTGCTGGCGCTGGTGCTGTATCTGCTGGCGTATCTGTTCCTACGGCGGGAGCGCTCCGGGGTGGGCGGCGGATCGTGCGTCGCGTCCGGCCAAGTGACCAACCCTTGACCAGACTTGCCCCGTCTGATCCTGTCTGGTCAAAAAATGAAGACACCAATTCAGATCAAAGGGTTTTCCTATGCGGCCGCGGTCATCGTTTGGACTTTATGCTGCGGCCTGTCTTCATCCGATTTGGTCGCAAGCGAGGAGAAAAAGGCGGCGATGGACGGCCGGGGCAAAGCGGAGCAACCGGTCACCGGACTTTCGGCGGAGTTTCGTGATGGCCAGGTGTTCCTGGTGTGGCGGGAAAACGCGTTGCCCGAAGGAAGCTGGCTGAATGTCTACCGGCATTTCAGACCCATCACCACCGCGACTCTGGCCGATGCCGTCCTCATCGGTCATCACATCCAACCGGGCAGCGCGCGGGACTGGTGGAAAGATCCATCCGCCTTCAAGCTGGGCGACGCGCCGGGAAAACCAGTCGGATTCGTCATCGGCAACGGCATGCCTCCGCTCGACCCGTCCGGTGGTCTGTTTGTTTATACGGCCACGGCCACGGAGGGCGAAACACCGTACTTTGCCGTCACGTTTGTCAGCCCGGATGGAAAGGAGAACAGAGCCGTCCTGCTTGGGCAGAGCAGTTTGCCGCAACCGGTCTCACTGCGGAAGATGCCGACCCAGGCAATCTGGGTGGGGGCGGGAGCGCCACCGGTTGTCCCGGCCAATCTGCCGATCGTCATGCGTCTGGCCGGGGGCGCCGGACCCAACGATCCAAATTATAACTATCTGGCGTTCGGGGATGCCACCATGGGGTGGCGGGAAAGCCTCTCCTTCAAGTTCAAGATAATATACTCGAACAACTGCCTCAATCTCTACCCCTCTGACCGGGTTTGGTACAATCGCAGTTTGGGCGGACCGGTCGCCCATTTCCAGACGCCCGCCGGTATCGCCCTGCATTTCGGTTACAATTCCAAGATCTACGATGAGGCGGCGATGAAGGACGGCACGATTGTCAATTATAACGAAAAGCGGCTGCTGTGGATTTTGGACTGGGTCCATCGCACGTTTAAGACCGACCTAAACCGGGTTCACGTCATCGGAGCCTCGGGCGGTGGAGCGGGCTTGATGCTGGCCTTGCACCATCCCTCGGTCTTTGCCTCGGTGTGCGCGATGGTGCCGTGCGTCTCCTATGTCAGCTCAACGGATCCGGCCATGGCGGCCAACGATGCCTACACCAAGGTGCTCAAGCTCCTGGCCGGCGACTACGACGGCGGCGTTCCCTTCGCGGCGGACCTGGGCGGTTTTGATTATCTGGACGGTGTCTCCTGTCTCAAGCGCCACCGCGAATTTCCGTTCCTCGTCGTCGACCATGGCCGGAAAGACCGCCCGACACCCTGGTCCAAGACGCCCGCGTTTTACCGCGCGCTGGACCGGCACAAGGTGGGCTTCATCGCATGGTGGGACGATGGGGAGCACGCCACGGCCGGCAAGGGCGCGCCCGAAGACATCAAGCAGGCGATGACCGTCGACTTCCTGCTGCAGTTTTCCAAAGGGGCTAGTTATCCGGCGTTCAGCAACTGCTCGGACAACAGGAATCCCGGCCATGGCGATCCGGCCGACGGTGACATTGTTGGCTGGATGAACCGGGGCTTCAAGTGGAGGGAAATTGTCGATACCGAGCGGCGTTATACCATTTCGATCCAGATGACTCATCCGGACGTACGCTATCCCGTCTCGGCTGACGTGACGCTGCGAAACGTACAGCGGTTCAAGCCGGGAGCGAATCGGCGCGTCACGGTCGCCATTGACCAGGACGAACCAAGGGAAGTTGTGGCCGATGAGAGCGGCGTCGTGACGGTGCCGGCCGTGGCATTCCCGTCACAGGCCCATCGCCGGATCCAAATCGCCTATAGGTAGGAAACGGAATTTCGACCCCGAAGCCCCGATGGCATTTACGGTGTCGGCGGCGGGGTCTCGGGTTCGGCGGCGGCGGCCTGTTCTTCCGCGCTTTCGACGATGCGGGCGACGCTGAGCAGCTTGTCCCCGGGCTCGAGGGTGACGAGGCGGACACCCTTGGCGCCGCGATTGGTCTCGCGGATGCCGTTCACCGGACAGCGGATGCTCTGGCCTTTGGCGGTCAGGAGCATGACTTCGTCGGTTTCGCTGACGCTGAGGGCGCCGGCGAGCCGGACGGAGCCGTCCTCGGGCAGATCGATCGCCCACACGCCGCTGCCGCCGCGGTTGATGAGGCGGTAGTCCTCGAAGCGGGTGCGCACGCCGAGGCCGGCCTCGCTGGCGACGAGGAATTTTTCCTCGTGGTCGACGACCTCGATGGCCTGGAGAAAATCGCTGGCGAGCTTGAAACGCATGCCGGTGACCCCGCTGGTGGCGCGGCCGGTGGCGCGGAAGAGCTCCTCGCCGCTCTCGGGATCGCGTTCGCGGAAGCGGACGGCGAGTCCCTGGTTGGAAACGAGAATCAGTTCGTCGCTGCCGGTGGTGAGGACGGTCCCGATGACGTTGTCGCCCTCGTCGAGATTGATCCCGATGAGGCCGCCTTCGCGGGTGGCGTTGGCGTAGTCGGAGAGCGCGCTCTTCTTGATCCCGCCCGACTGGGTGGCCATGACGAGGTAGCGGTCCGCGACGAAATCCTTCACGCACAGCATCGAGGCGATTTTCTCGCCCTCGGCGAGGCGGAGGAAGGACGAGACGGACTTGCCCTTCGAGGCGCGCGTGCCCTCGGGCACGTCATAAACCTTCTTCGCGTGGCACTTCCCGGTGTTGGTGAAGAAAAGAATATAGTCGTGCGTGCTGGCGGTGAAGAGATGCTCGACGAAATCCTCGTCGTACGTCTCCGCGCCGATGACGCCCTTGCCGCCGCGCTTCTGCGAACGGTAGTCGGCGACGCGGGTGCGCTTGATGAAGCCGGCATGTGAGACGGTGATCACGCAGCCCTCGTTGGGGATGACATCCTCCATCCGGAAGTCGCCCATGGCGGCCTCGATTTGGGTGCGCCGCGGCGAGGTGTATTTCTCCTTCATCGCGATCAGCTCGCTCTTGATCAGGGCGAGGAGCTTGGCCTCGGACTCGAGGATGCTGCGCAGCTCCTCGATCAGCTTCATGAGCTCCAGGTATTCCGCCTCGATCTTGCCGCGCTCGAGACCGGTGAGCTGGTAGAGCCGGAGTTCGAGGATCGCATCGGTCTGGACGGAGGTGAGCGGGTACTTCGCCATCAAGCGGACCTTGGCCTCGTCGCGGTTGGACGAGGCGCGGATGATGCGGACAAAATCGTCGAGGTTGTCGAGGGCGATGATATAGCCCTCGAGGATGTGCGCGCGGTCCTCGGCCTCCTTGAGCCGGTACTTCGTGCGGCGCGTGATGACATCGCGGCGGTGCTCGATATAGCACTCGATGAGTTCCTTGATGTTCATCTGCTTCGGCCGCTTTTTGTCGAGGGCGAGCAGGGTGACGCCGAAGGAGGATTCGAGCGCGGTCTTCTGGAAGAGCTGGTTGATGACGACCTTCGCCTGTTCGCCACGCTTCAACTCGACGACGATGCGCGTGTTTTCGTCGGACTCGTCCCGGAGATCGCGGATGCCGTCGATGTGCTTTTCGCTGACGAGCTCGGCGATGCGCAGGACGAGAGTGTTGCGGTTTACGTTGTAGGGGATCTCGGTGATGACGATCTGCTCCATCCCGTTCTTGAGTTCCTCGGTGTGGGCCTTGCCGCGGGTGCGGACGATGCCCTTGCCGGTCTTCAGGTAACTGAGGATGCCTTCGCGGCCGGAGATGACGCCGCCGGTGGGAAAATCCGGGCCCTTGATGATGTTGCACAGGTCGTCGAGGGAGATGCGCGGGTGGTCGATGATCGCGCAGGTGGCTTCGATGATCTCGTCGAGGTTGTGCGGCGGGATGTTCGTCGTCATGCCGACGGCGATACCGGTCGAACCGTTCATCAGCAGGTTGGGCAGGGCGGACGGGAGGACGGTGGGTTCGGTGGTCGACTCCTTGTAGTTGGGGGCGAAGTCGACCGTGTCCTCCTCGATGTCCTTGAGCAGTTCCTCGGCGATGGCGTTGAGCCGCGCCTCGGTGTAGCGGTAGGCGGCGGGCGGATCGCCGTCAACGGAGCCGAAGTTGCCCTGCGGATCGATTAGCGGGTAGCGCATGACCCACGGCTGCGCGAGGCGGACGAGCGTGTCGTACACGGAGGAATCGCCGTGCGGATGGTAGTTTTTCAGCACTTCGCCGACGACGCCGGCGCACTTGTCGAACGGCCGGTTGTGCAGCAGGCCCTCGCGCAGCATCGCGTAGAGGATGCGGCGCTGGACGGGCTTGAGGCCGTCGCGGGCATCGGGCAGGGCGCGCGAGACGATGACCGACATCGAATATTCGATGTAGGCCGTCTGCATGATGTCGGTGATGTTGGCCGAGAAGAGTTTTTCGGAGGCGGTGTACACGGGAACGGAAATGGAAGGAGAGACTGAGAGAAGAAGAGAGCTCTAGACGCGAAGAGCCGCAGGGGTGATTGCAGACCAGGGGCGCGCATCGACGAAGCGGCCAAGATGGGCGACGTTGTCGGTGGCGACGATGGCGCCGGTTTCGATGGCGAGCGCGGCGACCATCACGTCCACATCGAGATCAAGCGGATGACTGGTGGCACGGCCGTGACGGCGGGCTTGTGCCCAGAGGCCGGCGGCGGACTTCAGGGTTTCCTCGCCGAAGCGGAGGAAGAGAAGATCGCCACCGAGTTTGTCGAGCAGCGCCAATGAGCCCGTCAGTCCCTCGGCGAGGAGATTTCTGCGAATCTCATAGTCGACGATTTCAGGCAGCATGATCTGAACCTTGGCGTGTCGGAGTTCGAGCAGCCAAAGTTTGATATCCAGGTGCCGATGGGGACCGGGGTTAATCACCCGGCCAAGCGGCCCGGAATCGAGAATGACAGGCTTAGTCTGCAAAGATTTTCCGGGTCCGACCGTTGTTGCGCTCCATCGCAGCTTTCAGGCGCGGCCAGGCCCAATCGGAATAGCCGGGATGAGCTTTTTCCCATTTGTCGAACACCGCGAGGAGAGCCTGTGCCTCCGGGCCGAGCTTCGCGGCGGCAGCCGCGAACTCCTCTGGCGTCATTTCCTTGCGACGGGTGATGGCAGCGCGCGGCTTGGTGCGCGCAGGTGAGCGCGGGGAATGAGTTTTCTTCGGAGTCGGCGGAGTCGTGGCGAGAGTTCTCATGGTGTCCCTTTCGATCGCGGCGGATTGATATTCGCCGGGGAAAGTTTTTCGGATGCGGTGTACACGGGAAAAGTAGCGAGTAGCGGGGAGTGAGTAGCGAGTAGTGGTGGACGGAAGCGCGAGGTGAGTCTCGACAGCGAAGGTTGGGGATGCTCGCTGCTCGCTACTCACTCCTCGCTACTCCAGCCGATCACACATCTAGGAACTGCACGTTTAGCGCGTTGTCCTCGATGAACTGGCGGCGGGGCGGGACCTCGTCGCCCATCAGCAGGGTGAAGAGCTGGTCGGCCTTGGCGGCGTCGTTGACCGACACGCGGAGGAGGCGGCGCTTCTCGGGATCCATCGTCGTCTCGAAGAGTTGCTTGGGGTTCATTTCGCCCAGGCCCTTGTAGCGCTGGATGCTCAGGCCCTTGCGGCCGTTGGCGCGGATCTGGGTCACGATTTCAAGGGGCGAGAACAGCTCCGTCTTGGTCTCGGATTTCTGTCCGGCGTTTTCCGTGATGACGTACCGCGCGTGCTCCGTCGGGCTGAAGCGGTTGATCTCGAGCCCGATCCCGGCATTGGCGCGGAGGAGTTTCGCCATCTCGGTGCTCTCGAAAATCTCGTGGATGGTCACGCGCTTGGCGGGCGCGGCGGGCTTCTTGGCGTCGCCCGCGCCTTCGGGTACCTCGGGGAGGTCGAGATCGGCGTCGAGATTGTGCCGCGCCGTGAAGTCCGTGCGGGCGGCCTCGTCGGCGAGGAACTCGAAGGTCTCCTTGTTGCCCTCGCGAATGCGGGCGATGTAGCGCGGGAGATCCTGCGTCTCGGGATTGTGGCGGTCGAGGTACTCGGGCAGCGAGGTTCCGTAACGCGTGACGCCGGCGCCGAGTTTCTCCAGCGCGGCGAGGTTTTCGACGATCTTGTCGATCTGCGCCGGGGCGAAGATGTGCTGGTCCTTCAGGCGCGTGAGCACCACGTCCTCGGAGCCGAGCTCGAGCAGGATGCGGTTCAGCTGCTCGTCGTTGTCGATGTACTGCTCGCGCTTCTTGCGCTTGATCTTGTAGAGCGGCGGCTGGGCGATGTACACGAAGCCGCGGTCGAAGAGGCCGCGCATCTGGCGGTAAAGGAACGTGAGCAGCAGCGTCCGGATGTGCGAGCCGTCCACGTCGGCGTCCGTCATGATGATGATCTTGTGGTAGCGCGCCTTGTTCTCGTTGAAGGCGGAGTCCTCCTCGCCGGTGCCGATGCCGGTGCCGATCGCGGTGATGAGGGTGCGGATTTCCTCGTTGTTGAGCACCTTGTCGAGCTGCGCCTTCTCCGAGTTGATCAACTTGCCGCGCAGCGGGAGGATGGCCTGGAAGCGGCGGTCGCGACCCTGCTTGGCGGAGCCGCCGGCGGAGTCGCCCTCGACGATGTAGAGTTCGGTGAGCGCCGGATCGCGTTCGGAGCAGTCGGCCAGCTTGCCGGGAAGTCCGCCGCCGGAGAGGGCGCCCTTGCGGATGGTCTCGCGAGCCTTGCGGGCGGCCTCGCGGGCGCGGGCGGCCATGAGCGACTTGTTGATGATGCGCTTGCCGATGGCGGTGTTGGTCTCGAGGAAGAACTTCAGCTTCTCGCCGACGATCTTCTGTACGATGCCGTCGACCTCGCCATTCGAGAGCTTGGTCTTGGTCTGGCCCTCGAAGCGGGGCTCCGGGACCTTCACGCTGATGACCGCCACCAGGCCCTCGCGCACATCGTCGCCGGTGATTGACGGATCCTTCTCCTTGATCAGGCCCTCGGCCTTCGCGAAATTGTTGAGCACGCGGGTCAGCGCGGTGCGGAAACCGCTGAGGTGCGTGCCGCCCTCGAGGTTGTAGATCGAGTTGGCGTAGGCGAACACCTGATCGGCGAACGAGTCGTTGTACTGGATGGCGACGTCGACGCCGGTCGGCGGCTTCGAGGGGTCGGCCTCGTTGGCGACGGAATCGGAGAACGTGATCGGTTTGTCGTGGAGGACGTTTTTGTTCTGGTTGAGGAACTTCACGAACTCCGTGATGCCGTCGCGGAAAAAGAACTCCTCGCCCTTTTGCGCGCGCTCATCGGCGAGCTCGATGCGGATGCCGGGATTGAGGAAGGCGAGCTCGCGCAGCCGGCGGGCGAGGATGTCGTACTGGAATTCGCGGGTGGTCAGGAAGATTTCCGGGTCGGGCTTGAAGGTGATTTTCGTGCCCGTCTTCTTCGTGTCGCCGATCACGGCCATCTTCTGGGTCGTCTTCCCTTGCGCGAAGCGCATCTGGTAGACCTTGCCGGTGCGGCGGACCTCGGCCTCGAACCACTCGGACACCGCGTTGACGCACTTCGCGCCGACGCCATGGAGGCCGCCCGACACCTGGTAGGCGCCTTTGCCGAACTTGCCGCCGGCGTGCAGATTCGTGAGCACGAGTTCGAGGGCCGGGATCTTGTACACCGGATGCAGGTCCACCGGGATGCCGCGGCCATTGTCCTCGACCGAGCAGGAGCCATCCAGGTGGATGCTGACGGTGATGTGCGAGGCGAAGCCGGCGAGCGCCTCATCGATCGAGTTGTCGACGACCTCGAAAACGCAGTGGTGCAGGCCGCGCTCGTTGGTGTCGCCGATATACATGTCGGGGCGCTTGCGCACCCCCTCGAGTCCTTCGAGCTTTTGGATTTTTGACGCGTCGTATGCGGCGGCACCGGCCTGGAATTTCTCGTCGTTATGGGCGTTGGGAGCGTCGGACATGAAGGTGGTTTTGGCGGGAAGGGTGGGCGGAAAATAAAAGTAAAATCCTCTCGGATAACCGCTGGGCTGGCGAGGGTTTTTTTGGAAAAAAACCACCCCGGAACCGGGTGTCTTTTGCCCTACAAGCGAGGGATTCGTTTGACCGGGGTGGGGGTAGCCACAATCTGCCCCTCGCCATGCCCAGCCCGGTTATCCAAGCCCTGCTCATTCTCCTCGATCGCGATGTAAAGCGGCACGGCGTCGAATCCCAGTTAAAGGCCGTCCCCGGCGATATCCAGCGGGTCGAACAGAAGATCGCGGCGGAAAAGGCGGCCATCGACGTGGCGCGGACGGAAATCAGGGAGCTGGAGACGAAAAAGAAGGTCTTGGAGACGGAGATCGGCTCGGCGGAAGACAAGCTCGGCCGTTACCGCACCCAGCAGCTCTCGGTGCGGAAGAACGACGAGTATCAGGCGCTGAGCCACGAAATCGAAACCACCCAGGCTCAGATCGGCGAACTCGAGGGCACGGAACTCGAGCTCATGTATGCGATCGACGAGGCGAAGAAACGCTTCAACGCGGCTGAAGCCGAGCTGAAGACGAACATTTCCGGGCATGAGGCGCGAATCAAGTTGTTGCGTGAACGTGAGATAAGCCTGACCGCGGAGTTGAAGTCGGTCCAGGACGAGGTCGCCGCCGCCCGGCTGCCGGTGGGCGAGCCCAAGTTGCGCCTGTATGATCGGATCGCGGTCCGCAACATGCCGGCGGTGGTGCCGATCCACGGTGACAAGTGCGGTGGCTGCCACTTGAAAGTGTCGAGCGAGGTCGTCTCGGCGGCCCGGGGCAAGGGCGTCGACCCTCTGGCCATCCTGCCAACCTGCGATCAGTGCGGGCGAATCGTCTATTGGGAGGGTTAGCCGGGAAATTTCACGGAGCGGCGACACTCCTGTCGCCGTTGGCTCCCAGACGGCGGCAAGAGTGCCGCCGATCCGCCGGACAGCCTGCATCGTCGGCTGATTGGGAGTGTGAAATTTCCGG
>JBIJCX010000546.1:0-4142 GCA_044344465.1 Opitutaceae bacterium
CTATTACGCAGACTGGTGTGAGTTCAAGACGTGGGTGATGTCCAAATACATTGGCATCCTCCGCGAGATGCATGAGGCCAATGGGGTCGTGGGCGTGACGTTCATGACGAATTTCAATCCGCACCGCCCGGAGGGCGTGCCGACGCGGATGCCGAATTTTGAGCAGGCCACCGGTCCACTTGGCATCGCGGGTTACGATTTCTACCGTGGCACCTTCATGAGCTATTCCGGTTATCAGTCGATGGCGCGCGTGCTCAAGTTAATGAATGCGACGCTGCGCTACACATGGTCGGCCGAGTTCATGTCAGGCACTTGGGAGCGAACCCTGAAGTCCCGCGTCTCGGACGATCACATGCGATTCATGGCGCTGTGCGCGCTGGCGCAGGGCTGCAAGGCGATCTCCTGGTTCATGTTTCATGACCGCGATTGTTGGGGCGATTCGCCGGTCAGTTCCCACGGTCATGAGCGTCCGAGTCTGGCCGTGTTGAAGGCGGTCAGGAAGCTGGCCTGCGAGACGATCCAAGGCTGGGACGAATTGGTTGCCGCGACGGATCTCGCGATCATCTACGATCTCACCAGCCACCAGCACTCTTACCTCGGCGATCCTTCGCCGTGCAATGACAACGCTCTTTACGTCGGAGAACCTTTGGTGGATGGCGTGAAGTGCGGACAGGCCTCGCTCGAATACGAAGGCCTGTTTCGCGTCGTCGAGCACACGGGTCGGCAGGCGGGCGTCATCGACCCCTTGCACTCCACAGCGAAGCTCGCGGACGCGCCCGCGGTCATTCTCCCGGGTTCACCTGTGATCCACAGGGCGACCGCGCAGGCGCTGGAAGAGTACGTCAACGGCGGCGGCAAGCTCATCGTCTCAGGAACATGGCCGTCCCGGATCGACTCCGGAGCGGTCATCAGTTTCCTTCGCGGCGCTCCATCGAAGTCCGGTGAGGCCTTTTCGATCGGGAAAGGGCGCGTTTGGTGGATGCCGACCGGTCTCGGATCAGGCCAACCGGAGGAGGACTCGCTCGAGTCAATTGCCTGGCTCGCGGCACTGCTCGACACGGAAACGGCTGCGCCCAAAGTGCGCGTGAAACCGGAAAACGAAGTCAGCTGGGTCGATTGGAATACCGGCAAGAACATGAAGTCTGAAGGCGGGCATCGCGTCTACCGGCAGCCGCGCAATCTGTTTACCGCCGTATTGCATGAGGGCCCGGAAGACCGCATTCTTTTCGTGCTCAATCACTATCCGGAAGCCGCTCGCGCCACAATTACCCTGGCTGACAAGAAGGCAACGGGCCTTGTTGATTTCGATTCCGGTAGCACGCTGAAACTGGAAACCGGTGTCATCGACCTCGACCTTGATCGGAAATCCGCCCGCGTCTTCCGGGTTCTGCCAAGTCCAAAGTGAGCAGCTCTTTTCTTAAGTTTCTTTTCGCCCGTGCCTGCCGCACGCAGTGGGACAGCAAATCCGCGTGGCTAGGTGGCAACGGCGGCACGTTTCGATCGGGCGACGTCTGGCTTGAGGCTGGCGCAGTCCAACTACCACTGCAAATCTCCTCATGAGCACGCCTGCCCCATCCGAGTCGTCCGCATCGCAGCTCCCACCGGAACTCGTCGCTTACTACGACAACAAGCCGCTAATGTGGCGCAATGTGGCCTTGATCGGCATCTGCAATATCGGTTGGCAGGTGGTCGATAGGATTGTCATGCCGCTGGTGGGCCTGCGCCTGCTGGAGTTGGGGCTGCGCGAGCACATGCAGGCCACCATAAACTCCGTCAACGGCATTGCGCTGTCGATTCTGGTGATGTATTTGGGCTGGAAGAGCGATCATACCATCAGCCGCATCGGGCGTCGCAAACCGTTCCTCTTTCTGTCTGCCCCCTTTATCATTGGGTCCATCGCCCTCTTCCCAGTTTTCGACGAGGCGAAGATGCTCTGGGCGCTCGTGCTGCTATATATTGTCAGAATGATATCCATGGATATCAAGGCCAGCACATTTCCCTTGATAAGCATCGATTGCGTGCGGAAGGACGTTCTTGCCCGCGCCAACTCGGTGCTGAGTATTGTTGCCGGATTGGTCGGCTTCATCGCGATGCGTTACGCTGGGGACGCGATCAAGATTGGCCACTGGCTGCCTTTCGTTCTCGGCGCCGGCATCATGACGATTTCGACGATCTGCGCCTGGTGGATCAAGGAACCTCCGATCCGGCACCCGACGACTGAAAGGTTCAAACTCTGGTCGACCTTCGCGGTGGCCGCCGCCGACAAGCGCATCTTCTGGCTTATGGCAGGCGTAGCGATGATCAACAGCTTTATGGTCATGAACACCACCTGGGGTTGGTTCTGGGCCAAGGAAACTCTCCAGCTTGAACGCGGGGAGATCTTCCAAGCTCTCTCCTGGGCCGGCTTGTTGAATCTGGCGCTGGCGTATCCGACCGGTTGGGTAATCGACCGTTTCGGCGGGCTGCGAGTTGTATTGTCTTACTTCGTCGGCCAACTCGCCTGTTTCATTTGGCTGTTGAACGTGAGGGACAAGAGTGGGCTCATCCTGCTTTCCCTGGCCACCACGCTCATCGGCCCGCTCTACACGGCAGCCGACATCATGGTCTACAAATCCGTCCCGCGGAAGGATGTTGGCTCTTACACTGCGACTAATTCCTGTCTCCGGAATCTTTTTGTGGCTGCGCTCGGTCTTGTCTCCGGTTGGGCGATCTTCGCCGCCGGGCACAACTATTTGGTCGGCTTCGGCATCGGCATCGGGATGAGCAGCGTGGGTCTGGTCATGTTTATCATTCACCATCGCGTGATGAGCCGGGGAGCTGATGTCCCCAACTCCCGCGCCGGCTCCCTCCCGAGAAATGCCCCCGTTTCGCCGCTGTAGCATCTCCAGCAACCTCAGCGGCGCCTCCACCAACGAATCCGCCAAGGCTGGCCGCTCGGTTCGGGCGCATGCACTCTGATGATGACAACGAACTGGTTTTCCGAAGCCCGCTACGGGCTCTTCGTCCACTACGGCCTTTACTCCCTGCTGGAACGCGGGGAGTGGGTCTGGAACCGCGAGGAAATCCCGCTCGCGGAATACAAGCAACTCGCCGTCCGGTTCACCGCGAAGGATTTCGACGCCGACAGGCTCTGCCGCATGGCGGTGGATGCCGGCATGCGCTATGTCGTGCTCACGACGATGCACCACGAGGGATTCCGGCTTTACCCGACGGAACTCTCGGATTTCCACATTGGCAACAGCGGTGCGTCCGGGCGCGATCTCGTCGCCGAAATCATCGCCGCCGCGCGCAAGCACAGGCTCAGGGTCGGGCTCTACCACAGTCTCAACAATTGGTATGACCAACCGGACGCCGTCGCCGCGCTGGAGGATCCCGCCGCCTACGAAAACTTCATCGCCGCCACGCACGCGCGCATTCGCGAGCTCGTGACGCGCTACAACCCGATCGACATCCTCTGGTATGATGGCTGGTGGCCGTTCAACGCCGGGGGCTGGCAGGCGGAGAAGATGAACGCCATGGTCCGCGACATCCAACCGCACATCCTCTTCAACGGCCGCAACGGCCTGCCGGGCGACTTCGCCACACCGGAGCAGCACCTCAGCGCGCCGAATCCGTGGCGTCCGTGGGAAGCCTGCGTGACAATGAACGAGAGCTGGAGCTTCCACGCCGGCGACCACGAGTGGAAAACCGAGTCGCAGGTCCTCGACATGCTCACCCGTTGCGCCCAGGGAAATGGCAACCTCCTGTTCAATGTCGGCCCCACGCCGGATGGCACCGTGCCCGAGCCCTGCACCCGCGTGCTACACCGCGTCGGCGAGTGGCTCCGCAAAAACGGCGAGGCCATCTACGGCACCGAACTCTTCACCTACAGCCTGCAGGAACGCGGCGACCATCGCGGCGACTGGAATTTCCACGGGCCGATGACGGTCAAAGGAAACTCCCTCTTCTGGCTGCTGCGCCGCTCTCCCGGCCACAACGCGACCCTCGGCGGCCTTAAGAACAAGGTCGTCTCCGTGAGCCGCCTCGACAACGGCGAAGCATTGCCTTTCACCCAGACCGGCACGCGCCTCCAGATCGGCAATGTGCCCGTAACCAACGAGACCGGCCTCTGGCCTGCGTTGAGGATCGAATGCGACGGCGCT
>JBIJCX010000548.1:0-4139 GCA_044344465.1 Opitutaceae bacterium
CTGGGCCGCCGTCAGGCCTCGGTTGTCGAGTTCGGTCTGAATCTCCCGGGCACGCGTTTTCAGGTCGATGACGACGGGCTCGGCCTGAGCGAGGAAGGCGCGGCCGGGCTCGGTGTCTTCAAAATAACCGAAATCGTCGCCGGCGATATGGTTCCTCACGACGAGGTAGCGGGCACGATTGCCGAGTGCGTTGGCCCAGGTGAACAGTGTCTCCACGCTGCTCGCCGCGCTGGTGATGGTGGCGACCGCCGTGAAGCGAACGCCGGCGGCGGCGAGTCCATCGAACATGGTGTCGAACCATTGAAATGTATCTCGGCCGGACCCGGCGGCGAGATCGGCCAACGCGACGCGCGCATCGGCAGCGAGAGCGATGTCAACGAAGCGGTCGAGCCCGCGCTCAGCACGGATGTCGAGTTTCTCCGCTGAGGGAAAGAAGTGGCTCAAGGAGCCGCGCTGTTTGTTCTCGGTGTCGCAGTCGAACAACGTGGCGGCGATGCCGCGCGTCGCGTAGTAGTCGGCAACGGATGTCGCGACGGTCGTCTTGCCGACGCCGCCTTTACCGCCGCAAGAGAAGACGATGAGTTTGGATGAATTGTTCATGGTGTCGGAGTCAGCTTTTCGAGTGGTTTATCGGGATCGTAGTTAAGCCAATTGGCGGGACTGGCAGGCGGTCGCGCGGGTAGACGAGGCAGCGCGGGCGCCGGGCGTGGCGGTGCAGCGGCCGAGGTTTCGCGCGTGGGCAGTGCGAACACCGGCCGTCGGCGTGCGCGGACCTTCACGAACGCGAAAATGGTGGAAGCCGCAGCGGATACGCCGAAGCGGGAGCGCAATTCGGCCGATATGCACGGGTAGCTCATCGCTTGCCCGCGACACTCGCGGATGAATTCCAAGTGTGGAATCAGTTTCGACTGAAACGGTTTTCTGATCGCGGCCATTCGAGGTTATTCGAGGAAATTCGAGGATTCCGGCGGAAGCGGTGCGCTGGGAGCGTCCACCTCGAACGATGCTCGAATGAAGCTCGAACGGTTCGATGACTTTTGAGCGGGGCCGCCAAACGTGCGAATGCACGTTAGGGATATTGCGTCTCTTCTTATCATGATTGGGATTTTCGGGCGTTTTTCGTGGGAAAAAACTGAGTGAGCTATTCTTGGCTTTTGCGGTAGGGCTGACTCATTGAAATGAGGATCTTAATTCGTCGTTTTTACGTCGTGAATAGGTCTTCTACTGCGGATATTTTTTGTCGTTCGGTGGGAGTTGGAAATGGCTCTGAATCGTGATGGTTGAGATTCGGATGGGGTCCTTTCCGGTCATGCTGAAGTAGCGTTCGTCTTTGATTTGAAGGTGCAGGCCATGGTTGTTGCGGAGGTGCTCTATTATGCGGTCGAGGTGTTTCCCGTGGAGAATGACTTGGTGCTCGGTCAACGTGATTGTCAGGACCTCGTGGCTGGGTTCCTTCCGCCACTGCCAGCGATAAAGCCAGGTGAGCGGAAACCCTTCGGTCGTGCCGTCGAGTTGTGTCAGGATCAGGGTGCGGTGTCGGTCGTCGGACTGGCAGCAACCCGGATCGAACGAAGCTGAAAGGCCGCTGGGTGAACCGCCGTCGGCGGATGAGGGAGATGTGCCGGGATAGTAGTCGATGGCCATGGTGGTGTGTTTAGAGGCTGATACGCATGCGTGGTTGCTCCGCAGGGTGAACTGCGGGCGGGTAACTGTGGCTCGGCGATTCGATGGAAACCTTCGGCACGACGGCTTTGATCTGCGGGGCGGTTTTCACTTTGGGTTGGGCCGCGACGACCCGTTCGGTGCTCGGCGCCATGGGGGCGAAGATTTCGCGAACGCGGGCGATGATCTGCCGTGCCCACACCAGACGGCGAGTGCGCGCCGGGGTCCATAGATCGAGCGCGGCCTGCCGTGGCCGATTGGTGTCGGGCAGTGCGGCGAACAATGCCGCCTTGTCCGGCGTGTAGCCGGCCGCCTGCCGGCGTGCGCGGGAAAACGCCACATAAGCGGCTTTCGCATCGAGCCGCGCGGCGCACACAATGACTTCGTCGCAGGTTCGGCCCTGTGACTTGTGCGACGTCACCGCGTAGCCGTGGGTGAACGCACGAAAATCCGCGGGGATCTCCTTTTCGACACCGGCCCCGTCGCGAGCGCGCCACGCGCCGGACGGCTGCCGTAATTCGAGGGTAAGGACGGTGCCATTGACCAATCCGGCGGCACGGTGATTTTGACGAATCAGCACGCGATCCCCCGGCGCAAGTTCGATGGTCCGCGATGCGGCGACCGTCCAGTTCTCCGCCTGTCGGGTAGGTGCAACCGTCGCCTCCTGCCCGCTGGCGCTGCGAACCAGCAGCCGCCCACGTTTCACCGTGACCACTTCCACGGTCTCGCCTGCCCTCAGCCCGACCTCCGGCAACGCGCGGTGCAGCGTCATCAAATAACCGGGGCGATAGTTGGCCGCCTTCGCGGCCTGCGCCTTGGTCCAAGACAGCGGTTCGGCGACGGTGACAGTCTCGCCGTGGCCGAGCATTCCGCGCTTTTTCAGACCTGTTCGCACGACATCCGTCAGTCGGTTTATTTCCTCCCACGTGGGGGCGACGAGGATGACATCACGCTTCTCCGCGAAACTCGTGACATAGTGGTCGGCAGCCCGCTGGATGTAGTCGGCCCCGGTTTCATTGAGCCACCCGAGCCGATCGACGGCTTCCACGCCGGCGCGAGCTTGGCCCTGCGCCATCAACTTGACCGCGGCGCGGTATTCGTGCGCCGTCTGCCGGCGGATGTCGGTCAGTTCGCAGGTCTGCAACCGCGAGTGCCGCTCAAGGATCGAAAGGAAATCGCCGGCCTCGACGCCGGAATGCTGGCGCGAATCGCCCACCAAGATCAACCGGGCGTTGTGACGGCGGACGAGGTCGCACAATTCCGCGCCCTGGCGAGCGCTGGCAATCCCGGCTTCGTCGACAATGAGCGTAGCGCCGTGCAACCGTCCACCGTGGACGGACTCCGCATTTTTCAAGAGATCGGCCAGCGTGGTGGCGTTGGCGAATCCGTCGGCGCGCAAGACGCCGGCCGCGGACGTGGTCGGCGCACACGCGATGACGGTGCCACCAGATGCGACTATTCCGCGCTGCACTTCCTGGAGTGCGAACGTCTTTCCGGTGCCTGCGATTCCGCGCAGGGCACACACTCGGTCAGTCGATTCGAGCAGTGTCAGAACCGCGTCTCGTTGGTCGGAGGAAAGTCGCTGATCCGTCTGAAACTTTGTCGAGCAATGCGACGTGCAGGACTTGCGCCCGGCGTTGACGAAGCCAATCGCGTCCAACTCCTGTTGCAGGCCGACCCGGGTGGCATAGTCGGACCGGAGGCAATCGGGCCCTTCTTTCAGGGCTACGCAGTCGGACGCGTGTCCAGCGGTCAGTTTTTCCTTCAGTGCATCGAGTGATACCGTGCCGAGACTTTGATTGAGTGCCTCGGCGATAATTTCGTGACCGCGCTGCACGCTCGCCCGCTCGAAGAGATGATCGCGCGCTTGACGAAGTGCGTTCCGTTCGCCGTCTGGTGCAGCGTCGGCGGGGCCGGCACACCGCGCCGTAGTGACGAGCGCCTCCAACGCCTGAAGTCGCTCCGGCGAGAAATCGGCCCGTTGCTTGCTCCTGACTTCGGCGGTGGTGATCTCGGCGAGTTTACTGCTGCGCGTGCGGGTCGTGATACCGTGGATCTCTTTCGTCGTAGGCGTGCGACCGTGCTTTTTCTCAAAGAGGGCGATCTCCTTCTCGATCTGCGCCCGTCGTTTCGACGCCACGGCGCGGTCCTTGGCCGTCACGCCGACGACCTCGAATCCTTCGATGACGCCGTGATCGTTGCGCGCCGATTCGATTTCGTAACCGGCCGCGAGCACGCGGTGAGCGAGTTCGTTCTGGTAGACTTTGCCCGCGTAGCGGACCGCAGAGAGCATTTCGCGCTCGGTGAGCGCAAACCACTTGTCGGCTTTGACGTCGAAGGTGGCGTTGGCTGTCACAAGGTGGGTGTGCAAATGGGCGTCGAGTGCGCGTGAGGCGTCGTGCTCAAAGCGGGCGGCGCAGAGGTTGCCGGTGACGGCGACTTGCTCCGACCAAGCAGCCTCACCGCCCCGCACCCGC
>JBIJCX010000547.1:0-4139 GCA_044344465.1 Opitutaceae bacterium
CATCCTTTGCCCGCAGGGTGGCGACGTCCTGAACCAGCGCGACCGCAGTGGCGAAGGGCAGCAACTTCAGCCGCGACCGAATCGCATCGGCCACGCGGGCCGCCGTCTCGGCATCGGTGACGGTCGCAACCGATTTCGTCACCGGGGCGAATAACCCGAGCACGGCGACCATGCCGATGGTGAAGATCGCCACGGCCGCGACGACTTCCAAGAGGCTGAAGGCCCGCCGGCGTCGTAGACTGCTGGCGGGCGATTCCCGGCGCAGCACGATACTCGCCGACCGCAGTTCAGATCCTGCCGTCTGTCTTTTGAGGGGTTGGAGCGAGCGATTCATCAGAACCCCGTGGACTCGTCGACGAGCGAGATGGCGCCGGACTTGCGGACAAAAAGGCCGCGAACGGCGTTGGCGTTGTTGAAGAGCGGGAGCGCGTTGCCGCCAAAAATTGCGGTGGTGAGCGCGATTTTTGTCGGATTGGTGGACGGGTTGGAGGCCACCGTGCCGTCGGCAGCGAACTCCAGATACAAGGCGCGACCCGTGCGGTTGAGACCGAAGAATTGCTGCGCCGCGGGGCGCGGTGTTCCGCCGGGACTTTGTCCGTTGTAGCTGAATGCGGCGAGCACCGCGAGGGTTGAGACCGGACCGGTGGCGGCGTTGTTGTTCCATGACACGCCGGTGCGCAGGTGGTTCGTCGGCACGGGCGCGGGTGGCACCACGCAGATCGGCGCCGGGAGCGTCACGGGATCACCCGCGGCGACCCAAACAACTGCACCCGCGGACGTGGTTTCCTGGCGGACGATTTGCAGGGCGCGGAGATACTTCGAGGCATCGGCCGTGGGTGCCGGCGGTTGCTGCGCGTAGACAATCAGCCGCGCGTTGGTTTGATGGAGCGCAGCCTGGGCGCGCGTGGCGCCGACCAAACTCGTGACAATCGTCTGGGCGTTGGAGAGCGCCACACCGTCGCCGCCGCGGCCGGCAAGCGCCACCGCGGACGCGACAACAAGTGAGACAATGATCCCGATGACCACCAGCAGTTCGATGAGCGTGAAGCCGGCGGCAAACGGCGCTCCCAGGCCTCGGGATTCACATCGGCGGCCCAATGGCGTAGCGCGGTGCTCCAGCCCGCGCGACGAGCACCTTGAGTTTGGAGTTTCTCGCGGGCCAAAGCCCCGCGCCACGCCGGCCGGGCGAAAGCACAACTCTCTTTCCCCGATCATCGGGCCCATCGCGGCAACTTCGTTCGCGCGCATCATTTCCAGCTCATCAAGAGATCGGACTGCGTCGTGCCCTTGGGCGGCATGCAGTAGAAGATTACCCCGGCTCGCACCCCGAGATTCGCGCCGGTCGGAAAATCGCCGTTGGCTCCGGTCGTCGGTGCGAGCCGGATCGCCGTGCTGTCGGGCGGGCTCACCAACGGCAGGGCATTGATGCTGTCGCCACCCACGGCGCCGCTGGCGATCTTCCCGTCGAGGTTGCGGTCGACCAGCACGGCAAGGTCGGTGTTGTCGAAGGCGTCGCGAATCAGCCCACGCTTGGCCGTGAGCGTCGCGTCGGTGGTGTTGATCGGCACCATGTCGATATCGGTGAAGGTGATGAACGGAATCCGGCGGGTGTTCTGCGCCTGGGGCGGTGGCGGCGTGCCCGTAATCGTCGTGGGGAGAGCCGTGCCATCGCGGCGGACGCCGGTCAGGGTTTCATAAAACCGATGCACCGCCGTGAGATTCGTGCTCCCGGCGGTATTGCCGTTCACTTTGTTGGCCCCCGCGCCCGCGGTCTCAAACGTCGGATAATAGCCGTATTCCTGGCGGAAAGCTTCGATCGCGGCAGCCCACTGGGCGAACTGGGCCCGTGTCTTGGCCTTGTTGGCCGCCACCCGGGCGGACGACGTCGTCGGAATCAGAATCGCCGCCAGGATGCCGAGGATCGCGATGACCGTGAGCAACTCGACGAGCGTGAACGCCCGAATCCGGCGGCGGCGGTGCCCAGCTTGACGGCAGCCCGAAGGGACGCCGCGGCCAAGGCCGAACAACGCGACGGGAAGAAGATTTTTCATCGGTTAGGGATTCGCGTAAATATTGTCGGCCATTTCGGCAGATTGGGTGGCCAGAAACAGTCCGGTGGCGGGTGCTATGGGCGCAGTCTGGTTGCCGTTGGTCGCCACGACCGGACCGGCCGAGTAGAGCACGTAGCTGGTTGCCTGCCATGCACCCGGATTGCTCGCATTCTTGTAGTAGTAAATGTAGCGGCGCCCCCAAGGATCGAGCAGGCAAACATTTTGCTCCTGCTTGAAAGGCGGGTTGGGCGGATTGTTGGTCGGCACCAGAAAAGTATTCAAAAGCGTCCCATTGATTGAAAATCTTCCGACATCGAGAAAGTTCGGGCCGTTGAGTCGATCGGTGGCGGCAAAGGCCTTTGGACCAAAGCACCCGGTGAGGCAGTTAAAGAGCCTCGCCTGAACGGTTCCGACGCCAGGACCCGCCGTCGTGCTGGTGGGGGTGGCAGTGGCCTGAACGAAAGCGCCGAGCTGCGGATAATCGCCGTAGAAGCGCTTGAATTCCTCGAGGGCGCCGGCGAGGGCCGCGAGATCGGACCGAGCCCGGGCGATGTTGGCACGCTGCTTCACGCCGCTGATGGCACCCAGGGCGATGCCGCCCAGCACCAAAAGAATCGCTATGACCGTGAGCAACTCGATGAGCGTGAACGCTCCGTTGCGCCGGCGAGGGCGAAACAGGGCGAACAACGAACTCTTTCGGCATACGGACGGCACGGTTGAGGAGGACGCGAGTGAAGGCCGAACGTTACACGCGCCGCAAACGGAAAAGCGGGGCGCGGTCAAACGACGCCCCGATGCTGTTTTCAAATTCCGCCCGTCAAGCTCACCACGGTTTTCACGGATCCAAACGGATCACGACCGTGATCCATCCGTCATTATCCGGGTCCATCCGTGGTTGAACTAAAGACGTACGGGCTCGGCCAATGACGTTACTCGTCCGCCTGCAGCGTCGCGACGACGCTGAAGTCCTCCAACGTGCTGGTGTCACCCTTCACTTCGCCCCCGGCGGCAATCTCCTTCAGGATGCGGCGCATGATTTTCCCGCTGCGGGTTTTGGGCAGGCCCGCGGCGAACCGGATGGAATCAGGTTTCGCGAGTGATCCGATTTCCCGACCGACATGGCTGCGCAACTCCTCCTTCAGCGCCTCCGTCGCGGTGACGCCGGCCTTCAGGGTGACAAACACCACAAGCGACTGGCCCTTCATCGCATCGGGACGACCGACGGCCGCGGCTTCAGCCACGGCAACATGCGAGACGAGCGCACTCTCGATTTCCGCGGTGCCGATGCGGTGGCCGGAGACGTTAAGCACGTCGTCGATCCGGCCGACGATCCAGAAGTAACCGTCCTTGTCCTGCCGCGCCCCGTCGCCGGTGAAATAATACTCCGGGTGCGCGGGAAACTCGCTGAAGTATTGGCGGCGATACCGGTCGTCGTCGCCCCAAAGCGTGCGCAACATCGACGGCCACGGCTGCGTCAAGACGAGCTTGCCGCCTTGGTTGCGCGGGACTTCCTTGCCCTTCTCATCCACCACCATCGGCACCACCCCGAAGAACGGGCGGGTGCCGGAACCGGGCGTGGTGGCCGTGACGCCGGGCAGCGGCGTGATCATGATGGATCCCGTCTCCGTCTGCCACCAGGTGTCGACGATGGGGCAGCGTTTCTTGCCGATCATCCGGTGGTACCACATCCAGGCTTCGGGGTTGATGGGCTCGCCCACCGTGCCGAGGAGCCGCAATGAATCGAGCCGGTGACGGAGCACGTAATTGTCACCCCAGCGCATGAAGGCGCGAATCGCGGTCGGTGCGGTGTAAAGAATCGTGAGGCCATGCCGATCGATCATTTCCCAGAAACGGTCGGGCTCGGGATGGTTCGGCGCGCCCTCATAGAGAAAGACCGTGGCCCCGTTGGAAAGCAGACCGTAAACGACATAGCTGTGGCCTGTGACCCAACCGATGTCGGCTGAGCAGAAATACCGGTCGGTCTCCTTGAGATCGAAGACGTAGTGCGAACTGAGCTTGCAGCCCAGCAGGTAACCCGCGCTCGTATGGAGGACGCCCTTGGGTTTGCCCGTCGACCCGGACGTGTAG
>JBIJCX010000215.1:0-14113 GCA_044344465.1 Opitutaceae bacterium
CGCAGCGAAGGATCCAACACGACGGCCGCATGCGAGGATCCTGCTGGATTCTTCCCCTCCGCTCCCGCTCCGGGTCAGAATGACAAACACGGGAGTTCATTGGCAGCGCAGCGAAGAATCCACTTGAACAACCGCAGCTCGCACAGGCTTCGCTTCTTCCGCTGGATTCTTCGCTGCGCTCAGAATGACAAATGGATTTGAAAACACTCCCTGAACCATGACGCTCAAATCACTGGGTGGCTCTCTCGTCGCCGCGGTCGCCTGCTTCGGCTGGTCATGCCAGAAGCAACCGGCGGACGCGCCTCCCCGGGCAACGCAAACGCCCAGGATCATTCAGACACCGGGCGGACTGGCGATGGTCCTGGTCCCGGCGGGATCGTTCATCATGGGCGCGGCGCAGGGCGCCGACACGTTGCCCACGCACAAGGTTTCCCTCAGCGCCTTCTACATGGACAGGATGGAAGTGACCCAGAAGTCGTACGAGGAGTTGATGGGCGTGAACATTTCCAAGTTCGAGGCGGACAACAATCCGGTCGAGCAGGTGCGCTGGACGCAGGCGGTGAAGTACTGCAATGCGCGGTCGCGGCAGGAGGGCTTCAAGCCGTGCTACGACGAGGCGACATGGCGGTGCGACTTCGCGGCGAACGGCTACCGGCTGCCGACCGAGGCGGAGTGGGAGTACGCCTGCCGTGCGGGCACGACGACGGCCTATTATTTTGGTGACAATGCCGAGGCGCTGAAGGCGTCCGGTTGGTTCAAGGGGAACGCGAGCAGGACGACGCATCTCGTCGGCCAGAAGACCGCGAACCCGTGGGGCTTTTGCGATCTGCACGGCAACGTGGCGGAGTGGTGCAATGATTTCTACGCGCCGGACTATTACCAGCACAGCCCGGAGAAGGACCCGCGCGGGCCGGAGCAGGGCGTGAAACGCGTGATTCGCGGCGGCCATTGGTCGGCGACGCCGGAGAAATGCACGTCGTTTTTCCGGCTCTACGACGCACCGGGCCTGCCGGATGTGTGTCTCGGTTACGATGTCTATGGGTTTCGCTGCGTGCGCAGCGCGGCCGATACACCGGTAAAGTGACCGGCGAACTGGCCCGCATGTTTCACGCCCCGACGTGAACGTCGCACACAAAAATGCGCCGCATTCTCCCTTGTCATGGCGAGAGCTCGACCAACGCCGCGCTGTTGGGTGATATTCCAAAATGAACTCTCGGCTGGCATGTCATTCTGAGACTCGAAATCAGCGGGAGCGCGCTGCGTGGTGCGGGCCGAGGAACTTTCGCTCCCAATCTTGCCTCACGCCACGGGCGCAAAGGGCGCGGAGGCAGCAGTGGATTGGGCCGTTGCGACCTCTGCGTCCTTGGCGTGAGGCAGTTCGAGTTCATTGGCAGCGCAGCGAAGAGTCCAGCAGCGCGGCCGAATGCGTACATCCGGTTGGATTCTTCGCTGGCGCTCAGAATGACAAACTAAGGAGTTCATTAGCAGCCGGTCTGAACCGGAGGATCCGAACCTGGCCGGGCAACCGCTCCGCAACGAACCTTAAAATCCAAAGCACGACGGGCTGCTAGGCCATGCTCTTCCACACGTGGCCGTTTCTTGTTTTCCTGCTGGTCGTCCTGCCGGGGTTCTTCGCGCTGCGGAATACGCGGCTCTGGATTCCGTGGCTGCTGGTGGCCTCCTATTTTTTCTACGGCTGGTGGAACCCGTACTACCTTTTCCTCGTACTCTACTCCACGGCGCTCGACTATTTCCTGGTTGCGCTCATGGACCACTGCCCGCGCCACGGCCGGCCCGGGGCCGCGCACGCGCGGCTGAAACGCCTGCACTTTGACGACCCGATCCTGAAGGTCGCCTTCGTGGCCGCACTGTCCGCGACGCTGGCCTGCATCGGGCTGGCGGTAGCGGGGCCGCCGACGCTGCGGGCAACGATGGCGGGGTTCAGTGTGATCTTCGCGTTGATGGCGCTTGGAGCGCTGTTCCGCAGCCGGCGCATCTGGCTCGTGATCAGCGTGGTCAACAACCTGCTGCTGCTGCTCTTCTTCAAGTATGCGCGCTTCGTGATCGAGAACGTGAATGCCGCGTTCAGCTGGCAGCTGGCGGATCCCGCGTCGCTGATGCCGTTTGATTTTCCCTACCTGCTGCCGGTGGGCATCTCGTTCTTCACCTTCCAATCGCTGAGCTACACGATCGATTTCTACCGCGGGCTGGTCTTCCGCGAGCGGAATTTTCTGCGCTTCGCCACGTTCGTCTGCTTTTTTCCGCAACTCATGGCCGGCCCCATCGAGCGCGCGAAGCACCTGTTGCCGCAGTTCCACCGGTTCCCCGCTGTCCGCCGGCAGAACTTCACCGACGGCCTTTCGTTGTTCCTCGTGGGCCTCTTCAAGAAACTCGCGCTCGCCAACTACCTCGCACTCTACGTCGATCCGATCTACGGCAACCCGCGGGCGTGCGACGGGGCGACGCTGGCGCTCGCGACATTCGCGTTTGCGTGGCAGATCTTCTTCGACTTCAGCGGCTACACCGACATGGCCCGCGGGGTCGCGAAGGTCATGGGTTTCAATCTCATCCTGAACTTCAACAACCCCTATCTCGCCACGGGCCTGGGCGATTTCTGGCGGCGCTGGCACATCAGCCTCTCGTCGTGGTTTCGGGATTACGTCTACATCCCGCTCGGCGGCAACCAGCACAGCACGTTCATTACCTACCGTAATCTTTTCCTCGCCTTCGTGATCTCCGGCATCTGGCACGGGGCGGCGTGGACGTTTGCCATCTGGGGAACGCTGCACGCCATCGGGGTCATGGCGACGCGCGAACTCGAGCGCTCGGCCTTCTACCGCGATCGCGTGCCGAAGCTGGCCAAGCAGCTCGGCGTGTTCGCGTTCGTCTGCTTCACCTGGGTTTTCTTCCGCGCCGAGACACCCGGCGACGCCCTGCTGATCCTCGGACGCATCTTTGCGTCCGCCTGGCGCGACCCGCAGATGCCAGCGCTCATGGCCGGCATCGTCGGATTGGTGTGGCTCTACCAGTTCCTCCACGAGTCGCGGTTGCGCGAGGTGTTGAAGGCCGACGTGGTGCGCGTCGGCCTGGCGGTGAGCATGGTGCTTTACCTGTGCCTGTTTTCGACGGGGGGAAAGGCGTTCATCTATTTCCAGTTCTGACATGAGCGACCATCCGACACCGCCGCCGCTGCAGGACACGCCGTTCGTGAACGAGGTCCGCCTCGGCGCGGGCCATTGGGCGGTGGTGTTCGGCGTCGTGGCGCTGGTCATGGTGCTGACGCCGCGGGTCTGGAAGAAGATCGAGCGATTCGACTCCGGCCCAGATTACCGGATTCCGTATCCGTTGAGCAAAGACTACTGGCTGTATGAGCGGCGGATCGAGCGGCTGGACGGCGCGAAGCAGGTCGTCGTGCTCGGCGATTCCGTCATGTGGGGCGAGTATGTTCGGCCCGACGGCACGCTCTCGCACTTCCTGAACCGCGAGGCGGGCGAGACGAACCGGTTCGTCAATGCCAGTGTCAACGGCCTGTTCCCGCTCGCGCTGGAGGGATTGGTGAAGCACTACGGCGCATCGCTGCGGGGACGAACCGTTTTGCTTCACTGCAACCTGCTTTGGCTGAGCAGCCCGAAGGCGGACCTGCAGGTCGAGCAGGAAGGCGACGTCAACCATCCGCGACTCTTGCCGCAGTTCGTGCCGCGGGTTCCGGCCTACAAGGCCGATGCCAGCGACCGGCTCGGCGCCAGCCTCGAACGGAACATCCGTTTCCTTTCCTGGATCGGCCACGTGCAGGACGCCTACTTCGAGCAGAAGAACATCCTGACCTGGACGCTGGCGGACGATGGTGGCAACCCGCCGCGCCGGACCAATGCCTACCGGAATCCGCTGCGCCAGATCACGCTGACCGTTCCCGCCGCGCCGGTGGATGACCCGAAGCGCGGGCCCGCGAGCCGGCGGCACCGGCCGTGGACCGCGGGTGGCGAGGGCCCAACCCGCTTCGAATGGGTTGCGCTGGAACGTTCACTCCAATGGGGCGCCTTCCAGCGCCTCGTCAGCCTCCTCCGGGTCCGCGGCAACAATGTGCTGGTGCTCGTCGGGCCTTTCAACGAGCACATGATGACAGCGGAAAACCAGACGGCGTATCGCAAGCTTCGTGACGGCGTGGCGGTTTGGCTCGCGGCGCAGCGCGTGCCCCATGTCGTTCCGGATGCATTGCCGGGCTTACTCTATGCGGACGCCAGTCATCCGCTCACCGATGGCTATCATCTGCTCGCCGGGCAGCTTTGGCGCGACGCGGCGTTTTCGGCGTGGTTCAGGCAGTGACGGTGCGCTGGCGGAACTGCCGCCGCGGTTTCGCGCGTTGGACACCGCGCAGATTCGCGGCCCGTTCCGGTTCGTTGCCGATTCAGCCGTTCCCTCGAACGAGCCACTCGCTGGCGCTCGTCGCCACAGCCGCCAGCGAGTGATGAATGCGAAATTCAGGTTCATCGCGGCCGCGCGTGTCCGTCGTTCGTTTCGGCGTGCGCGATCGCTCCCGTGCTGCACTTGGTGCTTTTCGGCGACCGGAAATTGTACGCCCGGTAGCTGCCGCGGGTCACCCACTTGGTAAATGCCACCTTTCGACTCCAATCTCGGCTTGCGCGCCTTTCGCGCGGCAACGCGCGGTGATGTCGCCCCCGCGTCGACTCCAAGCCCCAAAATATGACCACTTTGGGCGGCCCGTTGAACGCGAATAAGCGGTCGCTGATCCTTTCTCGAAGCGAGTCGGGAAGTAGAATCGAATTGACAGACGCCGGACCGAGGTGCGGCTATTCGCAACCTGCTGCGCGTGACAACTTGCGTTCTTCGCATGCGTCGCGCCAGTGCCTCCTCCCCACCGGAGGCAGTTTTCCCCCATCGGAAATCAGCCGCCCACAAAGAACCCCGAAGCTATGTATACGAAGAACCCACCTGCCCTGTTGATCGGTTGGATTGCCCTGGCGCTTGCGCCATCCCCCGGAGTGCGCGCCGCAGACAGCCGGCCGGCCGATGGGAGCATCCAGCAAGCTGGATCCATCACCGGCCGGGTCTCCAATACCGCCACGGGGCGACACCTCCAAGGTGCCCGGGTTGAAGTCCAGGGCTCGGGTCAGGTCGCTTTCACGGATGCCGAGGGCATCTATCGGTTTTCCCAGGTCGCTCCCGGGCCGGTCAATCTGGCCGTGTCCTATACCGGGCTGAATCCAGAGGTGTTATCGGTGGCCGTGGCGGCTGGCGCACAGTCCAGCCGCGATGTTGGCCTGACGTCCGACATCTATACGATGGGCAAATTCGTGGTCTCGGGTGAACGGGAAGGCAACGCGCTCGCCATCACGATGCAGCGGCTTTCAACCGGGGTGAAAAGCATCGTGTCGACGGATGCTTTTGGCAGCCTCGGAGCGAACCCGGCCGATTTGCTCGCCCGGTTGCCCGGCGTGCAGGGAGAAACCGATGGCAGCGCGATCCGCTACGTGCGCATTCGAGGTCTGGACCACAACCTCAACTCGATCACGATGGACGGCAACCGGCTGGCCCAGTCTGCCTCGGCGGGATCCTCGCGGGAATTCCAGTTCACGGCGATTGGCGCGGACTCGATCGGTCGAATTGAGGTCGTCAAATCGCCCACGCCGGACATGGACGCCGATTCGATCGGCGGGGCCGTGAACATGGTCTCGAAGAGCGCTCTCGACCGCAAAGGCCGGCATCTCAGCGGACAAGTCGGGGCGATCTACCGGGTACAGCCTGGGTTCGGCCAGCCCCCCCTGCGCGCCTACGCGGTCTCTTACTCGGAGGTTTTCGGCGAGAAATTCGGCGTGAGCTTGAATTACGGCAACCGGTCGCACTATTCCCCGACTCCGGCGACCAGCCGAAGCTACGAGAATAAACTTGAAGACCCGGCGTACACTTTCCGGTTTGGCACCGAAGATTACTACCACAAGCAAACCCGCTGGGGCGGGGGACTGAAGCTGGATTACAAACTCAGCGAGAGCACCCGGTTTTACGGCAACGTCACCCGGAACCGGATGTTGGAGCCGTCTTTCAACCACTACATTGACTATGCCACGTCGGAGGCGGTCGCGACCCGGGATGCCGCGGGCAATCTGACCGGTGCCGGCGGGATTGTGCCGGGCTATACCAAGACCGTGACCGAGTGGCGCGCAATACCTGCGAGCACGGTTACGGCCAACAGTTCATTCGAATGGAAACATGTGGGATCGGTGCATGCGGAAATCGGCGCCGTGCACAAATTCAGGGGTTTGGATGTCGATTACAATTTGTACAAGTCGGTCTCGACCACCAATTATCCGCATAATGATCAGACCAATATCATCGCGACGGGGATTGGACTGCGCCTCGAGGATACCGGGGATCCGAATCTGCCCAGGCTGACCCAGACCGGCGGACCCGATATCACCAACCCGAACAGTTACAGCACCGTCCGGCGGGATTTGCGGGTGGCGCAGGGCAAGGATGCGTTTGAGGGGGCGGCGATCAATATCAAGAAAAGCTTTGAGACGGTGGTGCCGATGTGGGTCAAGGCCGGCGTGCGCCTTCGGACGCAGAACCGCGACCTGTTTGCCGATCAGTTTCGCTGGAACTACGTCGGCCGCGATGGCGTGACCGGCCTGAATCCGGCCACGGGGATCAACGACGACAATCTCGCGCAATTCGTCAACCCCGACATCAGACGTTGGGGCGGCTTGGACAAGTACCCGTTGCTCCCGACCCTGAATTGGGCGACCTGGGGGTTTAATCCGGGCGGCAGCTATAAGCCGGGATCCAGCCTTGAAACAGGCGTGCGGGACACGCCGGCGCTCTTTGTTGAAGACGTTGAACTCAGGACGAGGACCGCCTTGGCCGCCCGGCAGAAGTTCGAGGAGTCGATCAACGCTGCGTACATCATGGGCAATCTCGAATTGGGTAAACTGCAGATCACGGCCGGGCTGCGGGTGGAGGAAACCAAGACGGAGGGCGATGGGGCGAAGAACGAAGTCACGCCGGCGGAAGCCGCGTTGCGGGCCGCCTTTGCCGGGCCGTTGACGACCGCGGAGATCATTCGCCGCACCACGGCCCAATACAGCGGGCGCCAGAAGGCCAAGGGTGACTATCGGGAAGTCTTCCCTGGCGTGCATTTCAAGTACAACGTGTCGAACAACCTGCTCGTGCGCGCCAGTTACTCCACGAACATCGGACGCCCCGCGATCGGCCAGCTCATTCCCAACACGACGGTCGACAACATCCGTCGCAGCCTCGTGATCAGCAATCCGAGCCTCAAACCGCAACACGCGAACAATTTCGACCTGGGCGTCGAATACTATTTCGAACCGGTTGGCGTATTTTCCGCCGGCGTTTTCTTGAAGGAAATCAAGCAGTTCATCTTTACCCGCAGCGGAGACATCATCCAGGGCAACACCGGCGAATACGCGGAATACACGGGCTATACTTTTTCCAGCCAGTTCAACGGCGGGGCCGCCCGGGTCAGGGGATTCGAGCTCGCCTACCAGCAGCAATTCACCTTCCTGCCGGGCGTATGGAAGGGTTTTGGCGTGTATGCGAATTACTCGCGGAACGAGACCGAGGGCGATTACGGCGGGACCGTGTCGACGACGAAGGTGGCCGGTTTCATTCCCGAGACGGCCAACGCGGGCGTGTCATATATCCGGTTTCCGCTTACCATTCGCTTCCAGTACAACTACGTGGGCCGCCGCCTCGTCGGCGTCTCTGCCGCCCAGGCGCGGCTCAACTACCGGCGGGCGACCGGCATCTCGGATATCAAAACCGTCTACGAGATTAACAAGAACTTCTCCGTCTATCTCGACGCTTGGAACATCTTCGACGTGCAGGAGCTGTCCCAGGAATTCGAAGGCGGGCGCCGGGGCCGGAATTTCCGGACGGGCCCCCAGGTATTGGGAGGCATCAACTGGCGTTATTGAGCACCAACTGGAACCGCCCGGTCGATCTCGGGGTCCAGCCGGCGCGCTGGGATTTGCCCTGCGCCCAACGTTGCGGGCGAGGGGAATCCCCGCTCACTGATGCGATCCTTTCAGGCTCCAGCGATTGATCAGGTCGAATCCGCCACTCAAACTTGTCCGCGACCATCTTGGTTATCTACATGAAGACCGTCCGAATTCCCTTCCTCCTCAAGCTGACAGCATTCATCGCCATCGGCGTGGCGATAGGGAGATCGCCGCTGACCGCCGCCCCCGCGCCCCAGCTCTGGGCGGGAGCCGCGAAAGTGGACATCACCAATCGCGATGTGCCGCTCGTCAACGATCCGCTGTTCGTGAAGGCCTTGGTCGTCGGCAACGCGACGACGCGGGCGGTGATCGTCACCGTGGATGCGGTCGCGGTGGCTGAAATCGGCACGATCAAGAACGACTACGTCGCCAACGTGCGCGCGCAGTTGAAAAAAGACCTGAAGCTCGAACCGGCGAACATTCTTTTCAATGCCAGCCACTGCCACGGGGTGGTCTGCGCCGATGTCGAGCAGCGGACGATCGCCGCGGTCAAGGAGGCGTGGGGCAACTTGGTGCCGGTCACGGTCGGCGTCGGCAGCGGACACGAGGACCGCATCATGGAAAACCGCCGCGTGAGACTGAAGAATGGACGCGAGGCGGATGTTCGCCACGCGTACGCCCTGCCGCCGGATGAACAGGTGGCGGGCATTGGCCCGGTCGACCCGGAGATTGGCGTGCTCCGGTTCGATCGCCAGAACGGACAAACGCTCGCCGTCGTGTACAACTTTGCCTGCCATCCCATCCAGTCGGTGCCCAACGGCGGCAACTCGGCGGACATGTCTGGGTATGCGTCCAAGCTGATCGAGGACAACTTGAGCCACGGGGCCGTCGCACTGTTTGTGCAGGGCTGCGGCGGGGACATCAATCCGGTGCTGTACAAAGACGTCTCCATCCCGCGGGACGCCGAACCGCTGGGAAATTTGCTCGGGCTCAGCACGATGCGCGCCATCCGTTCGATCCAGACGGCCGCGAGCGACGTGGTGAAGGTGATCAACGAGCGGCTCGTGCTGCCGCGGGCCGACCATGCGCGGCGCATCGAATCCCTGCAGGCGGAACAGGCGAAGCTGGTGCAGTCCTTGCGGGGCACAATGTTGAACCTGAAGATGTACCTGCCCCTGGTCGTGAAATACAACTATTCCGCCGACTACCCCGCGTCCTATTCGCACCGTTATATGCACGACCAGATGATTGGGCGGAGCGATCTGCTCACGCTGGATGCCGACAACCGGAAGCGGATTCAGGATTATACCGCCAATATCTACATCATGGAGGAGCTGAGCCGGATGAACGTGAATCTGGCGCTCTTGAGGAGGCACCAGGCCCGGAACCAGGCCGCCGGAAAAACGATCGACGTGGAAGTGATGGGCCTGCGCATCGGCGATTTCCGGCTGGTCACCTTTCCCGGCGAACTGACGGTGCAGATTGGCCTCAACCTGAAGAAGGCGTCGCCGCATCCGCGTACGTTTGTCGCCGGATACTCCAACGGGTATATCTATTATTCGCCAACGGCGGAACAACTCGAGAATGTTGGCCGGGCCCAGGAGGACAGCGATTGTCTCCTCGCGCCGGAATGGCAGAAAAGCTACGAGGAAAAGGCGCTGCAGATCCTCAGCCGGCTGTGAGGGGCGCCAGGCTCACAGTGTGAACACCGCCTCGCACTCCGTATGGTCCGCGGAGGTGAGGATCTGAAAGCCGACCCGCTCGCAGACGTGGCGCATCTCGTGGTTTTCGGGCAGAATCGTGCCCGAAATCCGGTCCAGGCCTTCCTCGCGCCCAAGGCGGACGAGTCGCTTCAAGAGTTGGGTGCCCAGCCCGCGGTTTTGCCAGTGGTCGCTGACGAGCAGCGCGAACTCCGCCTCGTTCTTGCCGCGCTTCCGGCAGAGCCGTCCGACACCGAGGATCTCGGGCTGACCGTGCTTCGATCCCTCATGCGTCGCGACCAAGGCGATCTCGCGATCATAGTCGACAAAGCAGATGCGGGCGAGGCGCGGGTGGGCGATGCGTTGCTCCAGGGGCAGGGGCGCGAAATAACGGTAATAGACGCTGCGATCAGACAGTCCCTCGTGGAACTTCACCATCAGGGGTTCATCCTCGGGGCGGATTGGCCGGGTGCCGATCCGCGTCCCGTCCATCAGCGTGCAGGTGCCGGCATACTGGTGCGGATAGGGTCGGATCGCGAGTTTGGGCAGCTGGCTCTCCTTCAGGCTGGAAGCGTGGAGGATGATCCGGGCATCGAGGGCGATTGAATTTTCGGCTGACGCGAACAACGGGTTGATGTCGATTTCGCTGATCCAATGTTGTTCCGCCACGAGTTGGCTGAATCGCACCAGCGTCTGCTCCAGGGCCGGCAGATCCGCCGGCGGGCGGCCGCGGAAGCCCTTGAGGGCGCGATAAATTCTCGTCTGCTCCATCAGCCGCCGGGCGAGCGTGGCGTTGAGCGGGGGCAGGCCGAGCGCGCGGTCCTGCAGGATCTCAACGAGGTGGCCGCCGGCACCGAAAAGCAGCACCGGTCCCAACTGGGGGTCGATGCTGCTGCCGAGGATCAGCTCATATCCGTCCGCTGGGACCATCCGCTCCACGGTCACGCCGAGAAAATGGTGGGCCCCGACCTTTTCCGTGACGGCCCGTTTGATCGCCCGCCAGGCGGAGCGCACGTCGGCGGCGTGGCGGAGATTGAGCCGTACTCCGCCCACGTCGCTTTTGTGCGTGATGGTCTCGGAATGGAGTTTTGCCGCCACGGGAAATCCGATCTTGGCCGCGAGCGCCACGGCCGCGTCCTCGGTCGTGGCGGGAAAACTGTCCACCGTGGCAATACCATAGGCGGCGAGGATCTGTTTTGATTCATGCCCGGTCAGGAGGGTGCGATGCTGCTTGCGGGCGGCGGCGATGATCTTCGCGGCCCGTTCTCGCTGTCCGGGCGACGCCATGGCCTGGTCGAAGAGCACCGGCGTTTCGTAGAGCGCGGTCACGTTTGCGCTATAGCGCCACATGTAGTCGAAGGCCTGCGCCGCCCGGTCGGGATATTCAAACGTCGGGATGCGGGCCGCGTTGAGGATGGCCCTGCCCTCATCCAATGCCGGCCCGCCCATCCAACTCGCGAGCAGCGGCTTGCCGCCGGCAAGGGCGGCGAACGATTTCATCCGCTCGGCGGTGGCTTTCGCGTCCGTCATCGCTTGGGGCGTCAGAATGACGAGCACGCCGTCGCAGGCGGGGTCACGAGCGACGATATCCACGGCGGCGGCGTAGCGCGCTGCATCGGCGTCGCCGAGAATGTCGACCGGATTGCCGTGGCTCCAGGGCGGTGGCAGCAACCGGTCCAGCTCCGCCAGCGTGGCCGGCGAAAGCGGGGCGGCCTGCCCGCCGGCCGCCGCGAGGCGGTCCACCGCCAGCGCGCCGGGACCGCCGGCGTTGCTCACGATGGCCAGCCGTGGGCCGCGCGGACGCGGCTGCTTGGCCAGCACCTCGGCCATGTCGAAAAGATCCTCGATGGTGTCGACCCGCAGGACGCCGGTGCGTCGAAAGGCGGCCTCGAGCACCTCGTCACTGCCCGTGAGCGCACCGGTGTGCGATGCGGCGGCGCGGGCGGCCGCGTCCGTGCGCCCGACCTTGACGACGATGATCGGCTTGGTGAGCGCGACCTCGCGGGCGGCGGAAAGAAAGGCCCGCGCGTTGCCGATCGATTCCATGTAGATGACGATGCTGTGGGTGCGGGGATCGTCGCCGAGATAGTCGATGAGATCGCCCCAGCCCACATCGAGCATCGAACCGACCGAGACGAAGGCGCTGAAGCCCACGTTCTCGCGCCGGCTCCAGTCGAGAATCGCGGTGCAGAGCGCGCCGCTCTGGCTGATGAAGGCCACGTGGCCCGGTTGGGCGATGCCGACCGCGAAGGTGGCGTTGAGGCCGGTGTGCGGCATCATGACGCCGAGGCAATTCGGTCCGATGATCCGGATGCCCGCCCGCCGGGCGGTCGCCAGGATTTTCTGTTCCAACGCCGCGCCCTCGGGGCCGCATTCCTTGAACCCCGCCGAGACGATGAGTGCGCCGGGGATTCCGAGCGCGGCGCATTCATCGATCACATCGGGCACCTCCGGAGATCGCCGGGCGATGATGGCGAGATCGATCTTGCGGGGAATCGCCGCCAGGCTCGCGTAGGCCTTCATGCCCAGCACGTCGGCGCGCGCGGGATCCACCGGGAACAGCGCCGCCTTGAACGGGCCGCTGCTCAAGTTCCGCACCAGCGCCGTCCCCACGCCGTCCGGCGAGTCGGTGGCCCCAACGATTGCGATGGACCGCGGGGCGAACAGGGCGTCCAGCGGGTGCTTGAGGGCGGGGGGGAAACGACCCCGGGTGGCACTCATGGTTTCAACCGGTCAGTGAAGTTCGACCGGGAACATACACCGGATAGCTGCCGGTGGCGTCCGGTTTCACCGGCGGCTCCATGCCATCGCGGCACTCTTCGGGCTTGGGTGGGTAGTGGAATTCGGAACGGTTGATCTGCTCCCACGTGACCTCCTTGCCGGTGTAGCAGGAGAGCTGGCCCATCGCGGTGATGAGCGTGCTGCGCACCATGTAATCGCCGTTGTTGATCGGGTGGCCGGAGCGGATGGCGGCGAAAAGTCTGTCGTGCTCGATCTGGTACGGATTGCAGGTGCCCTCCCAGCGCCAGTTGTTTTCACCCCAGATGCGGCCGCTCAGGAGCGACGCGCGCCCTTTGGTGCCGAGGATCAGGCTCGAGTTCTCGTTGTAACAGCCCGTCGTCGTGCGGCAGAAGGCATAGATGCGCACGCCGCTGGCGAATTCATAGATGACGGAATGGTGGTCGAAGACGGCGCCGTAGATCGGCTCGATCATCGCCGAGCGTCCGCCGAGGCCGTGGCATTTGACCGGCGCCTGCTCGTGCAGCACCCAGCTCGAGCGGTCGAGATTGTGGGCGAGCGACTGCGGCACGTCGTCGCCCGAGAGCCACGGGAAGTGATATTGCGTGCTGCATTGCCACTCGAGTTCGCTCAACCCGGCCTGGCGGGCCACCACGCCGTAGGGACCGCGGAGGAAGTTTTCCTCGAGAGCGACGATGTCGCCGATCGCGCCGTCGTGTATCCGCTTTACGGTTTCGGCATAACCCTCGTGGTAACGGCTCTGCAGTCCCGACACCACGCACAGCTGCTTGGTCGCGGCCAGCGCGCAGGCGGCCTGCATCAGCCGGGCGCCGGCGGGATCGATCCCGTGGGGTTTTTCCACGAAGACATGTTTGCCGGCTTCGATCGCCGCCCGGGTGTGCAGGGGATGGAACTTGGCCGCGTTGGCGATCAACACCACATCGCTGCTCGCAATCACGTTCTTGTAGGCCTCGAAGCCGGTGAAGCAGTGCTCCCGGTCGACCTGCACCTGATCACCCTTCTTCTGCCGGATCGCCGCCAGCTTGTCCTGGATCCGCTCTTGGAAGATGTCGCCCACGGCGACGAGCCGGGCGCCGGGATCGGCGGTCAGCGCCTGGACGGCCGCGCCGGCGTTGCGACCGCCGCAGCCAATCAGCCCGACGCGAAGGATGTCGCTGCCTGCGACGCGGGCGAAGCGGGCGGCGTCGAGCGTGCCGGCCGTCGCGGCGGATGCGGCGACCACGGAGGTCCGGAGAAATTCGCGCCGGCTGGTGCCGGGTGCGGCGACGGCGGATTGGTGGACTGATTTCATGGGTTCTCCGTTGGTCAGGATGGGCTGGTGCTTGGAATTGAAGGGCGTGCGCTGCGGTCCGATTTGCCGGCCCCGCCGTGGGGCTCCGCTCGATGCGTTGACGATGGTGAAGGCGGGGACCGAAACGGCGCTGTCGTCCCGGTCCGGATCCGGCCAAGCCTACGGCAAAACGGCCGGGGACAATGGGCGTTATTTGTCGATTATATGCTGGTTTTTGCTCCTCGGCGGAGGCCAGCGCACGCCCCCCCAAGGGTGTGCCAGGCGCGGCGAGGGTGCCGCGTCGCGAGGCCTGGAACCATACTGATCATCGCAGTTCGCGACGATATGGTTCCGCTGGCGTTCACCGTGGCGCGGAGCTTCAGCCCGCGTCGTTGGACGTCCAAGCG
>JBIJCX010000549.1:0-4133 GCA_044344465.1 Opitutaceae bacterium
ACTCGCGCACGCGGTCTCGCTCGCGCCGCCCCCCGACGAGGAGCTCGCGGCGCTCGCCGACAACGCGCCGCCGATGCCGGGGGCGGAATACCTGCGGGCGGAAACCCTCCAGGCACTCTGGTGCGAACTCGACGCGCTCGCGTTTGCGGAAATCCGCGCGACCGGAGCCGGAGCCCAAGCCTGGCTCAAGGCGCAAAACCCGCTCTGGCATCTCGTCGGTCGCGTGACGTTCCACCTCGCCGAAAACAAGCGCGATCCGGATCGACCGTTCGCCTTTCTGGCCACGTACACGCATCGCATCTCCGAGCAGGCGAAGCCACAATACCTGCCGCTCGGCCGCGCGTTGCAGGAGTATGCCGGCGCGCGCAACCGCACCGCGCTGCTCGCCTTGCTCGCCCCGGTGCAGCTCGCCGCGGAGAAAAGCGCGCTCGCCCGGGAGTTGGTCGATTCGCAGCGCGTGTTTCAACCACAGGCCTGGACGGCCCGCGAGGCGCACCGGTTCCTGCGTGACATCCCCTGCTTCGAGGACAGCGGACTGTTGGTGCGCATCCCCGATTGGTGGAAAAGCGGCCGCGCCCCGCGCCCGACGGTGAGCGTCACGGTCGGCGGCGCCCGGGCCGCGGGCCTCGGGCTCGATGCGCTGCTTGATTTCAAGGCGGCGCTGACGCTCGACGGCGAGGCCATCAGTGCGGAGGAGTGGGAAAAAATCGCCGCGGCCGATGCCGGGCTCGTGTTGCTCAAGGGCAGGTGGGTCGAGGTCGACCGGTCAAAGCTGCAAACGGTGCTCGACCACTGGAAGACCCTCGAAGCGGGGCGCAAGCAGGGAGGCGTATCGTTTGCGGAGGGCTTGCGGCTGCTCGCGGGTGCGCAACCCGGTGGGGGCGCGCCGGAGGCCGCGGAGGCGGATGTGCGCGCATGGTCGAGTGTGCGCGCCGGCGCCTGGCTCGAGCAAACGCTCGCCGAGCTGCGCCGTCCCACCGTCCCGGGCGCGACGCTGGCGGTGCCGGGACTGCAGGCCACGCTGCGGCCCTACCAGATCGCGGGCGTGCACTGGCTGCGTTTTCTCACGAAGCTCAGGCTCGGGGCCTGCCTCGCCGATGACATGGGGCTCGGCAAGACGGTGCAGGTGCTGGCGGCGTTGCTTCATGTTCGCGCCGAGCAGCCGGGCGCGGCGCCGGCGTTGCTGGTGCTGCCCGCCTCGTTGCTCGGCAACTGGTTGGCCGAGGCAGCGCGCTTTGCCCCGACCCTGCGGCTCTTCGCCGCGCATCCGTCCGAGACCGATGCGGAGCGGCTGGCGGCGGCGGCGGCCGATTCCGGCCAGACCTTCGCCGGCCTCGATCTGGTGATCACCACCTACGGCATGCTGCTCAAGCAGGAATGGCTGCGCCGCCCCGAGTGGAGCCTGGTGATTCTCGACGAAGCCCAGGCGATTAAGAATCCGGGCGCGCGTCAGACCCGCGCGGTGAAGGAACTCAAGGCGCCGGTGCGCATCGCCCTGACGGGCACGCCGGTCGAGAACAGCCTCGGCGATCTCTGGTCGCTTTTCGACTTTCTCAACCCGGGCCTGCTGGGCAGCGCCGCGGAGTTCACGCGTTTCACGAAACGGCTGGCGCAGCGCGCGGAACCCGGCGCCTTCGCCCCGCTGCGGCAGCTCGTGCGCCCTTACATTCTGCGCCGCTTGAAGTCGGACCGCAGCGTCATCACCGATCTGCCGGACAAGACGGAGATGCGCGCCCTGTGCGGGCTCACGAAGCGTCAGGCCGTTCTCTACGAGCAGGCGGTGGGCGAACTGGCGGAGAAGCTGGCGAGCGTCGAAGGGATCGAGCGCCGCGGCGTGGTGCTTGCGACGCTCATGCGGCTGAAGCAGCTCTGCAACCATCCCGCGCAGTGGCTCGGCGGCGGCGACTACGATCCGGTCGCGAGCGGGAAATTCCAGCGGCTGGGCGAACTGGCGGGGGAAATCTCGGCGCGCCAGGAAAAGGCGCTCGTGTTCACGCAGTTTCGGGAAATGACCGGCCCGCTGCAGCACTTTCTGGCCGGGATCTTCGGACGCACCGGGCTTGTGCTGCACGGAGGCACGGGGGTGAAGGATCGCCGCGGGTTGGTGGAGCAATTCCAGCGTGAGGACGGCCCGCCGTTCTTCATCCTCTCGCTCAAGGCGGGCGGAACCGGGCTCACCCTTACCGAGGCCGGCCACGTGATCCATTTCGACCGCTGGTGGAATCCCGCGGTGGAGAACCAGGCCACCGACCGGGCGTACCGCATCGGCCAGAGAAAAAACGTCCTCGTGCACAAATTCGTGTGCCGCGGCACGGTCGAGGAGAAGATCGACCGGCTGATCGCCGACAAGCAATCGCTGGCGGCGGACGTGCTCTCCGACGGCGGGGAAATCCCGCTCACGGAAATGCGCGACGACGAGCTGTTGAAATTCGTCGCCCTCGATTTGAAGGCGGCGAGCAGCGAGTGAAGAGGTTTTTGCGGCGCAAAAAATTCGGAATTGTGCCGGCACGTGTCCCCTGTTCCGCTTTCAGCCGTCTCTTCCACTGGAAGCGGTTAGTTGGGTCTTCACCCTGACGCAGGTTTTCTTGCAAGTACCGCATTCGACGCCGTCATGCTGCACGTGGCAGCGTAGCTCGTGGCAGTCTGGGCAAATGCGCGATAGTCCAATAACCAATGGATAGCTCCCGCATTTGTGGCGGTGGGTGAAAAGGGTGATATTATCCGTGCAAAAGCCACAGGTGCAGCGAAGTGATCCCCAAATCGACATTTCAGCGGAACTCACGAGAGGTTCAAGCGGCAGGGATCCGTTTGGAGTGTGGAGTATGATGGGGTCGGCGAAGAGTTTTTCGGAGTACTTGTCGATTTGGTGCAATCAAGCGCTGCCAGTGTTGAGCGCCGGCATAGTCGGGGCGGGAGACGAGGTTTTTGCGAAAGGCCAAGACGGCCTGCTTGATCGGGCCGATGGGCAGCGCTTCGTGGCCGGAGTTGAGGCCGGAGGAGCCGCCGGTTTCGGCGATCCGCATGGCGCTGCGCAATTGGTCGAAGACTGCGATTTTGGTCTCGAGCGTGGCGATTGATTTTTGCAGGGCGGAGTCTGCGTGCAGTTTCCGCAGCATCCAGGACAACTGGAACAAGGGGCGGCGGTCCTTCCAGGCTCCCGCTACGGTTGTCGCGTCGAGCGAGTCGAGGTGCGTGGAAATGAGCAGCGCTCGCTTGGCCAAGTGCAGATGGGGCCGATCAAAAGGGAAGCCCAAGCCATCGCCCTGTTTTTTCCCCTCCAGCACCCAGTGGATCAGGCTGTAGGCGCACAAGCCGGGGAGCGATCGAGCAGTCTTTTGCTGGGGGCCATCGTGTACGCTTTGGCAAAGGAGGTCGATTGAGCCGGGCTCGTGGTCGATCACCGGTTGCAGTCGGTGAGCCTGGGGCTGGAGGTCCGAAGCGAGAGCGTGCTTGCGCAACCGAGCGCGGATGGAGTCGTAGTCGGCTTCGAGCAGATCCTTGCCCAAATCGCGGAGGAAATGAAAATGGCAGATGAAATCAGGGATGCCGGGGAAAACTTGGTCGACCGCGTTGCGGATGCCGGTACCCATGTCGTGGACGAGGCCCGCAGGGGAGCCGTGGCGCGCCTTGATCTGCTGCAGGAGGGGGATGATCTCGGCGGCTTTTTCGGAAGGCACTTTGCGATTGCCGAGTACAATCTGGGAGAGCGAATCGAGGGTGCTCATCAACATGGGGCCGCCGCCTTCGCAGGTGCCATCCAAGTGCAGGATGTAGCCGCCGTTGCCGCGCAAGAGAGCGTTCAAGCGCGGAGCGCACTGGTGATGAGCGAGGGCCAGATAGACCACGAACTTTTTGGCGAGATAAGCGACCTCGCTGGCGCTGATGCGCACGTTGCGTTGCCGCAATTCCTCGACCGTCTCCTCCGCCGTGCGGTGCCGGAGAAAAAGGGCCTTGCCGGCGAAAATCATCACATCGTAGCCGAAGGTGCAGCCCGCAGGCGCCAGGCGGCTCAGCTCTTCCGCGCCATGAAGCGTGTCGCAACGGGGGCAGTGCAGAAGCGTTTCATGGGCGGTGAACGAACCCACGTGAAGTGTCGTGAGGGTTTTTGTCCTCGTTTTGACCACGTGCAAAGC
>JBIJCX010000550.1:0-4126 GCA_044344465.1 Opitutaceae bacterium
TGGGGCGCGAACTCGGCGATGAGGTCGATGTCGGTTTTTTCCTTGATCAGGCGCTCCGAGACCCACGCCGTGCACTCGTTGCTCTGCAGCTCCATCGTCAGCGTCTTGCGCGGCGTGATGATGGCGTGGCGCGTCGTGGCGTATTCGCAGCCGCTGATGCCCTGGTGTTCGAACCGCCAGGTGTCGGACGCGATGCGCCGGGCCTCGAGGAATCCCGGCACGTGGCCCGGTTCGTACTCCGCGCCCGACGCCGGATCGGGCCGGTGGGCCTGCACCCAGGAGATTGGATCCAGCCCGAAGGCCGCGAAAAACTCGCCGTCGGTTTTGCCCGGCAGGCATCGGTCCAGATAGGAGCGCATCAGGTGATGCGTCGTGACGGGCAGGCGGTCGGTCGGCCGGCGGTCGAGGGCGGCGACCAGGCGTTGCTTGGGGGACATGGATTTCATGGCCCGAAAATGCGCCGGGGTGCCGGTCCGATTCGGGCGGGTGGCCGCAGCGCGGGGTTGAATCCGGCGGTGTCTCCGCTCATCACCCTGTCATGACCTCGATCGAGCGCGTGCGCGGCGTCATCCGCGGTGAGGCGGTGGACCGGTTGCCGGTCCAGCCGATGGCGATGATGTTTGCCGCGCGGCATGCGGGCATGCCGTTCATCGACTACACTCGGGATGGCCGCCAGATGGCCGCGGCCCAGTTGAAACTCGTGGCGGACTTCGGGCTCGACTGCCTGCTGACGTGCTCCGATCCCGCGCGCGAGGTGATCGACATTGCCGGAGACGGCAGCGTCGACTGGTTCACGGATCAGGGGCCGGCGATCAACGAGGATCGGGCGGCGCTGGCGGACAAGACGCGGCTGCGCACCTTCCAGGTGCCGGATCCGCTGGGCGGCGGCCGCATGCATGATCGCGTCAAGTCCATCGAACTGATGCGCCGTTCGGCCGGGCCCGGGATGTCGATCGTCGGCTGGATCGAGGGACCGCTCGCGCTCGCCGCGGAGCTGCGCGGAGTGAACACCATCATGCTGGATTTTCTGGATGACCCGGCCTTCGCCCGCGACCTGCTGGCCTTTTGCGCCGACGTCGCGATCGCGTACGCGCCGGCGCAGATCGCGGCCGGCGCCGACACCATGGGCATGAGCGACGCGGCCGCGAGCCTGATTGGCCCGCGCCTCTACGAGGAATTTCTCTGGCCTGAGCAGCAGCGCGTGCTGGCGACGCTGCGGGAGCGGCATCCCGAGGTCCTGCGCCGCGTGCACATGTGCGGGCGGACTGACGCGCTGTTCGCCAAGATGGCGGAGTTGCCGGCCGACATCTACGAAATCGACTTTCCGGCGAACTTGCAGCTTGCCCGCGATCGGCTCGGGCCGGACCGCGTGCTGGCGGGCAATGTCTCCACCATCACCGACCTGATGCAGGGTACGCCCGAGAAAGTCTACGCGGCCTGCCGCCGTTGCCACGAGATCTGCGGGCGCCATTTCATCGTTGGCGCCGGCTGCGAGATCTCGCCGCTCACTCCGCCCGAGAACCTCCGCGCGATGGTGGCTTACGCGCGCGAGCACCGGCCGGAGGATGCGTCGGATTCCGCCTGAAGGCGGGACGACGAACCAGGGGGTGTTTTCGGGCCGTAGCCGGTTGCGCATGATTTCGCCCTCTCGAAAACCCAAGGGTGAAGCAGTCGGCGGCGCGCTGGCGCCCGCCGAAATCGCGCCCGCGAGCGGGCGGCCTGCGCTGGCGCAATCAAGCTGTAAGGCCTCAGGTTTCATGGCAGCGCGAGGTGATCGATGTAGGCGTCCTCGAAGCCGGGCTGCAGGTTGAGCTCGATGTACTCCATCGCGCCGCAGGCGGTCTGCATCTCGGTCAACAGGCTGCGATCGTTCAGCGCGAGAAACGCTCCGCCAAGGGACGTGTTGCCGACCACCTGCACCTGCGCCGGGGTGAAGCCCGGGAGCAGGCCGCAGCCGATGGCGTGCTCGATCGAAAGGTGCAGCCCGAAGCCGCCGGCGAGGTAAAGGGCCTTGACCTCGCCCGGCGCGGTGCCGAGCACGCCGAGCAGCGTGGCGATGCCAGCGGCGATCGCGGCCTTGGCCTGGAGGAGGCGCGCGACATCGACCTCCGAAACCCAGATCGGGCCCGAGACGCCGTGGGCGTGGAGCCGCAGGCGCCGGCCGTATTCGCCGGGTGCGACGCTGTTGCCGGCCCGCGCCACGAAATCGTCGGCGAAGCGGCCGCTCGGTTGGAGGATCCCGGTGCGGCGGCCCTCCCAAAGGAAGTCAACATACCCCGAGCCGCAGATGCCGATCGGCCGCGGCTCGTGGCCAATGACGTCCACTTCGGCCGCAAACGGATCACTCGCGAGTCGCACGCGCTCGATCGCGCCCCGGATGCCGCGCGTGCCGCCCGAAAGCCCGGCGCCCTCGAAGGCGGGACCGGCGGCCGTGGCGCAGCCGATCAGGCGGTGATCGACCTTGGCGACGATTTCGCCGTTGGTCCCGACATCCACGAGCAGGACCGGACCGTCGTCGTAGAGCATCCCGGTGGCGACGATGCCGGCCGCCAGATCGGCCCCGACGTAGGAAGCGGGCGAGGGGAGGAGATGGACCTCGGCGGATCCTTCCCCGAAGGCAAGTCCGAGGTCGCCAGGCGCGTGGATGCGATGCTCGAGAAACACGGGCCGGAACGGATAAACGCCGAGCGGGCTTGGATCCACGCCGGCGAGCAGGTGCTGCATCGTGGTGTTGCCGGCGACCGTCATCACTCCGATCTCGCGCGGAGCCAGTCCGGCGCGGGTGCAGGCCTCGTTGAGCAACGCCTGAATCGTCTCGACCGCGATCGCGTGCTGGAGTTGTTGCACGGCCTCCGCTCCCCCGGTGCAAAACTGGATTCGCGTCAGCACGTCCTCGCCAAAGCGAATCTGCGCGTTGAAGGCCGACGCCTCGGCCAGGACCTGGCCCGATCGCAGGTCGCAGAGCAGCAGGGCCACCGTCGTGGTGCCGACGTCGACGGCCGCCCCGTAGCGGGCCGGCGGCGCCAGCGGGTCGCTGGCCCACGAAACCATGCTGCGAAATTCGGTGACGACGGCCGGCTCGTGCCGGAGCAGCGCGCGCGCCGGCACGCCGAGCGCCACGTCTCCCCCCGGGGTGAGTCGGATCTGGCAGGATTTGAAAACTGCCGTGGCCCCGGACTCCACCCGCGTGCCGTCCGCGAGCCGCTGCAGCGTCCCGGCGCGCAGCTCGACCTCGCAACCCCGGCAGAGGCCGCGCCCGCCGCAGCGCGTATTCAGCGGAAACCCGCGGCGGCCCAGCAACTCCGAGAGCGGCAGCGACTCATCGCCGGCGGCAACGGCAATTTCCCGCCGCCCGTCCGGCAGATCCAGATGGAGCCGGGCCGGGCCCAGGTTGCGGGCAGTCATGGAAAGCATGGTTTGAAATGGCAGGTGGTCGGGTGCGACGCCGGTGGCGACCGAAAGCCACCAGGAACCGGTGCATCGTGATGAAACCGCCCCTTCAGACGACGACAATCCATCTCCGCAGCTTCCGATTTACTTTGACCGGGGATTAGCATACAAATGACGGATGTCCGAGCTATCCGAACTCACCACCGCCGTTGCCGCCGGGAAACGGGTTGATACCGTGCGGTTGACCCAGGAACTTCTGGCTGCCGGCCTGAGCCCGCAGTCGATTGTCGAACAGGGCCTGGTGCCCGGCATGGCGATCGTCGGCGAACAGTTCAAGCGCAACGAAATCTTCGTGCCCGAGATGCTCATCGCGGCCCGGGCGATGAAGGAGGCGCTGAAGCTGCTCGAGCCGTTGCTGGTGCAGGCCGGCATCAAGCCAAAATACACCGTGGTCATCGGCACCGTGCAGGGGGATCTGCACGACATCGGCAAGAACCTCATCTCCATGATGTGGCGCGGGGCGAATTTCGCCGTGGTCGATCTCGGCACCAACGTCAGCCCCGAACGCTACCTGAGCGCCGCCCGCGAGCATGGCGCCAACCTGGTCGGTCTCTCCGCGCTGCTCACCACGACCATGCCGGCGATGAAGGAGACCGTGCGCGTCCTCAAGGCCGCCGAGCTGCCGAATCTCAAGGTCATGATCGGGGGCGCTCCCATCACGCAGGAATTTGCCGAT
>JBIJCX010000216.1:0-14062 GCA_044344465.1 Opitutaceae bacterium
TCGTCTTGGAGCCGGTTGCTCTCCACCTTCCCTCGCGGGAACGCAGTTACCGGTCATTTCGACTGAACGACGTAATTAGCCGAGTGGGTTTTGCGCCCACGGGTTGTTGGTTTTCGGGATCGCATTAGAACTGCCCCTTCAACCCCACCGTGAGCAGCGTGCCGGTAAACTGGTAGTAGTTCAACTCGGTATACGCAGGGATGGCCGGACCTCGGATGCCCTGCCGCTTGGCCGTGTGGTATAGATTCCGGACGCTGGTATAGACGGAGACGTTTTTTGTCAGCCGGTATTCCGCCGAAACATCGACGCGGGTCTGGGGCGCGACGTAGTTATACGCCCCCGATGGAACCGTGGCGCTGGCGGCCGCCGCGGCACCCCGGATCCAGCCACTGCGCTGAACATTTACCTTCGCGATGAACTTGCGATGGACATAACTCACCCCACCGCTGGCCTCGTGCGGCGAGAATTTTGTGAAATCGGACGCATTGGGACCACTCAACGCGAGCGTGGTGGCGCTGCCAAGAAATTCGAGGCCCTTCGCCCACGACGGCACAAACGGCGCCAGCGACTGCCGGTAGGCCAGCTCGATGCCCTTGATCGTGGCGGCGCCGAAGTTCTTCTGGGTCACGATGTCGTAGCCCAGATAGTCGTCGGTCAGGCCGATCTCGGCAAGCAGGTCGGAGGCGGCCGGGGCGCGAATGGTGCCGAAGAAGTTCTTGATGTCTTTCTGGAAGGTGCTGATCGAGGCGGTAGCTCCCTTTACGTTGTACAATTCCAGTGTCAGGTCGTAATTATTCGCCGTCCATGGAGCCAATGCCGTGTTGACCACGGTGATGGTTTTCAGCGCCGCCGTCGCGTCGGGATCCGCGATCGTCAGGCCGGGAATGATCAAGGACAGATTCGGCCGCCCAATGGTTTTCGCATAGGCCGCCCGCACCAGCAGGTCCTTCGTGATCTCAAAACTCGAGTTCAGGCTCGGATAATATCCCTCGTAGGTCCGCCGCGCGTGGGTGCCCAGTTCGGTGTAACGCAATTTGGCCGTGACCATTGCGTCCGTCGAGATCGCCACGAGCCGGCCCGCGGCATTCCGCACAAAATTGCCCTGGGCGTCTTTTTGGTACGTCGCCCCGATGTCGTTGCGCGGACCGTAACCCTCGTCCTGCGTCTGTTCGAAACGGACGCCCCCGGTCAGCGAAAGTCGATTTTCGAACAGCTTGACGTCTCCCCGCACGTACCCGGCAGGAATGGTCTCCTGCAGTCTTTTTGAGGTGTTGACCCTGCTGATGTACTGGTTCGCCTGCTGGGCGAGGCTGAAGGTAAAGTACTCGGGATGCGCGCGGTAGAGGTTGTACAGCTTGTAGGGGCTGATCCATTTGATCGACACCGGCCGACTGTTCGCACCGCTGAACGAGTGACTGGCGGAAAACGATTCGTCGATGAGATCGTAGTTTCCGACCCGTTGGCCGGCGGCCCCTCCGGGCGGGCTGAAGGAGTAGCCAAAGGCTCCGCCGGTCGCGACGCTCAAGTTCCGCGAAACCAATGCCCCCATCTTGATCGAGAGCGGCACCCCGGCATCGAATTCGCGCCGCACGTTGAGTTCGATGCGCTTGACCGTATTGGTGTTTTCCAGCGGCCCGGCGGAATTCGCGGCGGTGATCGAATAATTGCTCCCATCATATATATCCACCGGGTTGCCCGCGCTGTTGGTGGCGGTGACCACCGCGGCCGTACGCTGGGCAGCCGAGTTGACCCCATCGAACCGCAGATTGAGTCCGGTAAGGGTATTCGAAACTGAGCCGAAAAACCCGTCCTCCGTATCCTTGCGCCTGGTCCCCGCCTCCGACCACGAGGCATTGGCGTTGATCTTCCATTTCGAACCTTCGAACTGATAGGCCACGTTGCCGGCTTTCAAAGATCGATACTGGGTCACCCAAGGCACGGCTTGCGACGCCGTGTCAGTGGCGGGAAGCGAGCCCTGGCTGAAGGTCGGACCGCCCGTCACGCCCCCTCCCACCATCTGCGCAATCTGCTGAAACTGACGGGTGTAGACGTCGGAAGAGGTCGCTTGAAATCCAAGCTGCAGGGTTTGCCTCTCGTCGATTTTCCAAGTTGCGGAAATTTCCCCCAGGGTTCTCTCCTCGTTGAAGACGGCGTAGCTTGGCCGGTGATACGTTTGAAATCCGTTTACCTGGTCCCAGATGGCGAACATGAACTGCATCTCGCTTGGGCGGAAGGACTGCGCGACCGCCAGAGTAAACGCCAGCTTCTTGCTCACCGGGAGAATATACGAAAGATTATAGGCCGGCCGGATGGGGGGGACGCTGGTGTCAGGATCCGGACCGGGCTGTCGGCGCAGGCTGTAGTTGATGCGACCCAGTCCGCCCACGTCGGAACCGGTCAGGAAGGCATTATAGCTCAGCAGCGGCCGGCTGCGGCTGAAGCCGCTCTTGGTGATCACGTTGATGGTGCCGCCGACCGCGTTGGCCGGCAGGTCAGGCGTGGGCACCTTCGAGATCTCGACCCGGTCGACATTCCCGCTCGCACTTACGCCAAGGTCGAACGTCCGCGTGCCCGGCAGCGAACTCGCAACCTCCGCCCCGTTTAACATCATGATCGTTCCATCTGCCGGCATGCCTCGAACCGAGGCCGCCGCCGGCCGCTGGGGATCGTATTCCAGGCTCAGGCCCGGAACGTATTTCAGAAACTCCCCGACATTGCCCTCTCCCATGTCACCAAACTGATCCATGGAAACGACACTCTTGATGTTGGGGGCGGTGCGTTGCTCGTGCAGCGCCACTGCCTGGCCGCTCAATTCCCGGGCGCTGACCGTGTAGGTATCCAACTGGATCACGTCCGCGGCCGGACGGGTGCCGACGAAGTCGAGCCCGACATCCCGGCGCAGGACTTCTCCGGTCGAAACGACGGCGCTCAGCGTCCGGGACTCCATGCCGGAGAATGAAACGGCAAGCTGCACGGGGCCCGGCGGGACACTGGCCAGCCGATATTCCCCGAAACTGTTGGTGACCGTCCTGATCGTCGTGCCGACCAGTGTCACGAGCGCGTGGTTGAGAAAATCTCCGGTGGCGGCGTTCGAAACCCGCCCTTCGATCGTGCCAACGGTCGGACCGTCGGCGGCCGCGAACGCCGAAAGAATGCCGATCATCCCCACGGCAAAACCTGTGACGAGACGGCCGAGTACCCAGCCTGCGATGATGGCGAATCGGGAGGGCCCGCCTTGGGCTTGAGTCGAGAAGCACATGATGGGGGACAGTTGGTTTGGGCGCGATGCTGACCCGGCGAGCTGAGGCTCCGTCCGCTGCCTCAGCAAAAGGAAACTTCTGGCAAAATCTCTTGGCCAGTACCGTGGCGACGGCCAGTTTGGAGCTGGCAACGTCAAACGAGACTCCGCTACCAATGCAGCCGTGATGCAGCTTGAAATCCCTCAACGCGTGTCGCTGGCTAGCCGGGTCGCCGCGGCGATCCGCGCCGGCATCGACAAACAGGTTTGGACGTACTTTCTGCCGGGAGAACGCCGCCTGTGCGAACTGCTGCAGGTGAGCCGTCCCACGGTGAACGCAGCGCTGCATCAGCTTGCGCAGACGGGCCTGATTACGGTCCGGCACGGGCATCGTAATCGCATTGTTTCGCGCCGCCGGCGCGGCCGCGCGGCCCGCAACCGGCTGGTCGCCATCGTGACGCATGAGCCGCTCGCCCTGATGGCCGCCACGGCTTACCGCGGCGTCGTTGAAATGCAGGCGCACCTGGCCGAGCGGGGTTTTCAGACTGAGATCTTCGTCTGTCCCAATCGGGGCGGGACGGGGCGGCACCGAAAGCTCGAGGAGTTCGTAACCCAGCGGAACGTGTATTGCTGCGTCCTGATTTCACTCCGCCGGGAGCTGCAGCAGTGGTTCGCCCGTCACTCCATTCCCGCGCTGGTCCTGGGTTCATGCCACGCCTCAGTTCAGCTGCCGTCGTTCGACGTCGACTATCGGGCGGTCTGCCGGCACGCCGGCGGCATGTTTCTCAGCAAGGGCCACCAATGCATGGCGCTGGTGGTGCCCAACTCGGGTGGCGCCGGGGAATTGGCCAGCGAACAGGGATTCCGCGAGGCCGTTGAAACCGGGAGCAAAGCGGCGCGCGCAGTGGCGATCATGGTGCGGCACGACGGCACGGCGCCGAACATCGCGGCCAAGCTCGATGCCCTTTTCAACTCGTCGCGGCCGCCCACCGCGCTCCTCGTGGCCAAGCCGCAGCACGTCTTCATTGTCGTCATCTATCTGCTCCAGCGCGGCCTGGCCGTGCCCGACACGGTGTCGCTCATCGCCCGCGACCAGGACAACCTGTTCGCCAACGTCAGCCCGCCAATCGCGCACTACAGCATCGCGAACAACGCCTTCAACCACCGGTTGAGCCGGCTCATCCTCCAGTTGGTCGATCGGGGCAACCTGGCCGCGAAGCCCAACTTGATTTTTCCCCGTTTTTTTCCCGGTGGCACGGTCAAGGCCGTCCGCTGAATCCCCGGCGTGGCCAAGTCCACCACCCCGGCGACGGTGAGGCCGAAATGGTTCGGTTTGCCTTGCGCCCCAGCCCGCGACAAACAACCGCCATGACACCCAGCCTCTTCTCGATCAGTTATGCCGGCCTCTGGGGCCAGGCTTCGTTGAGCTTGCCGGACTTCATCACGCGCGCCGGGCGGCTGGGCTTTTCCTCGATCATGCTGGCGGGCAAGCGGCCGCATCTCTCGCCCTTGGATGCCAGCCCGGAGTTCCGGCAGAAACTGCACGACGCCCTCGCGACCGCGGGCGTGCAGTGCGACATCGTGGCGGGTTACACCCACCTTGCCCCGAATTCGGGCCTGGCGGGCGAGGTGCCGGTCATCGAATTTCAGATCGCCTATGTCGAATCGCTCGCGCGCCTCGCGGCGCAGCTCGGCGCCAAGATCGTGCGCATCTTCACCGCCTACGAGGTCGACGGCCAGGACTTGCAGGCGCAGTGGCAGCGCTGCGTCGCGACCATCCGCGAGATGTGCGATCGCGCGGCGCAGCACGGCGTGACCATCGCGATCCAGAATCACCACGACCTCGGCTTGAACACCGCGGCGTTGCTCGAACTCCTGGCGGACATCGATCGACCGAACTGCAAGCTCGGTTTCGATGCGTGGTCGCCGGCGCTGCGCGGTGAGGATCTCTACGCGGCCGCCCGGAAGGCCGCGCCGCACACGGTGATTACAACCAACGCCGACTACATCCGGGTGCCGCGCCATCGCTATCGTCCCGAACTCGTGAACTACGAGCCCGTGTCGCCCGACTGGGTGCGCGCGGTGCCGTTCGGAACGGGCTGCATCGACTACGCCGCGTTTTTCAAAGGCCTGCGCGACGGCGGCTTCGACGGCCTCGCCGTCTACGAAATGTGTTCACCCGTGCGGGGCGGCGCCACGGCCGAGAATCTCGACGCGTGCGCGCGGACCTATCTGGACTGGATGCGGGCCCGGCAATTCATCGACGGCGCGTAGGATCTTCCGGCCACGCTTTCGCTTCGCTCAAGCACGGCTACTCAGCGATAATGCACCTCCGAAACCAGTGCAATCGCCTGCCAGCAGGCTCCGGCAAAAGCCCGGTATTCGTCTCAGCTTGAACGCAACCTGGAATTATCGCTCGCGGACAAACTCGACCTCGTAGGTCTGCTGCATCTGCGCCTGGAAATACGTGCCGACCATATGGTCCTTCTCCGGCACGTAGGTGAGTTTGTAGAGGCAGCCCGGATAGTTCTGATCCCGGAGTTCGACGTCGACCTTGATCGCCGCACCCTCGGGCTTGACCCGGGCCCAGGCGACGCGGATCGGACTCGGATTGAAGTAACCGGCCTCGGCGCGACCGTCGGCGTCGATGGCGGTAATCGCCAAAATGTATCCGCCATCCGGACGCAGCCAGCGGCCCTTGACCTTGGCGACATTCGCCGCCACCGCGGTCACCGGGGTGGGAACTGCCGCCGGAGTCGCCCCCGGAGTGGTCGCCGGCGCCTTGCTGGCCGCGGAAACGGCAGACGTGGTCGTCGGTTCCGGCCGGCTGCAGGCGGGAAACACCAGCAGGCAAAGCGCGAGGCTGCCCAGCGCCGGATAGGAAAGGCGGGAAGAAGTAGATTTTAGAGAGATCATGGCGAAGCGGCGATGCCCAAAGCAGCACATTCGGGCGCCGGAGGGAACTGCGGAAAACGGATGTCCGGCCGACGCTTGTCATCGTCGCCCGACGAATTCACCGTTTTCGCCTCCCACCGGCAACCTGTCCGAAAAGCCATGAAAAAACTATCTTCCAGCGGAACTCCCGGCCGGATCGCGTTTGATTCCCCGAGGTTTTCGCGGCGCGAAAACCTATGAAGACGACCCTGCAATATGGCCGCCACGGTCTTGAACTCGAGATCCCCTCGAACCGCGTGAACGTGGTCGAGCCGATTTTCGTCCCGGGTCTGCTGGACGAAGAGAGCGCCTTTCACGCGGCGGCCCGCCGCCCCATCGGCACCAAGCCGCTGGCGGAGCTCATCCAGGCTCACGAACGGGTGGCGGTCGTCATCCCCGATCACACGCGGCCGCTCCCACGCGAGCGGTTGCTGCCATGGTTGTTTGCCGCGCTGCCGCATGTGCCGGCGGAAAACTTCGTCCTGATCAACGGCACCGGTTCGCACCGCGCCAACACCGAGGCGGAATTGCGGCTCATGGTGGGCGACGCGATCTACGAGCGCTACCGGATCGTCAATCACGACGCCTTCGCTCCGGCCACGCTGGCACCCGCCGGGCACACCGCGGATGGGCGCTCCGTGTATCTTAACCGTGCCTACGTCGAGGCGGATCGGCGGATCGTCATGGGCTTTATCGAGCCGCATTTCATGGCCGGCTTCTCCGGTGGGTACAAAGGCATCTTCCCCGCCGTCGCCGACATCGACTCGATCAAGCATTATCATCGGGCGCAGGTGATCGGCGATCCGCTCAGCACCTGGGGCGTGTTGGACCACAATCCGACCCAGGCGCAGATCCGCGCCAACGGCTCGCTCTTGCCGGTGGATTTCTGCCTCAACGTCACCCAAAACCGCCAGCGCGAGATCACCGGCTTTTTCTGCGGAGACGTGCTGGACGCCCACGCCGCGGGGTGCGCGTTCGCGAAACAGACGGCGATGGTCGCCTGTCCGCAGCCGTTTCCGATCGTCATCACGACGAACGGCGGTTTCCCGCTCGACCAGAACCTCTACCAGACGGTGAAGGGCATGTCGGCCGCGGCGCAGATCGTCGCGCCCGGGGGCTTGATCATTGCCGCGGCCGAGTGCAGCGACGGCTTTCCGGCGCACGGCAACTTCCGGCAGTTTCTGTTCTCGCACGAGTCCGCCGCCGCGATGCTCGACACGATCAGCCGCGCCCCCGCGCCCATCCTCGACCAATGGCAGGTGCAGTTGTTTGCGCTGATCCTGCAGCGGGCGCGCGTGGGCCTCCACAGCCGGCTCGATGCGGGCGAAGTCCGCCGCGCCCACCTCGAGCCTGTCGCCGATATCACCGCTCGATTGGCCGAGGAACTCCGCCGCCTCGGCGACGTGCCGGTGGCGGTGCTGCCGGAGGGTCCGATGACGATTCCGTATTTGCACGTCTGAGCCGGATCGAATCAATCGCCAGACCTGATTTGCCCACGGAACACACGGAAGACACGGAAACGAATTCAGGTTCCGTGTGTTCTGTGTTTTCCGTGGGCCACCCGGCCTGAATTGATCTGGTTACCCCAAAATTGGCTTCCCCATGCCCCGCCCCAAACCCAAAACCATCTCCAGCCGAAAGGCGATCATCCCCGGCCGCGCACCCGACTTCGTGATGTACAACGCGAAGGACGTCGAGAAGGTCCGCTCTTGCAGCTCACGATCAACGGCGGGATGACAGGGGAATGGGGACAGAGGAATATATACCAAGATTCCCCGGCCTGGATTCCCCTGTCACCATTCCCCTGTCACCTCCCGTCCGGGGCCGCGAGGTGACCGGCCCCGTCGTCTGATTTGCCCGCTGACATCCGATTTGCTTTTGCGGCGATTCTTCCGTTGATCACCGTCCGAACAGAACCCCAAGAAGACTTCCACGGCGCCACTTTTTGCCACAACTGCGCCGGGGACAATTCTTCCCAAACCCCGTTTTTGCCTTCATGTATTCTCCGAAACTTCCACGGCCCACGAGATCGGCGGCGGTCTTCCATCCGGATTCATCCGTGATCACCTGTGGTTAAAGCATCGACGCCCCCCGCGGGCGATTTGCGCCGTTCGCTTGGCTTCTGGAGCGGCACCGCCCTTGTCGTCGGCACGATGATCGGCAGCGGAATTTTCCGTACGCCGGCATCGATCGCCACCGTCCTGCAGAATCCGCTGCTGATCCTCGGCCTGTGGGCGTTCTTCGGCGCGGTCTGCATTTGCGGGGCGCTGACGGCCGCGGAGCTCGCCACGATGCTGCCGAAGACCGGGGGCACCTATGTATATCTGCGGCTCGCCTACGGCGACGGGGCGGCCTTCGTCTTTGGGTGGCTTTACCTGCTCGTGGCGATCCCCAGCGGCGTCGCCGCGACCGCGGTTTTTTTCGGCGAACTCACGCTGCGCGTCTTTGGCGTGCTGCCCCACGCGATCCCTTGGGGCATTCCGGTGATTGCCAGTGGCGCAATTGTCGTCCTGTCGGCGATCAACATCCTCGGGGTCCGCCAGGGAGCGGCGATCCACAATGCCTTCACGGTGATCAAGGTTGGCGCCCTTCTCACGCTCATCATCGGCGCCGTGCTGTCCCAAGCCGGCGAGGTGCAGCGCTGGTTCACCGTGCCGGCAGAATTCAAGGGCGGGTTTGACGGCATGGCCTCATCGGCGAAGTCCGTGCTGTTCACCTATACCGGCTGGATTTACGTGACGCTGGTGGGCGGAGAGCTGCACCAACCCGAGCGGCGGCTCAGCCGGGTCATCCTGACGGGTACGATCACCGTGACCCTGCTCTATGTCGGCGCGAACCTGGCCTATCTCTACCTGATCCCGATGTCGGCGATGGGTCAGCCCATGATTGCGCGCGAGGCAATGATGATCATCGCGGGTCCAGTCGGTGCTGCGATTATGAACATCTGCATTCTCGGCAGCGTATTTGGCGGATTGAACGGCGTGATCCTGACCAAGGCGCGCGTGGCCTATGCGCAGGCCCGCGATGGACTCAGCTTTGCGTTTCTGGGGCGGGCTCATCCGACCCGGGCGACCCCGCATATATCAATCATGATCCAGGGCACCGTGGCCGTCGTGCTGGTGGTGGCGCTGCATAATCCGCTTCAGCCGCTGCGCTTGTTCGATCGGCTCACGGCTTACTTCGTCCTGGTCGAGTGGCTGGCGCTGGTTTTTGGCGTCGGCGCTGTGTTCGTGCTGCGCCGCAAGCTGCCGGACCTGCCGCGCCCCTATCGCACGCCCGGCTATCCCTTTGTCCCGATTTTCTTTATCGCCGGCACGCTCGCGGGGTTGGCGGCGCTGCTCTGGAGTGCATTCTCGATCGGAGACCTGTCGCCGCTTGTCGGGGTCGCGATCGTCATCCTGGGTTTTCCAGTCTATTGGATCTGGCGGCGGTATCGGAACGCCCGATTGGCGGACGCGACGGAGAACAAACCGTAGAACGCCAGTCTTCGCCAATCGACGCGGACGACGGATGCCCGGCCACCCCTTTTTGATCGTTCGGTTAAGCTGAATTCACAGGCAGCGGGAAGTTCTTCGTGGTCACATTGCCCGGAAGGTTGAACGCCGAGACCGCCGCGCTGGCTGCACCGCCGATTCCCGCCTGACGCGGGCAAGCCAAACGCCGGGTGGACGCTCTGGGTAGCGCGGTGCTTCAGCCCGCGCGGCGAGAAACCTGAGGGCTTCGAAAGTGGGTTGAAGCACCGCGCCAACGGAGAAATCGGCGCAGGCCTAGTTGAAACCGGTTTCAGGATTCGTGGGTTCCGACCCAAGATCACATTCAAGACCGCAGATGAGTCGTGCCGATCACGGGCTCGTGCTTCCGGGCCGCCGGCGGCGGGTAAACGGCAATATCTCGGCCAACCTGCCCTGAAGAATTCTCCGTCGCGAACCGCAAGTCGCGAACCGCATGATCCAGCGGAATGGTGCACTGCTTTGCGACCGCCTGCCCGGACTGAGTGTCGATGGTGACGCACACCCGAATCCGGCTTAGGGCAACTTGTGGATTTCGGCCAGAATTGCTCCGGTCACACCGCCGAGTCCGGGGACCTGCACCGTATAGTTGTCAGAGTTGAGCCTGGCGACGGCGGCACGTTTGAGAAGGATTGTCACGTGGAGACACGGAGGAATCAGCGTTGTCCTCCGCGTCTCCGCGCCTCCGCGTGCGAGATTTCCCCGGGTTGGGTTTCGCGGCAATGCAGCCTCTCTTTCGCACTGCGTCAGCCGCAACCGAGGACGCTCCCATTGGCCGGCGACCCAACACGTGAGGTGGTGGGCCGTTCACTCGGTGCGCGGCCTTGGCCCCGTCCTTCGACCCAGCCGCGCGCGGAGCGCCCGGCCCACCCTCCAACTCCATCATTTTGGCTTGGGGGCGGGACCCATCACAGCCGGCGCACTCGACGCTGGCGCCGAGATCCGGCCTTCATCATCAACCGCCGCGACCTCAAACCGGTACGTCGCACCGCGCGCCAGCATCTTCCCCAGTTCCAATCGGGTGGCGGCATCTCGGGTCTTGATCGGGGCGTAGGGGTATATCTGCATATCCGTATCACCCTCCGGCGGCTGGATCAGAATCGGCGTGATCACATATCCCGCCACGTTCTTCGCCGTCGGCGGAGCGCTCCAAGCTACGAGGCGCGATTCTCCCTCTGCCACAACCGTCACGTTTGCCGGCGCGGGAACGGGGCCGGTCCTTTCTTCGGTGTACAGTGCGACCTCTCCGAGCACCACCGGACCGCGCGGCGCGCTGAGTTCGATTTTCACAAAGCGGGCGGATGTCCCGGACTTGAACGCGGTGTGTTGGGACGTATGGGAAACCCATGTGTCATGCGCCACGCCGGACTTTTCCCAATGTCGGCCATCTTGCGACAGCAGCACCGCCGCAGTTTCCGGCTCACCGGATTTCAAGGCCAGCGCAATCGCCCGCAAATCGTGGACGCGATCGAGTTCGATGGTATAGCTGCCGCGCGTTTGATTCGGCTCGGACATGGCCGCGTTGCTATAGTTGATACTGCCGTCGAACGGTCCGGCAATGCCTGTGGCCGGGTTGGTCTCTGATCGGGCCAGCAAGTCGGTCTTGACGACCACCCGACCGGCAGCGTGCCCGGTTCGCAGGTCGATCCGCTGCAAACCGCGCGAGGTAATCGTGACTTCCCAGCATGCGATCCGGCCGGTCGCCGGCGTGAACACCAGCAGCTTGTCGTAGTCGACGCTCACCATGCTCGTGTTTCCGCCGCTCTGGCTCGTGAGGATAAATCCATCCGTCCACTGGCGTCCTGTGCCATCCAGCGAAAGATAGATCCGGCAATGGTCACGCGTATGCGCGGTCAGCAGCACCAGCACGCCGTTCGGCAGGAGGCAGACGTTCGGCAGTTTGCCCGCCACGGCCCGTTGCCGCGGACCGGCGAGGATTTTCTCCGGCGCCGACCATGTGGCGCCGTGGTCAGTCGAACGGGCGGCGACAATCGTCCCGCGGGCGTTGCTCGACGTGCGGATCACCGCGAGCAGCGATCCATCGGCCACGCGCGCCACCATGTTTTCAAACCACGGCATGGTAACCGGAACTCCGATGCCGCGGATCGCGGTCGCGGTGGCGATGGTCGAGGCGACCTGCCACGTCTTTTCCAGATCGCGCGATTTGAGCAACACGGCGACGTTGCCCTGTTGATTCCAGGTGTACGCGGGCATCAAGAGCGAACCGTCCGGCTCCTCTATAATCCTTGGCAGCGGTCGGGCAACGGGACCGAGTTGAGCGGAGGATCGGACAGACGCAGTCCCGAAGCGCCACGTCGCACTTTGGTCACGGGAAAGGCCGAAGGAAAAGACGCCTTGATACATGCCGTCGGGCCCCAGGTTGGGGAGCTTCTTTCGATCTGGCAGCACCTTGAGGCCCAGCGTGATTAAGCTCCCGTCGCGCAATTGGTCCTGCCATAGGTCCACCATGCCATCGATCGGCGAGTTATCCGGGTCCGAAACCCAGGTCACCCCGCCATCCAGTGAATGGCTCGCGCCCGAGCCAGCAGTCTTCCCCCAGTCGTCGGGATGATTGGGGTAGAGGTTGACGACCTTTCTCCTGCTCCCGGCGCCATCCGAAACATCGAAAGCCGCTCCCCATCCGGCACCGGTGATGCCCTCCCGCTGGCGAACAATTGCCATGGGGGCCACGGTCACTCTGACGCCGGCGATAGAATTCTCGCGGCTGGGCGCGAGGACCCCGGCGCCTCTCGAATTGGCCGCGATGGCCTGGAGGCCAAGCAGCACGGCGATTGTTCCTTTGCGAAGGTGCGAAGATTTCATGGGGCAATCATTTGGCCCACGGAACACACGGAAAACACGGAAGATTGGCCGCATTTGACCGCGCCGAAGGCGACCTGAGATTGGGTTTCGGTGTATTCCGTGTGTTCCGTGGGCAGTGATCTCGCCGAGTCTTCGGTTGCGGCTGCGCCGCGCTAATTTTTCAATGTCAGGACACATCGGAATCCATGGTTGGCCGCCCGGTTCTCCGGTTCGAAATAGATCCGTTCGGCCGAAAGCAGCCGCCCCTGCGCCCGGCTGTTGAAGGCGGCCCCTCGCATCACCCGTTTGTTCTCTCCCGGTCGGTATTCGTCCTCGCACCACTCGTAGACATTGCCGCTCAGATCGTAAATGCCGAGCGCGTTGGGCTCAAAACTTCCGACGGGGGCGGTGAACCGATAGCCATCGTCATAGCCTTTCAGGTCGGTCGGACTGTACCACTGGCGATCGCCGTAATTTCCCGCCCTTGACGGCGGCGGCCACAGGGTCCCCCAGGGGTAGATGCCTTTGCTCTTGCTGTCCTTGTCCGCCGGGCTGGCTCCCGTTTCGTTGGTCAACCCAACCGCGATACTCCACTCCTCGTCGCGGGGCAGCCGGTAAACCTGGTCCGGCCCAATCGCACCGGCAGCTCTCTCCTTTTGCGTCAACCAGCGGCAGAACTCCTGCGCGTCCTTCCACGACACACCGCCGACCGGATGCGTCGGCTCCTGGGCAAAACCGGGCGTGCGCCAGGAATACCCGTCATATTCTTTTCCCTCCCCGTTAATCCACGTATATAACTTTCCATGGGTCCGAATGCCGGTGGCTTTGGCGAAGGCCTCGAAATCCTGCACGCGCGTCTCATATGCGCTGATGAGCACGTTTCTCCGGGGCAGTGCCACGAACTTCATTCCCAGGCTGTTTTCGTAAGGCCGCTCGACGGCGAGCCGCGTGGTGCCGGCACAGCCGCTGGAGAGCAGTCCAGCGCCGAGGCCGATTCCGACGGCCCCCCAAACGGCCAGCGCCACCGAGCGCAATCGATGATTTGTCATACTGGATTTCATAAAGGTTGTTTGAATGGCGATCGCGGTCCACTACAGCTGAAATTCAAAGGCAAAGACGTCCGCATTGCGGATGACCAGATGCAGCCGCAGTGGCCGGGCTGCGAGGTTCGAGACATCGGCGCCTTTGCCCCACGATACGGCGCCATGCACCTGATTGCCATATAGCGGTTGGCACGCATCGAGCGTGAAGCCCGGAATCGGGCGGTCGGCTTCGTCGCGGATTTCGGCGCGAACGTCGCCGGTGGCGCCAGCGTTGTAATTTAGAATCAGGCGTCCACCTGCAGCGCGCAGGGGTTTCGTCGTGAGCATCGCGGGGCGCTGCCCGCCGCGGGCCGAGACGAAGCCGTCGAGCCGCAGCACCGCCCGGGCGATCTTGCCGACGAATTTCGACTCTGGAGCCAGGCTCCGGCCATGCCGGCTCTGGTTTCCGGTATAGTAAATCCATAATTCGTCGCCCACCCGGACGATGCCGCTGGTGATATACAATTGATGGGAATCGAAACTCCCGGCCGGGCCGA
>JBIJCX010000552.1:0-4089 GCA_044344465.1 Opitutaceae bacterium
CGCAAACGTGTTTTCCTCCGGCCGGCGCACCCTTTCCTCCCTCTCGTTCGTCGTTCTCAGTTGTGGGTTGTGGCCGGGCCGTTGTGGGCCCGGCCACAATTTTTGATGCGAACGGGAAACAGGCCGCTTGCCTAGCTGGCCGAGTTTACATCCCATGAACGCTTCATTTAATTCGCCACCGACTCCCATGCTCACTGTGACTGCAGACCCAAAACCCGCAGCGGCCAAGACTGACGGCCGCCCGCCCCGGAAATCCAAGGCCATTTGGTACGTCCTGCTCGGCCTCATCCTGGCGGCTGGCGCCGGCTACGGGTTTTACGTCCAGAAAAAGCGCGCCGCCGAGGTCGTCACCGTTTCGACGGAGAAGGCCGTCGTCAAAACGATCGTTCAAATCGTCTCCGCCACCGGCAAGATTCAGCCGGAGGTCGAGGTCAAGATCGCCCCGGAAGTCTCGGGTGAGGTCGTGGAATTGGGCTTCCGCGAAGGTGCCGAGGTCAAAAAGGGCGCCCTGCTGCTGAGCATCAAGCCCGACTTCTACCAGGCCCAGGTCGAACAGCAGGAGGCCAACCTGGTCGCCGCCAAGGCCATGGCGCTGCAGGCCAAGGCCCAGCGCCTCAAGGCGCAGGACGATCTCAAGCGCGCCGAAGACCTCTTCGCCAAGAAACTCCTTTCCGACTCCGACATCGGGGCCGCCCGCACCGCGCTCGAAGTCGCGCAGGCCAACCTCGAAAACGGCGAGGCCCAGATTCGCCGCACCGAGGGTTCCCTCAACCAGGCGCGCGATTCGCTGACCAAGACGAAAATCTACGCCCCCATCGACGGCAAGGTCAGCTCCCTCTCGACCGAGGTGGGCGAACGCGTTGCCGGCACGGGCTCCTACGGCGGCGCCGAGGTCATGCGCGTGGCCGACCTCGGCAACATGGAGGTGCGCGTCAACATCAACGAAAACGACATCGTGAACGTGAAGGTGGGCGACAAGGCGAAGGTCGCGATCGACGCGTTTCCCAACCGCAAGTTCGACGCCATCGTCAAGGAGATCGGCTCCGCCGCCCGCATCAGCGGCCAGTACACGCAGGACGAGGTCACGAACTTTCTGGTCAAGATCCGCGTCATCGACAAGGACGTGCCTCTCCGTCCCGGCATGAGCGCCAACGCCGATGTCGAAACCAAGACGGTCGAAAACGTCATCGCGGTGCCGATCCAGAGCGTCACGGTTCGGACGCGCGAAGGCACGAAGACAATCGATCAGCTCGCAGCCGACCGCGAGAAGAAGGCCAACGAGACCAAGGGCGAGGGCGCGGCGACGGCGGTCAGCAACACGCAAAAGCGCCTGGCCGACCGGGCCGACCGCGAAAGCCTGCAACGCGTGGTTTTCGTCCGCCGGGATGACACCGTGAAGATGGTGAAGGTCGAGACGGGCATCCAGGACACGACCCACATCGAGATCAAATCCGGGCTGAAGGCCGGCGACGAGGTGGTGAGCGGCAGCTTCGGCGTCATCACCCGCACGTTGAAGGAGGGCTCGAAGGTCAAGCTCGAGAAGCCCAAGAAAGACGCGAAGAAATAACGTCGAACCCAGAATCATCCGACATGCACGGCCCCTCCTCTCCTCCGCTCAAGCGTAACTACCGTCCGCCCGGCGCGCTCGTCATTGAAATCGAGAGCGTGACCAAGCTCTATAAAATGGGGGCCGAGACGATTCACGCCCTGCGCGGGGTCAATGTCCGCATCCAACGCAACGAATATCTGGCGATCATGGGTCCGTCCGGCAGCGGTAAATCGACCCTGATGAACATGCTGGGCTGCCTGGATACGCCCTCGGGCGGCCGCTACGAGTTCAATGGCAAGAACGTCGCGACCATGCTCGACGACGAGCTGGCGGAAATCCGCAACCGGGAAATCGGCTTCGTTTTCCAGACCTTCAACCTCCTGCCGCGCTCCAATGCGCTGCACAACGTCGAGCTGCCGCTGATTTACGCCGGCCTCGGCAAGCATGAACGCCTCGAGAAGGCGCGCCATGTGCTGGAAAACGTGGGGCTGGGCGACCGCATGCATCACCGGCCCAACGAGCTTTCCGGCGGCCAGCGCCAGCGCGTCGCCATCGCGCGCGCCCTGGTCAACAATCCCTCCATCATCCTCGCCGACGAGCCGACGGGCAACCTCGACTCCAAGACCGGCGAGGAGATCATGCAGCTGTTCGAACACCTCTACGATCAGGGCAACACGATCATCGTGGTGACCCACGAAGAGGACATCGCGCGCCACGCCCGGCGCATCGTGCGCCTGCGCGACGGCCTGATCGAGAGCGACGCGTCGGCGGACTGAGAATGCCGCCGGCCTTGTACCCGTGACCCGCAGCGTTTACGAGTTCTCCGAGTCGATCCGCATCGCCTTCGCGCAGATTTACGCGAACAAGCTGCGCTCGGCGCTCACGGCGCTCGGCGTCATCATCGGCATCGTCGCCGTTACGCTCATGGGCACGGCCATCCTCGGCATCGATGCGGGCGTGGAACGTAGCCTCGCCGGTTTCGGCGATGATGTGCTCTATGTGACCAAGTGGCCGTGGCGCGATGTGTCCGACTGGTGGAATTTCCGCAACCGCCGCGAAATCGACACGAAGGATGCGCACGCCATCAACGAATGGATCTCCGGTCATCCCGACGGTCCGCTCAAGATCGCCGTGCCCGCCGCCAACTGGGGGACGAGCGTCTATCGCGGCGAGTTCCACGTGCACGATATCCGAATTGTGGGCACCAGTGCCGATCTCGGCCGCATCGTGCGCTCGGACATGAAGGAGGGCCGCTTCTTCAGCGAAATCGAGGCGCGCGCCGGCCAGAATGTGGCCGTCATCGGATTCGATGTCGCCGATGCGCTGTTCCCGAACGAATCGCCGCTCGGCCAGACCATCCGGACGCGCAGCCAGCGCTACACCGTCGTCGGGGTCGCCGCGCGCCAGGGCAGCTTTCTCGGACTGTTCAGCTGGGATTCGCAGGTGATTCTGCCGATCGACACCTTCAGCCGCGTCTTTCCGCTGCGCTGGGCCAACACCGAGATCCGGGTGCAGGTGGACACGACGCGCATGGCGGAGGGGCGGGACGAGTTGCGCGGTCTCATGCGGCGGGTGCGCAAGCTGGGCCCCGAACAGAAGGACGACTTCGAGATCAACTCCCAGCAGATCATCCGGGAGCAGATTGACCCGATAAAGCAAAAGGTCGCCCTGGGCGGCCTGTTCATCACCGGCCTCGCGCTTTTTGTCGGCGCCATCGGGATCATGAACATCACCTACGTGAGCGTGAAGGAGCGCACCAAGGAGATCGGCACGCGCAAGGCGCTGGGCGCCCGGCGACGCACGATCCTGCTGCAGTTTCTGATCGAGGCCGTGAGCATCTGCGTGCTGGGCGGCATCGGCGGGCTCGCGACGGCGTGGACGCTGTCGGTCGTCGTCGCGACGCTCATGCCGTCATTTCCCCTGGTGTTCTCGCTGAGCCTGGTGCTGGTCGGCTTGATCATTTCCATCCTCACCGGGGTGTTCAGCGGTTTCGCCCCCGCCTGGCAGGCGAGCAAATTGGATCCCGTCGTGGCGTTGCGCTATGAATAGGCCTGGCGCTACGCAGCCGCAACCAGGAGATCCAAGCAGTTTAAAACGCTAATCTTCGCTCATCTCCGCTAATGAATTCTCAGAAAACACCTGCCACCCTCGCGCTTCGTCGATTAGACGAGGCACGCACGCCTTCGCCAGCCGTTGCTTCCGGATCTTAGCGAAGATTAGCGGTTCCACATGGCTTGGTGAATATACACGCCGGAAAACAACACTTCCAAACAATCGCTCCGTGACCCGTCGTAGCCGCTGATTCCAGACCTCCCCCCATGCTCGGCACCGAAATCCTGCGCCTCGCGTTTGCGTCGCTCAACTCGAACAAGCTCCGTTCGAGCCTCACCGTCCTCGGCATCGCGGTGGGCGTGTTTTCGGTCATCGGCGTGATGACGCTGATCAACGGCATGCGGTCGTCGATCGAGAGCGGCTTGAACGTGCTCGGGGCGAACAGCTTTCAGATCAGCAAGTTTCCGCCGATAAATTTCTCCGATCCG
>JBIJCX010000553.1:0-4080 GCA_044344465.1 Opitutaceae bacterium
GGATGAGAGAGCGCGAAGTCAGCTGCAAACGTGGATCGGCAAGGTCCAGCAGCAGGGGCATTATGACCAGTTTCGCCTGCTGGATTCTCAGGGAGTTACCCGCCTCTCCATGCCCGAGGGGCTCTTGCCCCCGAGCGCGATCATCGCGCAGGCCGCCGCCGCGGCGCTGCGGTCGGGCCGACCCGTGCTGCAGGATTTCTACCGGCATGACCATAATGGCCGCGTCTTCCTGGCCGTGGTTGTCCCCGTGTCTGACGATGAGGAAGGCGGGCCTCCGCTGGGCGTGCTCGTGTTGCGCATCGATCCGTCCAGGAATCTCTATCCCGTGATTCAGCGCTGGCCGGAGCCGAGCGAAACGGCTGAGGTCGCGCTGGTGGGTCGGGACGGCGACCATGCCGTGGCGCTGAACGCCCTGCGCTTTCGACCGGACTCGGCGCTCACCCAGACAGTTTCGTTGGCCAGGACCGAGGTTCCAGGCGTCCGGGCCGTGTTGGGTGAAACCGGATTCATGATCGGCACCGATTATCGCGGCCATCCGATTTTGGCCGCGGTGCTTCCCGTCCGCGAATCGCCTTGGCACTTGGTCGTCAAGATGGACCGGACGGAAGCCGATGCCCCGCTGCGGGAGCGCATGTGGGGGACCGGTCTTTTTGTCGGAGTGTTGCTTCTTAGCCTGGGCACCGGCCTAAGCCTCATCTGGCGGCGGGAGCGCGCCCGTTTTTTCCAGGAGCGCTTCGAGACCGAGAAGGCGTTGCGCGAGAGCGAAAGCCGGTTCCGCTTGGTCCTGGAAACCATGTCGCTCATTGGCGTCGTGCTGGATACGGAGGGCCGGATAACGCTCTGCAACGATTTTGTGCTCGGTCTGACGGGATGGAAGCGGGCCGAGGTGATGGGTCGGAACTGGTTTGAGCTTTTCCTGCCGCCCGAAATTCGGGACGGCATCGAGCGGAAAATTTTTCTCGAATCCGGCGCCGCTGGCGCCATCCCGCTGCATTTCGAAAACGAGATCGTCACCCGCGACGGCGGGCGGCGGCTGGTGGCCTGGAACAACACTGTCCTCCGTGATATCCACGGCGTGGTCATTGGCGTGGCCAGTATCGGGGAGGACATCACGGAGCGCAAAGCAGCCGAGGCCGCCGTGCGGGAGTCGGAACAGCGCTTCCGTGATTTGGTTGATTCCACCGACGGCATCGTCTGGGAGGCCGACGCCACCACTTTCGACTTCACCTATGTGAGCAAGAATGCCGAGCGCATCCTGGGCTACCCCGCGGGGGACTGGATGCGGCGGGATTTCTGGGTGAGCCATGTTCTTGCGGAGGACCGGGAGCGGGCCGTGCAGTACTGCCTCGCCTGCACCGGGCGGCTGGAGAATCATGAATTCGAATACCGCTTCGTCGCCCAGGATGGAAAGCTGGTGTGGCTGCGCGACATTGTGAAGGTGGTCGGGGAGAACGGGAAACCCCGGTGGTTGCGCGGGCTCATGATTGACATCACCGGCCCCAAGCACGTGGAAGCGGTGTTGCGGGAGAGCGAAGAGCAATTCCGCGCCCTGGTTGAAGGGGCGCCGGATGCGATCCTGCTGGCCAATCCGGAGACGGGAAAAATTCTTGATGCCAATAAGGCGGCCTCGCGACTGCTCGCCCGCACCCGCGAAGAAATCGTGGCCCTGCATCAGCACGAATTGCATCCCCGTCGAACCGAGAAATTTTCAACGGATACGTTTGCGCGGCATGTCGGAGAATCGAATGCTTTCGGCTTCACCCACCCCATCGAAAACAGCGTGCTGCGCCCGGATGGCACCGAGGTTCCGGTCGAAATTCTGGCGCAAATCGTCCGCGTGCGGGGCCAGGCGATGTTGATGGGCACGTTTCGCGACATCACTGAGCGCAAGCGGGCGGAGCAGGCATTGCACGAGAGCGAACAACGTTTCCGCAATTTGGTGCGCGATATTCCGGCGGTGGGCGTACAGGGCTACGCGATGGATGGCACGACCAGGTACTGGAACATGGCTTCAGAAAAAATCTACGGCTACACGGCGCAGGAGGCCGTCGGCCGTAATCTGCTCGATCTCATCATCCCAACGGAAATGCAGGCGGACGTCCGGTGCGCGATGCAGCACATGGCGGCAACCGGGCAGCCCATCCCGGCGTCCGAACTCTCCCTCATCCGAAAAGACGGTTCGACGGTGGAGGTCTTTTCGAGTCACGCCATCGTGCAGGTACCGGGGCAGGAGGCGGAGTTGTTCTGCCTGGATCTCGACATTTCGACGCGCAAGCAGGCGGAACGGGCGCTGCAGGAGAGCGAGGCCAACTATTCACTGCTGTTTAAGAGCATGCTGGACGGGTTCGCCTTGCATGAGATCATCTGCGACGACACCGGCCGTCCGGTGGACTATCGGTTCATTTCCGTCAATCCCGCTTTCGAGCGCCTGACCGGCCTGCGCGCGACCGATGTGATCGGCCGGACCGTGCTGGAAGTCATGCCGGGTACGGAACCGGCGTGGATCGAGCGGTATGGGCGCGTCGCGCTGACCGGCGAGGGGATCGAATTCGAAGACTATAGCGGCGTCCTGCAGCGACATTTCCAAATCACGGCCTTTTGCTACAAGCCCGGCCAGTTTGCCACGGTTTTCATCGACATCACGGCGCGAAAGCAGGCCGAGGCATCCTTGCGGGCCAGCGCGGAGACCTATCGATCCATTCTCAACGCCTCGCCCGATGACATCACCATCACGGATCTCGAGGGACGCATCTTCATGGTTTCGCCCGCGGCCTTGTCGATGTTCGGGATCGGGGCGGAAGAGGTGGCACAGCGGCATTCGATCCTCGAATTCATCGTGCCCGAGGATCGGGCCCGCGCCCTGGCCACGCTGGCCCAGAAGTCTCAGGGCGTTAAAACGGGTCCGACTGAATACCGGGGACTGCACCGCGATGGCCATGTCTTCGACATCGAGGTGAACAGCGAGTTCATCCAGGATGCGGAGGGAAAGCCGTCCAGCATCGTCTTCGTCGTGCGTGACGTCACCGAGCGCAAGCGGGCGGACAATCTCATCCGGGCCTCCCTGCGCGAGAAGGAGTCCCTGCTCAAGGAGGTTCACCACCGGGTGAAGAACAACCTGCAGGTGATCTCGAGCCTGCTGCGGTTGGAGGCGGGTCGCAGCGAGCACGGCGCGACGAAGTCGGTGCTCCAGGAGATGCAGGGTCGGATCCGGTCGATGGCGCTGTTGCACGAGACGCTCTATCGCACGGATAATTTTGGGGAGATCGATCTCGCCTTCTATTTCAAGCAGCTTGCCGCCCAGGTCTTCCGCTCGCTGGGCAGCCGCTCCGGCGCGATCGCGCTCCAATTGAACCTGACGCCGGTGCAGATGGAAATCGATCGGGCGATCCCCTGCGGCCTCATCGCCAACGAGCTGCTCTCCAACTCCCTCAAGCATGGTTTTCCCGACGGGGGAACGGGCGAGGTCCGAATCGAACTGCAGCCGGTGGAGGGCGAGCGGCGGTTCCGTCTGGTGGTGAGCGATACGGGCGTCGGGCTGCCGGCGGATTTCGAGTTGCGCCAGACGCAGTCGCTGGGCCTGCAACTGGTGTCGGATCTGGTTGGCCAGATCGACGGCACGCTGGAAATCGGGCGTGGCCCGGGCGCGGTCTTTTCGGTCACCTTCAATTCCGTAGCAGTCGCCCCGGTGGCGGACAAACGCCCCAGCCCGCCGAGTCAGCATCCGTTTCCTGCGTCATGATCTTCAGTCGGCCAGCTGAATCTCAGGAGATGCCTGCACGCGGCGCGGTGATTCGTCTGGGGATTTGGAATTCATCCGAAAAACCCAATCGGGAGGCAAGAAATGGGGGGCTAAAGATGGGGTCGGGCCCAGGCGGTTCCCATTTTTTTGCCCTGCATCTTTTTGCCAACAATGGCGGCGCTGCCGAAGCGCCGCCCTCCGAAAATCCCAATCGGGAGGCAAAAAAATGGAGGGCAAAAAAATGGGAGGCAAAGAATGGGATCGGGCGCAGGCTGTTTTCATTTTTTACCCTGCATCTTTTTGCCAACCTTGGTGGCGGCGACGAAGCGCTGCCCTCGAGG
>JBIJCX010000554.1:0-4064 GCA_044344465.1 Opitutaceae bacterium
CGACCCGGAAATTCCCGTCAACATCGTCGACCTTGGCCTGGTTTACTCGATGGACGTGGAAAAGCTGCCCGACCAAAACCCGCCCGCGTACCGCGTGCAAGTGGCCATGACCCTCACGGCGCCTGGCTGCGGGATGGGGCCGGCGATCGCCGAGGATGCAAAAAACAAGATTCTGCTCGTGCCCGGCGTGAACGACGCCGACGTTCGCATCACTTGGGAGCCACCGTGGAATCAGCAGATGATCTCGGAGGAAGGTAAGATGAAGCTCGGGCTGATCTGAGGGGCGTCGTGCCGCTGGCGAGGCGCGGGGCGTGCTGTGCGCAGCGGGAAGCCAACGTCAGCGCTTGTAACCGCACGGAGCGTGCGACCAGAACGAGGTCCCATGATTTTTCATTCGCTATGGGTCCGATACCCCGAAGCTTGCTTCGGCTTGGTTGGCTGTAGGAACGGCTTTAGGCCGCGATGGATTGGTAAAATCGCGGCCTAAAGCCGCTCCTACAGTTTTCGGCCAATCCCCCGGGGCTTGCCCTGGGGATTCTTACGGCGAAGCAAGTTTGAGCACCTGGCCATCCTGCAACAGGCGCTCGCGCAGGGTCGCATAGGGAACATCCTGCACCGCGAGCCGACCATCGATCGCCAGCACCGCCGCCGTTGCGGCCGACTGACCCAGAATCATGAATACGGGCTCCATGCGGATGGATCCGAAGGCGATGTGCGAGCTCGAGAGGCACACCGGCACCAGCAGGTTGTCGGCCTGCCCGCGCTTCGGCACGAGCGACCCGTAGGCGATTTCGTAGGGTCCGCCCGCCGACACCCCGATGTCGCCCTCGTTCTGCACAAAACCCTCCGGCGTGATGTAACGCTGCACGTTGTGCGAATCGATCGTGTAGCTGCCCATGCCGATCGAGTCGGGCGTCGGTCGTTTCTTGCGGAGTTCGTTTTCCGTCATGACATACGCGCCGATCATCCGGCGCGCTTCGCGCACATAGATCTGGTGCGGCCAGCCGCCGTTGTCCTTGAACTCGTCCTTCGGCAGGCCCCAGCGCCGCATTTTCTCCTGCGCCTCCTTCGGCACGCGCGGATCGGTCGTGATGAAATACAGCCAGCCCTTCTGATAAACCTCGTGTTCCTTGATGATCTCCCGGCGGCGCTCGTAGCTCGCCTCGGGATAGTCGTAGTTCATCCCGATGTTATCGGTGCTGAACGGCCCGTGGTTGTTCGTATCGGTCTTGTGGTTCGGAATCGGGTCGAACTTGCCGAACGTCTCGGTCCACCCCGCGGCGTAAACGCGGGCGAGCAACTCATACTGTTTCGGATCGTACCCCACCGGCGGCGCGAAGGGAATCCGGTTCTCCGGCTGATCCGTGAGGCACATGCGAAAACAGTACGCCTGCACTCGATGGTCGCCCTCGCCGAAAACGCCGGGCGAAGCCGGGCTCACGCGCGGCAGCACCCCGCTCTTCGGATCCCCGGGCACGAGGTACGGGCTGATCTTTTCCCGCAACACGCCGAAATGGTGGCGGTGGTGCAGCACACCCGTCTGAACGCCGTTGTGCTCTTCGCCGTAGACCCGATTCGCCTCGCGGCCCACGTGATAATCCACCCCCGCCGCGGCCATCAGATCACCCTCGTAGGTCGCATCGATGAACATTTTTCCCGCGTAGCTCTTGCCGCTCAGCATCGTGATCGCGGTGATCCGCGCGCCGCTTTTCCGCACACCCCGGGCGCGGTCGAGCCACTCGTTGCGCACGACCGGAATCCGGTGCTCGCGCACCAGACCCTCAAAAACTTTCTCCGCCGCACTCGGCTCAAAAATCCACATCGTGCGCTGGGCGCCGTCGATCGCGGGCGTGCCCTGCCCTTTGTTGCCGTACTCCGTCTGCTTCTGCCACCTCCAGACCGCGGCGCCATCGTAGTGCTTCCAGATGCGGTGATAGAAATCCCGCGCCAGCCCGCCGATCACCGCCTTGTTGCCCGTATCGGTCCAGCCCAGTCCGCCGCTCGTGAGACCACCGAGATGCTGGTCCGGACTGACGACGATGACGCTCTTGCCCATCACCCGGGCCTGCACCGCGGCGATCACCGCCGCACTCGTCCCGCCATAGACCACGACGTCGTAATCAGCCGTGGACGCACGACTCGCAACCGTCAGCAAGCCCAGCAGAATCATCCCCAGTTTTGCGGATTTCATGCGGTCTAATTGGATCGCACCTTCAAGGGTGTCGAGCCTGTCGGACCGCAGAACCGTAGCCGCGCTTGAGCAACACGAAAGCGTGGCCCTTCGCTCGACTCGGCGGGCATCTGTGCTCATTCGTGTTTTCCACATGAACTGTTTCAGCTCCGCGGTATGCCCATGAGCGACCTGCCAACCGATCGCTCGTTTTGGGACCAACGTTATTCGGCCGGCCGCACGCCGTGGGATCAGGGCGGCGTGCCCGCCGCGTTGGCGCGCTACCTCGCCGCGCATCCCGGACACGGCGCACGCGTGTTGATTCCCGGTTGCGGCGCCGGCCACGAAATCATCGCGTTTGTGGCTTCCGGTTACGCAGTCACAGCAATCGACTTCAGCCCGCCGGCGGTCGCGCAGGCCCGCATGCGAGTCGGACGCTCCCTGGCTGGAAACGTCCTTGAAGGTGATTTCTTCACCCATGATTTTGCGGCCGCACCCTTTGACCTGGTTTACGAACGCACGTTTCTTTGCGCGTTGCCGCCCGACCGGTGGCCGGAAATCGTGGCGCGGATGGCCGCGCTCATGAAGCCCGGCGGCACGCACGCGGGGCTCCATTTTTTTGGCGAAAAGGATGACAGCCCGCCCTTCGGTCTTGCCACCGATGAGCCAGCCCGGCTGTTCGATCCGCATTTCGAAGTCGTCGCAGATGAGCCGGTGCCGGCGGCGGAGTCGCTGCCGCTTTTTGCCGGGTGCGAACGCTGGCAGGTGCGGCGGCGGCGGTGAGCACAGAGGTTCCTGCGGCTGGCGCGGCCTGGATGCAAATTGTCGCCATGGGGGCGTCGAAGGGCCTGAACCCATTCCGCATCGCCAGCGAGCGGGTTCGTGTCAACTTCGCCGCAGCATGCGACTTTCGCTTCGCCTCTTCGCCGGATTTCCCCTCTGCGTCGTGACGGCTTTGGCGGCGTCTTTCCCGAAGCCCAATCCGGACAGGACCTTCGCCGATCTCAAAGTGTACGATGCCACCAGCCGGCCATGGCGGGCCGCGATCGAGGACTGGACCGGAGCCAAACAGCGCGTGGCCAACGATCCCGCCTGGGCCGGGTGGTTGCAGCAGGAGCGCACCCAGGTCGACGCGTGGATCGCAAAACACCGCGATCGCGTCGCGTGGGTCGCCGGCTGGTCGCATGACGGCATCAGCCCCAAGGACGCGTCACGCGTCGTCTGGAACGAGAAAATCCCACGGGAAGAGACAAAATTCTTCTCCAGTCCGTCCGACCCGCACATCGAGATTACCGACAAGCTTTTTGCGTGGTGGGTCGTGAATTTTCGCGGCCGGCACGTCGAGACAATGACGCGCGCCGCCCGGCTATTTCGACTCACCGGCGACGCGCGTTACGCCACCTGGGTCACGGGCCAGATGGACTTTTATGCCGACAACTTTCTCCAGTGGGAACCGCAGCGGCCCGAACAGGGCGCGCGCCTCTTCTGGCAGTCGCTCACCGAGGCGTCCAATCTCGTGAAGTTCACGGAGGCGGTGCGGCTCCTCGGCGACCACGTGCCGGCTGCGCACCGTCAGCGGTGGCGCGCGAGGTTCTTCCAGCCCGAGGTCGAGGTCCTGAACAAGAATTTCCAGAGTATCCACAATATCGCCACGTGGCAGCGCTGTGCGGTGGCACAGGTCGCCCTGCTCTTCGGCGACGAAGCGATGTGGCGCGAGGCCCTCGACGGAAAATTCGGCCTGCGCCGGCAAATGGCCGAGGGCATAACGAGCGACTACCTCTGGCACGAGCAGTCGCTCGGCTACAATGGTTTCGTCGTCCGGGCCGTCCTTACCCTCTTCACAACCGCGGGACTCTACGGCCGCGCCAGTGAGCTCGCCGCTGAAATGTCCACG
>JBIJCX010000218.1:0-13888 GCA_044344465.1 Opitutaceae bacterium
GCTGCGCTGCCAATGAACTCGGTTTGTTGTAGGTCGGGGTTTATCCCCGACACCAGCATGTCGGGCGTAAAGCCCGACCTACAGGAAACGGCATCGCGCACCCAAAGTTCATTGGCACGTTCCACGCAAGCCGTGAAACGGCTTGTTGAAGGTCTCAGAATGACAGAACTTTTTCGGCGCCCTCTGAAAGCGGGCGACCCACCGCTTAGCTCCGCCCGCGCCGGGTTGCCTCGATCATGAAATGCGCCTGGGCGGAGAACGACCGGCCGCTCGCCGGGCGCGGGGCGGGGACATAGGCGCCGATCGGTTGCAGCACGCGGGTGTTGGCGGTGTCGCGCAACTCGGGGGGAAAAAACTCCTCGACCACCCAGCGCCGCGGGCGGCGGGTCGACCGTCTCGCGGTCCACCAGGGAGTTCATCTTCGCGATGATCCGGGCCGGGCGGCCGGCGCTGCAGGCGGATCGGAAATCTTCCTGCGGCGGCGGGCGGGCATGGTGGCGGAGAAAGGAGGCGAACGCCTTCCCCAAGCTATGTCGTACGGGTGCGAATACGAAGTTTTTTTCGGGCCGATTGCCCCTTGCGGTGACGGGTCGAATCGGCGATATCCGCCGCATGGCCCGAGGCGTAAAAGGTCCGGTGACGGTGCGCACGATTGCGCAGCACGTGGGGGTTTCGCCGTCGGCGGTGTCGACGGTGCTCGCCAACCGCCACGTGGAGCGGCGGCTCGCGCCGGCCACGGTCGAGCGCATCCGGCAGGCGGTGCGCGAACTCGGCTACGTGCCGAACATCGCCGCCCGCCGCCTGCGTTCGCATGACCCCGGCGTGCACCACATCGATCTCGGCCTTCTCACCTCCTTCGAGGCGCCGCTGTTCCTGGTCAGCCGCGCCCTCCGCCAGGTGCAGCGGATGGCGGATGCCCGGACCGGGCCGGGCCGGCGTTACCTGGTGTCGATCGCGATGTTCCACGCCGGCCGGCTGCGCGAGATGCCGGGTCTGCTCGATGCCAGCCGTTTCAACGGCGTCATCCTCACCAACACGCTGCCGGGCGACGACGCGTTTCTCGCCTCGGTCACGCTGCCCTACGCCGTGACCGTGCTGGGCCGGCGGATACCGAACTATTGCTGCGTGCTCGAAACGCCGGGGGAGAGCGGGCGGCGCGCGGCGGAGATCCTGCTCGGGCGCGGCGGCCGGCGCCCGGTCGTGCTGCTGCCCGCGCTGCTGACGCAGAGCACGGCCGAGCGGGCGGACGCGTTTTGTGCCACCATGCGCGCCGCGAACGGTGTCGAGCCCGTACGAATACCGGCGGGCTTCACCCCGGCGAGCGGGGCCGATGCGCTGCGCACGCATCTGGGGGCGGGCCTCGGCTGCGACGGGCTCTACGCGGTGACGGACAGCCTCGCGCTCGGCGCCTTCCAGGCGATCAAGGACGCGGGCCGGCGCATCCCGCGGGATATTGCGGTCGTCGGGGTGGGGGACCACGAGCACGCGGATTTCTTCGATCCGCCGCTCACCTGCGTCGGCCCGGCCAACGACACGATTGTCGAGCAGTTGGTGGCGCTCCTGTTCCGCGTCATGAACCACCGGCGGGTGAAGCCCGTGGAGGTGTTCGTGCCGCCGTCAGTCGTGATGCGCGCGTCGGCGTGAGCGGGCCGCGCGGCGGCCGCGGTCCGGCTCGCTAGGTTCGCCTGCAGTCCGCCACCGCGCGGCCCGGTCGGCTTACTCTTCATACCAAAAGCGTTCTCCATTTGCGGTCGCTCAAGCGTTCTCCATTACCTGTCGCATGCCCTCTCGCCTGTATCTCCTCAGTCTCGCTTTCGTCCTTACCCTCGGCGCTGCGGCGTTGCGCGCCCAGACCGGCGAGGAGTTCCCTCTCCTCGCCCTGCCTCCGGGCTCGCCCGCGCCGGCCGCAGAAATCGTCGATGCGCGCACGACCGGATTGGACGACCAAGGCCGCAACCGGGCCGTCAGCGGCATCACGATTCCCACGGTCACGGTCTACCGCGCGACGGCGCCTGTTGCGCGCCGGTCGGCGGTCGTGATCTGTCCCGGTGGGGGCTACGGCCGCCTCGCGATCGACATCGAGGGGCATGCCATCGCGCGCTTCCTGCAGAAAAACGGCATCACCGCCGCCGTGCTCAAGTATCGGCTCCCGCAGCCCGCGGTGACGGGAGAGGCGACTCCGCTCAGCCAGCAGGATGCGCTCGCCGCGATCCGTTTCATGCGCGCCCGCGCCAAGGAGTGGGGGATCGATCCCAAGCGGGTCGGCATCATGGGATTTTCCGCGGGTGGTCATCTGGCGGGCAGCACGGCCTTTCTCGGTGACACGGGGGCCGGCACGCGGCCCGATTTTGTCGCCCTGCTTTATCCCGTCGTACTGATGGAGGGTGCATCGGCTCACGCCGGCTCGCGAAAGAATCTCCTCGGCCCGACGCCCGGGCCCGGGCGCGCGGCGCGCTTCTCCCTCGAGCGCCAGGTCAACCGGAACTCGCCGCCGCACTTCCTCGTCCACGCCCTCGATGACAGAGGCGTTCCGCCTCAGAACAGCCGGGCGCTCGCCGACGCGCTCCGGGCCGCCGGGGTGCCGGTGACGCTGGCGATTATCACCGACGGCGGGCACGGCTTCGGTTTGGGCCGTACGGACGCCTCGCGCCGCTGGCCGGCCGAGTTCGTGACGTGGCTCGCCCAGCTCCCCTGATGAAACTTCGATCATCGCATCTCCTCTTTCTCGCCGTCGTCGCCGGCAGCACCCTCACGCGCGCCGCCGAGGAGAAACTCCCGCGTCTCGCCCACCACGATCCCGGCCTGCTCACCGATCTCGGAGTCGGCCTCTGGGCGTGGCCGCTGCCGATGGACTACAACGGCGACGGACTGATGGACCTTGTCGTGGTCTGCACCGACAAGCCCTACAACGGCACCTGGTATTTTGAAAATTCCGGCCAGGTCGACTCCCAGCTTAAGCTCCCCATTTTCAAGCCCGCCGTGCTCATCGGCAAATCCGCGCCCTCAGTCGGGATTTCTTACGTGACCGGAAAACCGATCGTCACCGCGACGGCCTCGGTGAAGAACGGAGAAATCTACAACTACCGCGGCAACGTTTACCCGGACTTTCTGAAATCGCAGTTTGAAAAGCCGGCGAAGCTCACGGTGCCGGAAAAAATTCTCACCGAGCCCGGCAACATCCGGCAGAACCAGTGGAAGCTGGTCGACTACGATGGCGACGGCGCGGTCGATTTGACGGTGGGGATCGACTTCTGGGGCGATTTCGGTCCGCTCAACGGTGGCGAAGGCGCCTTCGACGCTCAGGGCAGGTGGACGCGTGGCAAGTTGCGCGGCTATGTTTACCTGCTGCGCAATACCGGCACGACGGCGAAGCCGATCTACGCCGCGCCGGTGCGTCTCCAGGCTGGCGGCCAGGACATCGATCCCTACGGCATGCCTTCGCCCAGCTGGGGAGACTTCGATGGCGACGGCGATCTCGATCTGCTGTGCGGCGAATTTCGCGACAGCTTCACCTATTACGAAAACACGGGCACGCGCACGCAGCCGCGCTACGCCGCCGGCCGCCCGCTCACCATCGGCGGCGCGCCCCTCGTGATGGACTTGTGCATGATCACACCCACGGCGGTCGACTTCGATGGCGATGGCGACCTCGACCTCGTGTGTGGCGACGAGGATGGACGCGTGGCCCTCATTGAACACACCGGCAAGGTGATCGGCGGCCTGCCGCAGTTTCTGCCGCCGCGCTACTTTCGGCAGTTTGCCGCCGACGTGAAGTTCGGCGCGCTCGCCACGCCCTACGCGTTCGATTGGGACGGCGATGGCGATGACGACCTCATCAGTGGCAATTCCGCCGGCTATGTCGCGTGGATCGAAAATCTGGGCGGCGCGCCTGTGCGCTGGGCCGCGCCGCGCTATCTCAGTGCTGGCGGTCGCCTCATTCGCGAGCAGGCCGGTCCGAATGGGTCGGTCCAGGGTCCGGCGGAGGCGAAGTGGGGTTACTCGATTCTCAGCGTCGCCGATTGGGATGGTGACGGTCTGCCGGACCTCATGACCAACGGCATCTGGGGAAAGGTCGTTTGGTACCAGAACATCGGCACCCGCACCGCGCCCAAGCTCGCCGCCGCCCGGCCGGTCGAACTCGCGCTCCCGCCGGGCACGGCGGCACCGTATCCGGCGTGGAATTGGTGGCGGCCGCAGGGGCGCGAACTCGTTTCGCAGTGGCGCACGACGCCGCAAATGGTGGATTGGAACGGGGACGGCCTGATGGATCTCGTGATGTCGGATGCGGAGGGCTACCTCGCGCTTTACGCCCGCCAGCGCACGGCCGGCGGCGCGCTCACGCTCCTGCCCCCGCAGCGCGTGTTCTGGAGCGAGGGCGCAAGTGTTTTCACCAGCAACGGCGCCGCGCAGAACAAGGCGTCCGGTCTCCTGCGCCTGAACGACGGCGTCTTCGGCCGCGGCGGCCGGCGCACGTTCTGCGTGGTCGACTGGGACGGCGACGGCCAGACGGACATTCTCATGAACAGCGTGCCGAACGTGAACTTCTTCCGTGGCCTCGGCAAAAACGTCGCCGGCCAATGGGCCTTCCGCGACGAAGGTCCGGTCAGCTCGCACGTGCTCGCCGGCCATGCAACGAAGCCGACGGTCGCGGATTGGAACCGCGACGGCATCCCCGAACTTCTCATCGGCGCCGAGGACGGCTTTTTCTACCAGGTCAGGAACCCCCGATCAAAGTAGCGCGGACGGCTGGACTGCGCCGCCCGCCCAACCCACCCGCGCGCCATGGCCGGTGGGGGTCGTTCCGTTAATTCGGCTCCCAGGGAATAGCTCTTCTTTCAAAGGCTTCGAAAAACCCCTTATGTCGGAGGGCGGCGCTTCGTCGCCGCCGCGTACCTTCGAGCGGCGCTGATGAAACCGCACCCTCCGTGGAGAGTTGGGCAGAGGAGTTTGTCATCTAATGGATGACAACGCGGATCGGCGGCATTCCAGCCGCCGATTCCCCGCCGGCTATTTTCGCTCGTACACGACTTTGCCGCCGACAACCGTTGCCGCGACTTTCAGGCCTTTGATTTGTTCCTCCCCGCAGGTCAGAAAGTCGCCGGTGAGGATCGCCAGGTCACCCAGCTTGCCGACCTCGATCGAGCCGCGGTTCTTCTCGTCGAAGCTGATGTACGCCGCGTCGATCGTCAGCATGCGCAGTGCCTCCGGGCGGGAGACCCGCTGGCCCGGCCCGTGGATCCGGCCGCTCTCGGTCTTGCGCGTGACCGCGATGTAGAGGGCGAGGAAAGGGTTGTAGGGCTGGAGCGATTTGTCGGGGTCCAGTCCCATCATGTGGTCCGCGTTGATGGCCACCTTGACCCCGCCATCGATCCACTCGCGCAGCCCGTACACCCGTGCCGTGCGGTCCGGGCCCAGCGTTTCGAGCAGGGCGTCTCCGTCCTTGTAATACATCACCGGCTGGGTGTCGACGACCGCGCCCAATTTCGCCGCGCGGCGCGCGGTCGCGGCGTTCGGCAGGTAGGCGTGGATGAGGTTGAAGCGCCGCGGGGCGATCGGGCGGTCGCGATCCGCCGCCTCGAGGGCGTCGAGCACCACGTCGACCCCGGCATCGCCGGCCACGTGGCACGACATCTGCCAGCCGGCCTGGTGCCCGGCGCGGATGATGGCCGTCACGTCCTCGGCGGGGGTCATGAGCTCGCCCCGGTTCGCGCCGCCGGGCAGGTCGTAATACCGGGCCGAGCCGGCGGCCAGAAAGGGTTCACGCAGGTAGGCCGTGCCGTAGAGCAGGCCGCCGTCGATCCGGATCTTCAACGGGCCGACGCGCAGCCAGTCGTCGCCCTCACCGGGTTTGAACGGCAGATGCTGGATTTGTTTGATCGCGTTGCCGATGCCCTGGTAACCGACGCCGATCGTCACGGTCGTGCGGACATTCAGCCGGCCTTGCCGCTTGAGCTCGGCGTACAGCGCGTGGACCTCGGGATCGGCGCGCCGCTCGTTGATGCTCGTGATCCCCGAGGCATTATAATGGGCATGCACCCGGGCGAGTTCGGTGAGCAGGGTCGCCTGATCCAGTTTCCGGGCGACCGGGAGGAAGGCATCGATCAGCCCGCGGGCGTTGCGAATCATCCCGGTTGGATTCCCCTGGGCGTCGCGCACGATTCTGCCCTTGGCGGGATCCGGGGTGTCGCGGGTGATGCGGGCCGCGGCGAGCGCGGCGGTGTTGAGCACCTGCACCTGGTTGATCCCGGCGTAGCTCCAGTCGAACACCACCGGCCGATCGCGCAGCATCTGGTCCAGCTCGTCGCGGGTGGGGAAACGGCCCTCGCGGAACCGCGTCAGATCCACGCGCGGGATTCGAATCCACTGGCCGGCCTTGGTCCTGGCCGCCTTGGCCCGGACCCACTCCTGGACTTCGGCGAGGGAGCTGAGCTGACGGAAGGGCTCCTCCGCCTCGCCGCGGGCGACGCCGACCGCGTGGACGTGGGATTCGATCAGCCCGGGCAGCACGCTCTGGCCGCGGGCGTCGAGGACGCGCGTGTTTGGGCCGACGAGCTTTCGGGCCCCGTCGTTCCGGCCGACATAGACGAAGCGACCATCGCGAATCGCGACGGCCTCGGCGGTGGCGGAGTGTCCGTCCATCGTCACGACGTTGCCATTGAGCACGACGAGGGCGGCGGATTGCTCCGCGGCGTGGGCCGCGATCGGCGCCAGGGTGGCCGTGAGTACGGCAAGCAGGCAGGGGTGAAGTTTGGGCATGGGGCAGCGCGGATCTCGACCGCCGCCGATGGCGAGGCAACTCTTGTTTTTGTCGCCGGCGGCGGCTTGCGACCGGGCGAGGTCGCCGCCAGTAATAGGCCCCAGCCCAATCCTGGTCCTCTCTCCCCCTCGTCCGATCCTTCGCTTTCCCATGACTACGCTCCCGCGTTTCCTTCGCGTGCGGCAGAATTTTCCGCTGTTGCCGCCGCTCGATCGACGGGCGGCGCTCGCGACTGAGTTTGAACGATTGCGGCCGCGCCTTACCGCGGGGATGCGCATCGCGGTCGGAGTCGGCAGCCGCGGGATCAGCCACCTGCCGGAAATTGTCGGGGCGGTCCTCGACCTCCTGCGCGCGGCCGGGACGCAGCCGTTCATCATTCCCGCGATGGGCAGCCACGGTGGCGCGACGCCGGAAGGCCAGCGGGAAGTCCTCGCCAGCTATGGCATCACCGCCGAGGCAATGGGCGTGCCGGTCCGGCCCTCGCTCGACGTCCGCGAGGTGGGCAGGACCGCGGAGGGCGCGCCGGTTTTCTGCAGCACCGAGGCGCTCGCCGCCGATGGCATCGTGCTCATCAACCGCGTGAAGCCGCACACCGATTTCTTCGGCCAGATCGGCAGCGGTCTCCTGAAGATGGCGGTCGTCGGCCTCGGCAAGCAAATCGGCGCGGCGGCGATGCACCTTTCGGCCAGCCAGATTGGCCATGAGCGGGCCATCCGCGGGATGGCGGGCGTGCTCGTGCGCACCACGCCGATCCTCGGTGGCGTGGCGATCCTGGAAAACCAGTGCCATGAAACCGCGCGCCTGGTCGTGCTGCGGCGCGAAGAGATGGAGACCGGCGAGGATGCACTGCTGGCCGAGGCGCGTCGGATCATGCCGCTGCTGCCCTTCGACGAGCTCGACCTGCTGATTGTCGATCGGCTGGGCAAGAACATCAGCGGGGCCGGCATCGATCCCAATGTGACCAACCGCTCCGTGAACGGCTATTTCAGCTCGCTGATGCGCGAGGGCCGCCCGTCCCCGTTCATCCGCCGCATCTTTGTGCGCGACCTGACGCCGGAGTCGCATGGCAATGCCATCGGCATCGGTTTGGCGGACGTGACGACCACCCGGCTCGTCCGGGCGATGGATGCCCGCGTGACGGGAATCAATGCGCTCACCTCGCTCACGCCGCACACCGCCAAGGTGCCGATCCATTTCGACACCGACCGCGAAGCGATCGCGCGTTCGCTCGCCTCGGTGCCGCTGCCCAGCCTGGTCGCCGCCCGCATCGCCCGCATTGCGGACACGCTTTCACTGACCGAGATGACGATCTCCGACGCGCTCTGGCAGGAGGTGAAGGCGCGCGGCGATCTCACCGCCCTGGGCGAACCCCACGAGCTGCTCTTCGATGCCGGGGGCAACCTGACGTAGAGGCGGTTCCGGCAATTGGAGTGGGGCTGACGGTCCTTCGCGCAGGGCAGGCTGATATCGGTCCGGATCGTTCCTCGGCGCGACGATTCCAAATCTTTCTCTTCCCTCTTTATCTTTCTCTTTCGTCAGGAAACCGGGAATTTTCATTTGGAGAAAGATTAAGAGAAAGAGGAAAGAGAAAGATGGTCGGGCGCTGTTCACCTTCGGTTGCTGTTTCCGCGGTATGAGGCAGGGTTGGTCGGCGCGTGACGAGAATCGCCTGCCAGCAGGCTCCTGCCCTCGAATCAAACGCGTCGGCGACTTTATGGCGCCGGCGGCTTGCGCCCCGGACGCGGCCGCACACACTCCGCGCCATGGTCAAAAAACTTCTCCACACCCGGATGCGCGTGAACGACATCGAGCGGACCGTGAAATTCTACGAGCAGGCGCTCGAACTGACGGTGGCGCGCCGCAGCGTGTCGCCGCGCGGGGCGCAGATCGTTTTTCTCGCCACCCCGAACAGCGACGAGGAAATCGAGATCTGCCAGTTGCCGAACAGCCCGAGCGTGCAGGTGCAGCCGGACCTGATGCACCTTGCCTTCGAGGTCGAGGATCTGGCGGCGTTCGCGGCCCAGCTGGAGAAAAAGGGGTTCAAGCTCAGCGATGGCCCGACCCCGACGAGCAGCGGATCGACCATCGCCTTTATTGACGCGCCCGAGGGATACGAAATCGAGTTGATCCAGCGGGCGAAGTAGCGGCTGGTCACCTGGCGCTGCCGGCATTCATCGCTGGAGCCATGAACGCGATCGAACGGCAGAAAAAGCTAATGGTCCTGGAGCAGGTGATGCCGTCGATCGAGATCCCCCCAACCCCGTGAGTCTCCCTGCCCACCAGGCCCGACCGGAAACATGGGCGGACGCTTGGCCGGACGCGGCGGCGTTCTGCCTCGGACTCGGCCTGGCGTGGTGGCAGAACTGGAGCACCACCGACCTGATCTGGAGTCTCTGGCTTTCAAGCCTCGTGGTTGGCTATGGGATGATTCTGTGGCAGCTGACCGGGCCGATGCGCGAACTGGTGGTGGGCATGCGCGCCGACCGCTCGGGCGTCGGGGCCGGGCCGAAGCTCCTGATGCTGGCGGTTTTTGCCGTCGGCACGCTTTTTGGCGTCGTGTTTTTCACCGTGCATTTCGGTGGGTTTCACTTCGGGCATTCGATTTTTCTGAATTTCCTGTTTCCCCTTTCGCCCCGTCCGGCGCGCGGCTTGGTGGACTTCACCGTGTATGCCGAGGTGGCGGGCCGTTACTGGTGGTTCATTCCGGCGGCTTTTCTGGCCGAGCGACGGGGATTTCAGCGTTTCACCCGCGATGAAGACAAAGCCGTGACTCCGGAGGCGATCCGGGCCCGGAAGGCGAAGGGAGACGCGATGACGGCGCCGTATCGCAATGTCATCCGCATGCACCTGCTGATTTTTTTCTTCGCCTTCGCCCATTTCGCGCGCCTCGAGAATTTTGTCGTCTACGCAGTCATCTACGCGGTGTGTTTTTTTCCGTGGCGGCTCGTGCGCCGCGGTTCCGCCCCGGCCCCCGCGGCCAGGTAGGAGGCCCGGGCCTTCGAATCTCCTGGTTGCCCGACAACCCAGGGATCCTCCCCGTGGCGATCAAGCGGCGGAGAACGAACTGGAGTTTCGGCGCGTGCGCCTTAGGCTGATTTTCGGTGACGCCGGTGTTTGGGGCGTGGTCAGCTCTCTCCGCGGATAGGCGCTCCCGGTTCACCCGCAGTCACTGCCGCGCAGGTTGCCGTGCCAGACGGCAGGCAGGTTGAAACTGCGACCGATTGAACCTGCGACTTTGCGCCGTGCACTCCCGCTGTTTCTTCGCCGCCCTTGCCCTTCTCGCCCACGCGACTGCGAGCGAGGAGATCGCCCGGTCCGATGCGCCGCCGACGGTGCCCGCACCTGCAGCCGCGCCGGCCCGTCCGCCGCCAAACGCCACGGCATCCAGCCTGCTCAATCCCGTGATCGTCTACGGCCAGCGCTACGTCGATCCGTTCGAACCTATCCCGCGCTTCGGTTTTCGAACCGACTGGCCCCGAGGCGAACTGCCCTCGTTCTCTTATGAGACGAGTCCGGTCATCCTGAGTGCGGCCCGGGCGCCTCAGTTCCCGCAAAACGTGGCGCCCTCCGCGCGCGTCCTGCTGGCCGAACCGCTGCGCGCCGCACCCGCGCTCACGCTGGCCGGCGCCCTGCGCGGAGTGCCGGGCTTCGAGCTGGCGCGGCGCGACGACAGCTTCTCGGCCAATCCCGTCGCCCAGGGGATATCGCTCCGCGGTCTCGGAGCCGGCAGCGGTCTCGTGCTCCTCGATGGCGTGCCGCTCAACGATCCTTTTGACGGCGGGGTGGCGTGGGCGAAGGTCCCGCGCGATGCGCTCGCCCGCGCCGAGGTAATCAGCGGCGGCGGTGCGGCCGTCTGGGGCAACGCGGCGCTCGGTGGCCTCGTCCAGCTCTTCACGCGCCGCGTGCGGGGCGAGCGCGTCATCGCCCGGCAACCACCACCGCCCGGCAGTCCCCCCACGGTCGAAGGCAAGGTCATTTGGGGCACCCGCGCCACGCTGCATGCCCGCACCGAGATCGGTGACTATGGCACGCGCAGCCTGGAGTTTTCCGCGGTGTATCCGAGCCGGCCTGGCACGCTCCAGATCCTCAGCCGCATTTTTGGCACCGACGGCTTCCCGTTGGTTGCGTCCGAACGCCGGGGCCCGATCGACACCGCTGCCTGGAGCCGGCACCGTTGGGTGACGGCTCGCTGGCATCAGCCGATCCGGGCCGACGTCGAGCTCACCGCGACGGCGCGCGGATTCGAGGAGCAGCGCGGTGGCGGCACGCCCGGCCAAAGGCACGGCGCGCGGGAGAAGTTCGCCTCGCTCGCCCTGGCCGGTCAGGCCGGACTCACGTTTCGGTGGGATGCCGTCGCGTATGCCCAGGAACAGTCGTCCGCGAGCACGTTCAGCACCATCAACGCCGCACGCACGGCGGAGACGCCCGCAGCCGATCAATTCGCCGTTCCGTCCTTCGCGCTCGGGGCCGCCTGGACCGGCACGTGGAAGCACGAAGGGGACAGCAGCGTGAACAGCCCGCGTTCGACCCTGGGCGCCGACCTGCGTTTCGTGCGGGGCGAAACGCGGGAAAACCTCGGGTTCGCCGCGGGCAGTTTCACGCGCCAGCGCGTTGCCGGTGGTGCGCAACGCGCCGCCGGCCTCTACGGGTTGCACGAACGCACCCTCGGCGATCATTGGCGCGCGACCGCGGGCGTCCGTCTCGACGCGCTGCGCGATGCGGCCGGCGACGATCGTGAATGGGATCGCCGCAGCGGGGTGGTGTTCCGGGACGATCACCATCGCCCTCGCGACGAGGTCCAGCTTAGCCCGAGCGCCGGTCTGGTGTGGACGCCGAACCGCGAGTGGCGGTTGCGCGCCAGCGGCCAGCAGGCTTTTCGCCGCCCGACACTCCACGAGCTCTATCGGTCCTCTTACCGTGGTTCAGACTTCGTCGAGGCCAACGCTGCGCTGGACACGGAACGGGTCGCGAGCGCCGAAATTGGAGGCGAGTGGACGCTCTTCGTCCTGCTGCCGCCAACCGCGCCGGTTACGACCGCCGGCCGATCTGCGCCGGCAAAATCCGCGTCGAAGCCGGCCCCACCGCGCCCTCCGGCGCCCACGGCTGTGTTCACGCTGGGCGCGACTGCCTTTCACCATGATCTCCGCGATGCGGTCGGCGAGATTACCCTGGTGCGCATCCCCGGCACCTTTTCGCGTTTCAATCCGCTCGCCGCGAGCGGCGTCGATCGCCAGCGGACGAACCTTGAACGCACCCGAATCCGCGGCCTCGAGCTGGCCGCAAAATGGACCCCGCTCCGCCAGTTGACGATTACCGGCGATTTTCTCTTTAACGACGCCACGATTCGCCGCGCTGCCGCCGCACCCGCGCTTGCCGGCAAGCGGGTCGCGCACACTCCGCGGCGGAGTGCGCTGCTTGGAGGTACGTGGCGGGCGCCGGCCCAGGTCATGGTCGCGCCGCGGCTCCGCTACCTTGGCCGGCAGTTTGCGGACCATGAGAACCAGGCGACGCTCGGTGCGGTTGTCATCGCCGACCTCGGCATCAGTCGGGCCCTCAACCCGAACTTGGAGTTGTTCTTAACGGTGGAGAACCTGGGCAACGCCCGGATTGAAACTGGTCGCAGCACCGACGGCGTGGTGAATGTGGGCGCGCCCCGGCTGGCGATCGGTGGGCTGCGGGGCAGTTGGTAGTTTGGGGGTTCGGCAAAGGAGCGGTGAACACGATTCACGGCGGGCGGGGGAATGTCCCGCGGCTTGCCACGGCGCCGCGGCGCGCCACCGTCAGCGTCAACGCAGGTCCGATGCCTTGCGTTTTCATCCTGCTGATTTTTATCGATGCATGTTCCGAATCTCGCCACTGAAGCGCCGGTCCCGGTCGTCCAGGAACCCTACCACCACGTCGTACTCGAAAACGACTATGTGCGCGTCATCGACGTGCAGATCCCGCCCGGTGCCACGACGCGGCTGCACACCCATGACGTCGCCTCGGTCATCGTCTACCTGTCGCAATCGACCAACGCGTCGCAGACCGCGGGCGAATCGACTACGACGCCGCGCGAGACCACCCCCGGAGGCTCGCGCTATGCGGCGTATGACGAGCAGCCGCTCACGCATATCGTCACGAACACCGGCACCAACCGGTTTCGCGTCCTCGACATCGAACTCGTCCGACCCTTGCCGGCCGCCGGTCCGTTTCCACTGTCGTCGTCCGTTGCGATTGAACCACGCTGGGCGGAAAAACGAGTTCGTTCCTCACTCGTCCGGCTCGATCCGGCGGACGGTTGCGCCGTGCCCGGCAGCGCCTGCGCCCACCTGCTGATCGCCATCGATGCGGCCGTGACCGCAACCGTGCCGGGTGACGCACCGGCCGACCGCACCGTGGCGCCACAGGGCTTCGCGTTCTTTCCGGCCCAGATCGGATTTCAGATCCGGAATCCGGGACCACAGCCGGCCCAGTGCGTTTTGCTCGAATTGAAATGAGACGCGGTTGCGCTCCCCTGGGTGATGCGGGCTGCCTGCCACTCCCACGTCAACCATGACATGGCTAAAATCCATTCGCGCCTGGTCTCGACGGGTAATACTTCGCGACCGGGCTGAACGGTGGAATCATCAATATGCCATCGGCCGGTGGGAGGTTCTCAAGGCTCCACTCGAAACCGCCCGGATTGACGCGTGCATCGCTCTGTTGCGCCGGCACGCGGCCGGCGGTCGCCTGCTTGAGATCGGTTGCGGTGAGGCGTTGCTTCAACGGCGCCTCGAACCGGGCGACTACCAGCGGCTGGTGGGAGTGGATATTTCCGACGTGGCGATCAACCGCGCGCAGGACTTTGCCAACAGCCGTGTGAGTTACTCGGTGGCCGACATGCAAAAACTCGAGCTCCACGAGACGTTTGACGCCGTCCTTTTCAATGAGTCGATCTATTACGTCCCTCGCCCCGACCAGCTGCTGAGAAACTACGCCCGTTTCCTGGACGACGGCGGTGTGTTCATTGTCTCGATCTACCGAAACAAGGGCAGTGTCCGGATCTGGAGGGAAATCCATTCGGTGGCCGTCCCCATCGACCGGGCAACCACCACCAACGAGGCCGGGGCATGGGATTGTGAGGTCCTCCGGCTGCGCTGAGGTGAGGAA
>JBIJCX010000555.1:0-4057 GCA_044344465.1 Opitutaceae bacterium
GCGTCCATCGCCAGCACCTTGCGCACGCGCAGGATCAAAATCTCCGGCTCCTGCCGGGCCCGCTTGAGCTCGTCGTCGAGCTTGTCGACCACACCAAAGAAAAACGCCCCAAACACCCGGAAGATCAACACGCCCTCCGGCACCTCCTTGCCCACCAGCGAGTGATGCGAGCCCTCGGTTTCCGAAGCTTCGTCCACCGCGGTGATCTTCGACGTCTCGGAGATGCGCTTGACCATCAGCAGCGCGGCCAGGACGACGCCGACCTCCACGGCGAGGGTCAGGGTCGTCAGCACCGTGAGTGCAAACGTGGCGAGAAAAACCGACGAATCGCTGAACGGCCAGGTGGTCAGACGACCGAACTGCTTCCACGACACCATCCGGTAGGCCGCGACGACCAGGATCGCGCTGAGCGTGGCCAGCGGGATGTGGCGGACGAGCGGCGCCGCCACGAGCAGGACGACGAGAATCGACAGAGAATGGACGAGTCCGGCCACCGGCGTCCGCGCACCCGAGCGGACGTTGGCCACCGAGCGGGCCACGGCACCGGTTGCCGGGATGCAGCCAAACAGCGGCCCGACCATGTTGGCCACACCTTGGCCGACAAGTTCCTGGTTGGAATCGTGCCGCTCATCCAGCAGGCCATCGGTCACGACGGCGCACAGCAGCGCCTGCATCGCGATGAGCAACGCGATCGTAAACGCGGGCTGCACGAGATCCTTGATTGTCAGCCAGTCGGCGGTCGGGAACTGCAACGCCGGAAGCGCGCCCGAGAACTCGCCAAACTGCGAGCCGATGGTCGCGATCTGCCACTGATCGTGCAGCCCGAGCGCGCCGACAACGACCGTCGCGCAGATCAGGCCCACCATCGCGCCCGGCACGTAGCGCGACAGCCGCTTCGGCCACAGGCCAATCAGGGCGACCGACGCCACCGAGAGTCCGACCGTCGGCCAGTGAATCGCCCCGAGATGCGTGGCGAGCACGTTGATCTTGCCGACAAAATCGACCGGCATCTTTTCCACCTGCAGTCCGAAAAAGTTCTTGATCTGCGAGCTGAGGATGAGAATGGCGATGCCCTTGGTGAAGGCGCGGGACACCGGGTAAGGGATGAAGCGGATAATCGAGCCCAGCTGCGCGAAGCCCATGACGCACAACATGGCCCCCGCCATGATCGTGCAGAGCATCAATCCGGCCAGCCCGTGTGCCTGGAGCACGCTGTAGGTGATGATGACAAACGCGCCCGTGGGTCCGCCGATCTGCACCCGGGATCCGCCGAGTGCCGCGATGAGTCCGCCGCCGATGATGGCCGTGAAGAGCCCCTGCTCGGGCTTGACCCCCGACGCGATGGCGAAGGCCATCGAGAGCGGAAAAGCCAGGACCATGACGTTGAGGCCCGCGACAAAATCGAGCCGGAACTGCGGACCGGAATAGTCCTTCAGCGTCTCAAGCAGTTTGGGTCGGAACGGAATCGCGATAGTCATGCGCCTGGCATCGTGGTTTCACGGGAACTTGGCCCCCGCCGAAGGACGAGCCTGAAATGGCGGGCGAGAGCCGGGTATTTTCCACGAGAGGTTCACCAAAACGGACGCGGTGGGAACATCATTGAGAACATGCCGGGGTGAATACTCCAAAGACCGGAAAATGAACGGTGCAAATCCGACCGAGACAGTTTACGTTTGCGCAATGAAGAACCGCTACACCGCAGTCATCAAGCGAGACGAAGGCTGGTGGATCGGCTGGGTTGAAGAAGTGCCTGGCGTCAACTGCCAGGCCAAGACCCGTGCCGGTCTTGTTCGCAACTTGCACGTCACGCTTAAAGAGGCGCTAGAAATGAACCGTCAGGACGCCCGGGCCCTGGCGGGGGAGCCGACAGAGAAAGAACTTATTTTGGTGTGAAGCGGCGCGAACTCATTCGCCACCTCAGGACCAACGGCTGCGTATTCATTCGCGAGGGCAGTGATCATTCCTGGTGGGGCAACCCGAGTGCCAACCGACGCTCCGCCGTCCCACGGCACACCGAAATTAACAAGTTCCTTGCGCGAAAGATCTGCCGGGACTTGGGAGTGCGTGACCCTTGAAATGAGTGTGATCATGTCGCACTCAGTGTGACGGATCCAAGCTAATCGTGGAGGGCCGAGGTCCCGCGAGGTCGTTCGGCGGATGGGCGATCGCGCGGTCAGCCTTTGTCTTTCAATTCCCTCCACAAAGCGGCGAGACCCATGCGCTCGAGCCACGGAGCCAGAGCGGCTTCATCGACGCCGGTGATTTCCCGGATTGCGCGGATATCCGCGGAATGTTTCGGGGAGCCGCCTTCACGGTAATACTCGAGTTTGCGCAGCACGACGTACTCTGGGGGCGCCACGGCGATTTCCAGATCCTCGCTCCAGCGCACGCGGCGGCGCAACGGCAACGCCCACGCGTGCAGGGGATCGGTTCCGGTCAGATAGATGTCCGCCTTGTAGCCACTCTCGTGGTGGATCAGGTTGAAGTGCCCGCGCTGCGTGCGGGCTTGCTCGGCGCGAATGACCGACTCGGGCGGAACATAGAAATCAGTTTCAGGGAACACACGCAACAGCACCGCCCGCGCCGCGTCGTCGAGGCTCAGCACCACATCGAGACCGTTCGTCACCCGTGGCTGGCCGTAAAGAATCGCGGCGGTCGCACCGGTCACCATGTAGGGCGCGCCGATCGACTCCAGTCGCGACACGAAAAGGCTTAACTCATCCGGTGCGGGCATGAAGGATGCGGTCGGCCACCGCGCGTCGCACCTCCGCCTCGGTCCAAGCCGGATGCCGGGTGCGAAAGCCCGCCGCCAGCAGCGTGCGCATGGTCTGGTTCATCCGCAGCCCCTGCCGGAGGCGTTGCTGCGGCGACATGGCCCGGTATATCGCCACCTGATGCGCGTGAGCGGCGCGTTCGTGGTTAGTTTCGGCAGTGACAGACACGGGATGAAACGTACCCACGCCAGCACGATGAGCAAGCGCCAGGAATTCGCGCCGCGAATTCCTTAAGAAATCCGCGTCGCGGATTTCTGGCGGATTATTCCCGCCACGTGAACGCGTGGCACAGCGCGACGCCGGCCGCGTCGGCCTCGTCCAGCGCCAGGGTGCGGCCGTGCCCCAGCAGCGCCATCACGGTGCGCGCCATCTGCTCCTTGCTCGCGCGGCCCGCGCCCACGACCGCCTGCTTCACCCGCAGCGGCGGATACTCGAACACCGGCCGCCCGCGCAGCGCCGCCGCCGCGATCGCCGCCCCCCGCGCCGCCCCCAGGATCTGCGCGGTCTGCACGTTCTGCACAAAAATCGTCTGCTCCAGCGCGACGTGCCGCACCTCCGGACCCTCGAGGAAAGCCGACACGCCGCGATGGATCTCCGCCAGCGCCTCCGCCATGGAATGTTTCGCCGGCACTCGCACCGTGCGGCAGCGCAGCAGCAGCGGCTGGCGCCCGGGCGCAAACTCAATCAACGCCAGCCCCGTGCCCCGCAACGACGGATCGATTCCGAGCACCACCCCGGCAAACGCCGCGCGGGGCCGCACCGCCAGCGAGGCATGGGCCGCCGTCGCCGCGATGCGGGTCGACGTACTGGCGGAGGGCACGGGCTTCCCCGCCAATTTCGCCGCCCACATCTGCCGGACCGTCATTTTTGCCATGTTTGCTAAAGGGTAAAGTTACCTTGGACCGAATTTCATCTTCAACGCAGCCGTACGAATGACGAAAGCTTGAAGATCAGCTCGAGCGCCGCGAGCGCGGAGAAGCCCAGCGCCAGGTTTTCGAACAGGCTCTGGTTGACCTTCGCCACGATCCGCCGCCCGAGCCATACTCCCGCCAGCACCACGGGCAGCAGCATCAGGTTGAGCGAAAAACTCGGGAGGTTGACCAGGCCGAGGTGCATCATGAACGGCACCTTGAAGAAATTGAGCAGCAGGAAAAACACCGCACCCGTGCCGACGTAATCCATTTTCGGCAACCGCATCGCGAGCAGGTAAATCGCCATCAACGGTCCCGCCGCATTGGCCACCAGCGTGGTGAAACCCGCCAGGACCCCGATGGTCGGCGCAA
>JBIJCX010000662.1:0-2636 GCA_044344465.1 Opitutaceae bacterium
CCTATCATGTGACCGATACGATTGTGGCGCGCGCGGCCTTCGCCCAGACGTTGGGCCGGCCAGCCCTGACCGAGGTCATCCCGGGCATCACGGTCTCGGATCCGAGCGCGGCGGTCCGCACCGCAACCATCGTCAATTCCGGCCTGCAACCCTGGACGGCCAACAATTATGATCTGTCCTTCGAAGGGTACGGCATCCGCGGCGCGGTCGTCTCGCTCGGTCTCTTCAAGAAGGAGATCAAGAATTTCTTCGTGCAGGTCCGCACCCCGGCGACCCTGGAACAGCTCGAGAGCTTCGGACTGTCGGACGATTACCTCGACTACGACATCCTCACCAAGACCAATGGCGGTGACGCCTCGGTCGAGGGTTACGAGGCCAGCTGGCGCCAGTCGCTGTATTTTCTGCCCCCTTGGGCCAAGGGTTTTTCAACCTTTGCCAATGCCACGATTTCGCGCCTCAGCGGGAAGAACTCCGCGGACTTCACGCCGTTTGCCCACAAGAACCTCAACTGGGGCTTCAGCTACGTCCGGCGCGCGTTTTCTTTCCGGTGGAACGTGGCCTACGCCTACAAGGTCACGGGTGCGGCGCAGGCGGCGAGTGCAACCGTCCCCGCGGGCACCTACGCCTACGTCGCGCCGCAGATCACGCAGGATTGGTCCTTCGAATATAAGTTCTCCAAACATTTCACGGCCTACGGCGGCGCGCGCAATTGGAACGGCGCCAACAAACGCACCGAGCGTGCCGGTCCCGGGACGCCGGCCTGGACGCGCCCGCAGGTGCTCCAGAATTTCGGGACGATGGTCACGATCGGCGTGCGCTCGGAGTTTTAAGCCAGGTCCTTGCGCAGCGCGAGCAGCCCGATGATCGCCTGATCGCGTTGTCGCTCCAACTCGACGATGGACCGCCCGGCGGCTTCCTGCTCCACGCCGCGGATGATCATCTGCTGAATTTCCGGCGACAATATCGGTTGGCCCAAATCCTGCCACCAGCGGGAAAACGGACCGGCGAGGTGGTTCATGAAGTGCGCCATTCCGCCCTGACCGCCGCCTAGGTGAAAGATGAGATTCGGCCCCATCACGCCCCAACGAAGCCCGGGCCCGCAGCTCACCGCGGCATCGACGTCGGCCACGCTGACCACGCCTTCGGCCACCAGGTGCACCGCCTCGCGCCAGAGCGCCGCCTGCAGCCGGTTGGCCACATGCCCCGCGATCTCCTTGTTCAACCGGATCGTGCGCTTGCCCATCTGGGTGTAGAATTTTTCCGCCCGTTCCACGGTCTCCGGCGAGGTCGCCTGGCCCGCCACGACCTCGACCAACGGGATCAGGTGCGGCGGATTGAAGGGGTGACCGATGACGCAGCGCTCGGGGTGGGTGCAGCCGGCCTGAATCGCGCTCATCGTGAGGCCGGATGAACTGGAGGCCAGGATGACGGTCGGTGGCAGGATCGCGTCGAGTTCGCCGAAAAGCTTGGTCTTGAACTCCAGCCGTTCGGGTCCGCTCTCCTGCACAAAATCGACGCCGGTGACCGCGGACTTGAGCTCGGCGGTGAAGCGCAGGCGGCTCGGCGAAGCGCCGGGAGCCAGACCGAGTTGGGTGAGCACGGGCCACACCCGATCGACATAGCTCTTCAACTCGTCGGCCGCCCCCGGCCGCGGATCGGTGGCGGTCACGTCTAGTCCGTGCGCCAGGAAGTGAGCGGCCCAACTGGAGCCAATGAGGCCGGTGCCGACAATGGCAACGCGGCGGATCGGAACATCTGTTTGCATGGTGTTGATTTGTTACTCTGGGCGATGCTCCAAGTTGTCGGAATTCCTTCGGCTTGGGGTGCAGCGCGACCATCGGGGCGTTTTTGCCGCCCCGGTTCGAGAGTTTTTATCGCTCCATCGCGGGACGCAAGACCAAGCTCGGCGGCAAAGGATTCGTTTAGGGCAGATCGAACCGATACCCCACATCGCGCAGCGTCTTGATGAATCGGCCGTGGGCCGGCTCCGGCTCGATTTTTCCTCGTAGTGAGGCGACGCATCGGTCGACGCTCCGCTCCGTCACGATGATTTCCTCGCCCCAGACCCCGTTCAGAATTGTCTGGCGCGTCAGCACCCTCCCGGCGCTGCGCACAAAAAAATCGAGCAGGCGGAGTTCCTTCGGCGCCAACACCACCTCTTGGCCGTCGTGGAAAAGTTTGAGCGCGGACCGATCAAAACGGCAGTCGCCAAACACGACCACCGCGCCGGGCGGCTGACGCCGGCGCCGCAGGCAGGCACTGACGCGCGCCAGCAGCACGTCGATGCTGAACGGTTTCGTGACGTAGTCATCGGCCCCCAGATTGAGGCCCAGGACCACGTCCGACTCCTGGCTCTTCGCCGTGAGCATGATGATGGGGATCGTGAGGCCCTCGCTTCGAATCCGCCGGCAGAGGTCGAATCCGTTGATCCCCGGCAGCATGATATCCAGGAGGATCAGATCCGGCTGGTGGGCAAAGACTGCCTTGAGCCCCGTCCGTCCGTCGGCCGCAACATGCACCGTGTAGCCGCCAAATTCGAAGTTGTCCCGCAAGGCCTCCTGCATCGTCGGGTCGTCTTCAATGATGAGAATCTTGTCGGCGCTCATGGGGGTTGAGTCACAGAGGGCACAGAGACC
>JBIJCX010000033.1:0-40937 GCA_044344465.1 Opitutaceae bacterium
CCCAATCCGAGGTCACGGAGCAATGCCTTCCGCTCTGTGCTCTCTTTCCGGGCTCTGTGTTCTCTGTGAGTGCGATTCCGAAAACCAACCAACCATGAGTGCAAGTCTCATCCGGCCAATTAGGTCGTTTCGCCGAGAAGGTGCGGCAACTGCGTGTCCGCGAGGGCAGGTGGAGAGCAGCCGCGAGCCGAACGAGCAGTCCGCAACGAAGGTCAACCTCATCGAATGAGCCCCGTAAGCACAACAACCGCAGAGCCGAGCCGCTTCACAGACGGCGAAGGCTGCCAGGGCTGGACCAAAGCAAACCCCGTGAAGAACGGGAGAGGCTTGAACGACGCATTGTCCGGTCATCACTGCGGCGGGGTCGGCGGGGGTGGAATGCTCGGAAGGGTGGTCGGGATAAGGGATGAGATCTCCTCTGGCGGACGGCGACGTCCAACAGCGGGCACAAGCGGCGAACCCGCGAGGCCCGTTCGGCCGGGGGAGAAGTCGGAGCGGTTCATAGTAGCGACGAAGGCCCGTAACGGGGCTGGAGCGAAGGGACCGCACTTGGTCGATGTGAACAGCGAAGCGCGGGACCGTGCGATGGCTCCCCTCGGGGAGATAGCAACGACAACAAAGGTCCGAGCGCTGCAACGAACACTGTGTCGCAATGCGAAGAGGGCGACCTCGATAGCGGTTGCGGTGAACGACCACGGAAAGCCGGATGCGGGAAAACCGCCTGTCCGGTTTGACGAGGGGCGGGGAGTTCCCAGAGGAACTGACAACTACGGTCGGTTTAATTCTCATCGGGAACTCCCTGCCTACTCTACCAAAATCTCTTTTTTTTTGAGGATAGGAATCTTCACGCGAAACGTGCTCCCCCACCGAGGGGCGCTCTCCACCTCGACCGTGCCGTGGTGCGCTTCGACGATCGAGCGCACGATGCTGAGCCCCAAACCACAACCGCCGCGCTGCCGCGTCAGGCTTTGGTCGACCTGGTAAAAGCGGTCGAAAATCCGCCTCTGCTCTTCCGGCGCGATGCCGATGCCATTGTCCGTCACCGCAAAGACCACCTGCTCCCCTTCGGCGTAGACCCTCACCTCGAGGTGTTTTTCGCCATTCGTGTACTTGCAGGCGTTGTCGAGCAGGTTGACGAGCACCGTGGAGAGGGCGTCGGCATCGCCGCGGATCGACGGCAGGTCGGGTGCGAACTGCGTGGTGAGGTGGCAAGGCGGCCCCGTCAGTTTTTCGCCGAGGGCATCGAGTGCCGACCGCGCCATTTCCTCCGGCGACAGAACCGTGAAACGAAACTGCTGCTGGCCGCGCTCCAGTCGTGAAAACACGAGAAAGTTTTCGATGAGATGGCTGAGCCGCAGGTTTTCCTTCGCGGCGAGATGCACGTAACGGTGCATCTGCGCCTCGTCGCGGCACCGCCCCGCGGCCAGGGTGTCGAGCAGCACTCGCATCGAGGCGACCGGCGTCTTTAGCTCGTGTGACACCGTGGAGACCAGATCATCCTTCATGCGCGCCAATCGCATCTGCGCGGCCACGTAACGCGCCACCATCACCGCCAGCACGCCGATGATCGCGACGACGCCCACGCCCATCCACAGATAAAACCGCGCCTGCCGCGCCGACGCCACCGCCAGCGGATCGCCGTCGCGGAAACCCAGCGCGAGCCGCCAGCCCGGGAGAAACTCGCCGGCGTCCTGCGGCGGCACGGGCATTTTTAACGTCGTCGCCGCCTCGCCCGGCGCCAGCACGCTCACGCGCACGTCGGGCAACGCGAGCGCCTCGAGTTGCTTCGCCAGCTCCGCCCGCAGCCGCTCCTCGCGCCACAACGCGACGACCGTGCGATCGGCGCTCGGCAGCCGCCACACCTTCGCGAGCGGCGTGCGTTGCAGCTTCGCGTCCGCCGGCGGCGCGGGATTCTGGTCGAGGTAATCGGCCGCGAGATGCTCCGCGGCGAGAGTGGGAAACGTCACGTTTTGTAGGAGCCTGCTTGCAGGCGATTCCGACGCGACATCGCCTGCAAGCAGGCTCCTACCTGACGCGAGCCCCTGCACTTCGGACATCAGGAATCGCCGCTGATTCGCCGGCAGCCCGGCGGCCGCGTAGTCGTTCAACCGCGCGACGAGATCGGCGAACACCTGTTGGGGACGCGGCGCCCTCGCCGCGTTTTGTTCGGGCACCGCGGCGGGGGCGCCGCGGCTCCAACGCGCCAACGTCTTCAAAATCAGCAACTGTGCGTCCAGCCCGATCAACGCACCCTGCGCGCTCCCCGCGTGGCGCAGGCTCGCATCGCCCGCCAATTCCGCCAGCCGCGCGAGCGCGCGCTCCGTCTCGCCCGCCTTCAACCAGCACGCCGCTTGCGCCTGCATCGCCCGCGCCCGCGCATTTGCCTCGCGACCCGACTCCGCGATGCGCCCGTAGATTTCCGCCGCGCCCGCCAAATCGTTTTTCTGAAACTCCAATTCCCGCGCCCGCGCCCAGTCCGGGCTCGCTTCGACGCGCATCCCGGCGTCCGCCACCGCCAGCGACGACGGATAAAGCACCTTCCCCGCACCATCGGTCACGATCACGGCATCCGCGAGATTCGCCCGCACGATCGCCGCGAACGTCTCCGCCGGCGTGCCGCCCGCGTGCGCCGACAACGCCGCCTGCCGCTCGCGGATGAGCGCCGTCACGCGCTGCTGCAACGAGGCGAGATGATTCGCTTTCCGTTGTTGGAGGCCTTTTCAATTGTGACCGGCGCTTACTACGGCAACCGAACGGTCGCGATCAATTGTTGATAAGCCGGCCGAACGGCATCGATGATCTCTGCTGGAACGATCATTCGGAACTGTCCTACTAAAGCGTGACTGTAAAATCTTGAGGTGAGTTCGATCTTCGCGACGCCCTCGCTGGTGTAGCCAGCTTCATAAGTCAGAGACGATCCACCTTTGATTTGTCCCGTGACAAGGCTCGCAGGGTTCAGCTTGTAAGTGGCATCACTTGAGGTTCTGGCTTGAGATGATCGATGGACAAAATCGCGCAGCCAAGAGTCAGCCTCATTCGGCGCTGGTTGTTTTGAATCCCAAAGAGGCGAGCTGCTTTCAGCCGTCTGCCACGGTGTGGTCGGCCGAAAATTTACGAAGATCGCTGCCGGCGGATCGTTGTAACCAGATTGGACGCTCACGAAACTCCTTCCGTCGCCAGAACGTGTCGCCATTCCAAAGCGCCAACCAGACGGAACGGTAAAACCCAATCCAGATTTCCGGTCCGTAATAACACCATCAGCAGACATCAGTTCTTCGCGGGGGATATCTGTGCGCATTTGCCAGCTCGCACGGCCGGCAATGGTCTTCGTCAAGAATCCATCGAGCACCCAAAGATCGATGCCCACTACTTTGCGCGCAGCGTTATACTTGTCTTCCGAATAGTAGATGCTGCCGTCGCGTGTGAGCAGTCCATCATGCAGGGCGCCCAAGTCGCCCATCACAATCTCGGGCTCCCCTTTCTTTTTGCCGTTCGAGACAGGAACCGCCCAAAGCTGATTATTCGAGCGCGCGTGGCCTTCATTGAACGCGAGCCTCGCACTCCCTGACGCCCAACCGACGAGAAATGGGTCTGGGCTCTCCACCAACGTTGCCTCCTGGCCGGTCTTCAAATCGACGACGACAATTTTGCCTTGTCCTGCGGGGCCTTTGCGCACGGCTAGAAATTGTCCGTCAGATGAAAGAGCCGAGCCGCCGCGTCTTGTTGCATTCGGAATGCGCGTGACTTCCCTGGTGGATCCGGACGTCACGTCGACGGCTGTAATCACGACCGGATCGCCTTTTGAAGCCGCCGAACCCACAAACAGCTGTGAGGCGTCAGAAGACCAATCAATGGTCCAAACCAGCGCGGGATTGGCGTATTTCGCCCCAGGCTTTCCGTGCTCAAGGAGTTTCCTTGCGGGCTGCGTGCCATCGACGCGTGCAATCCAGACATGCAGTCCGTTCAAGGTATAGGCCAAGAATGTGCCGCTCGGTGAGAACGAGGCATCGTAAACGTGATCATTCTTGTTTCCCTTGGCGATTGTTCGGATCTTTCCAGTTGCGAGTTCGTAAACCTGAACGTCAGGACTGTCCGATGGCTGATACGCCAAGAAGCGGCCGTCTGGCGATGCGGCGACGAACCAGCCAGGAGCCAGTGTGGCGACCTTGCGCATCGACACGGAGTCAGACAACGAGACACCTAGCTGAGTCAAAATTTCGCGTGCCTTCGTGCGCAACACGACGTCCGCCGGGGCCTGCTGCACCAATTCGTTCAACAGTTTAACCGCCTGCTCCTTCTTCCCCTGCTTCTGATAACACACCGCGAGCCGATACTGCGCCTCCACGACAACGGCGCGGTTGGCGGCGGACTCGGCGGCGATTTGTTCGTAGATCTTGATCGCGGAGTCGAGGTTGCGCTCGATCTCCTCGGCGTAGATGCCCTTTTGCAGGAGGAGGGATGGCGATTCGGACGCGGCGGCCGCGACGAGCGGCAGGATCGCTGCGACGAGCAGAGCCCGGGCCTGGAACAGAAACGATGTTTTCATGAGTGGTGCCTTCGTTGGGGTGGTGACTACGAGGACGACCCTAGCGGGGAAATGTGACCGCTGTGTGACCAGCGCATCTTTATTTGGTCGATTTGGCGAGTTCGCACGGCGCGGCCCAACTCTGCCGGGGCCGGGGTTTGCTCAATCATCAATCCGGTGGTGGGCCGGGCGCTCCGCGCGCGGCCGGGTCGAAGGACGGGGCCGAGACCGCGCTCGGAGTGTACGGCCCACCCTTTGAATTCCGCACGACAGAGGTAGAAACGCTTCGACTCTAGGAAACAGCTTCGTTGTAGCCCGCCGCGTGAGCGGCGGGAGTGCGGGAGGTCCCTGCGCTCACGCGCAGGGCTACAAAGCCCGACGTTTCTTCCCGTCCGGTGCAAAGGCCCTTTTGCGGTTGGGGCTGCATGGTCTCGGCTTAGCCAAAAGCAATCGGAGTGAACCACGAAATACACGAAAAGAAGACATTGCCTGGGAAACAAGCTGGGCACATCCGCCACTCTACGGTGGAGTCGATTCAACCCCGATCCCTGCCGGAAGCGTTTGGTTTCGTGTGATTCGTGTGTCTCGTGGTTAATCCTTCTGAATTGTTACGGCTTGCCGGACACGGTTCGTCCGGTCGCCAAAATTCGTCAGGGCGAGAAAATTGGCCATCGGCGTGCCGCGGGGAATCTCGCAGCCCGCGCCGATCGCCCACGCCGGACCGGCCGCGTGGCAACAGGCTGCCAGGGCGGCGGTAATCGCGGCCGGTGGGCCGGCGAGGACCGTACGGACGGGGTGGAGGTTGCCGGCGAGGATCTGGGCTGGCCCGGTATTCGCGCGCGCGAAGGCGAGATCGACGGGATAGTCCACGTCGATCAGATCGGCGCCGAGGCGACCCATGGCCTCGATCAGATGGGTGGTGTTGCCGCAAATGTGCAGGCGCACGCGCGCGCCCATGGCATGAACGCCATCGACGAGTCGTTTCTCGGCCGGCCAGATGAATTCGTCGTAAAGCCGGCGGCTGATCAGCGAAGCCGCGGCATCGCCGATGCCGATGATGTCCGCACCCGCCTCGACTTGGGCGGCGGCGTAGGCGAGCTCCATCTCGATCACGAATTCGATCAGCGCATGCACGAACGCGGGCTCATCCATCAAATCGAGCATCAGCGAGTTGATGCCCCGCAAATCAGCCGCCTCGGCGCAGGGGCCCTCGATCCACCCTTCAATGAGGTGGGTGGCGCCCGCCGCTTTTTTCAGGAGACGCACCGCGGCGACTCGATTCGCCATCCGGCTGCCCGCCCGGTGCGGATCGGGCCGCTTCAGCGTCGCCAGCCGGGAGGGTTCTGCGAGCAGCGCCTGCGCTTCATCGATGGCGGGCGGCGAATTCGGGGCGTAAAAAATTTCCGCGCCGCAGTCCGCCGCCTCCGTGGCCGGATCTGAAATCACGCTGACCTGGTCCGCGCCGCCTTGGCGCGCGACGTTGAGCTGTGCGGCCGCCTGCACCTCGGCCCGGGTGGCGTAGTCACGATAAGGTACCCCGAGTTGCTCCGCCGCCCACATCATGGTGATGGGCAGCGCGGGAATCGCGTCAACGGGTTGGCGGTCGAAAAAAGCCAGCAGGCGTTCGCGGGAATTCATGGGAGGCGCGTCGGGGCGCAGGTTGGCAAAATCCTCGACACCGAGCCCGTGCACGCAAGGCCAACCGTCTGCCGGGCGCATCTCGGCCCGGATGTTGGCCAACACCGCCCCGGCATCAAGTCCGACTCGGTACGGCGAACTCGGCGCTCCCGGAGTCGCGCCCCCGTCACCCGCCGTTCAGGCCAGTGTCACTTAATACGTGACCCTCTCCGAGGGAGCTTTCTTGGCGGACAGGTCTCGGTCGGGCGGTTCGGGCGCGGACCAAAATCCGCCTTGCGGTTGGGCCGGAGCCGCTCCGGTTTACGCTCCGCCGACCACCTTGAGCACGTCCTCCGCCTGCTGCTTGGTCGAAGCGCTGTAGTCGGCCCAGACGATCTTGCCGGCCTTGATGAGGAACGCCTGGCGTTTCGCGAAGCCCATGGTCGTCGGCACGCCGAAAGCCTCGACGACCTTCTTGTCGTGGTCCGCGATCAGCGTGAACGGCAGCCGGTATTTTTCCTTGAAGGCCTTTTGCGCCGCCGGCTTGTCCGTGCTCACGCCGATGACCGCCACGCCTTTTTTCAACAGCTCCTCGTAGGCATCGCGCAGCGAACAGCCCTGGGCGGTGCAGCCGGGCGTGTCCGCCTTGGGATAGAAGTACACCAGCGTGTAGGGCTGCCGGGCGTAAACGTCGGCCAGGGCGAGCGTGGCCCCGGTTTCAGTGACTCCGGTGACCGTCGGTGCGGCGGCGCCGACGGCGAGAGGACTGGCGTGCGCGAGAATCGACATGGTGAGGGATGCGATCAGGAGAGTGAGGGAACGGAGACTCATCCTCACCTGAGGCACCCGGATCGGTCGAAAGTCAAATCCGCGGGTGGAATTCACCACGCCGCAACGGAGATTTCTCCCGGTCGTGAGACTCCTATCGTCCAGCCTGTCAGCGCCGAGGCGTGGGCTCGCGTTTTTTGACTGGCCCGTCCGTTGGCGTCGGCACCCTAAACCATGAACACCACCCTTGTCCGTCCCCGCCGGTTGTCATTGCGCCAGCAATGTTTCTTGTTCGCCGTTTTGGCCGCCCTATTGCTCGCCATCGGTGCCGCGCCGGCGAGTTTGGCCGCCGGTTCCGATGCCGCCGGCGGCGTGATCTACGGCAACGTGAGCAACGCCGGCACGGGCAACCTGCTCGAAGGCGCCCGGGTCGAGGTGCCGCAGCTCGGGCTCGTCTCGTTCACCGACCCCACCGGGCGTTTTGTGCTGTCCAACGTTCCGGCGGGCGCGCACGAAATCGTCGCCTCCTACATCGGCTTGGATCCCTTGAAGGCTTCCGTGGCGGTCACCGCCGGCCAGCGCACGATCCGTGACTTCGATCTCACGTCAGGTATCTACAAACTTGATGCGTTCAAGGTCACGGGCGAGCGCGAGGGCAATGCCCTCGCCATCACCGTCCAGCGCAACGCGCCGAACGTCAAAAATATCGTCGCCATGGACGCCTATGGCAATCTGCCCAACATGAACGCGAGCGAGCTCGCGGTCCTGCTCCCCGGCGTCGCGGGCAACGTGAACGACGAGGGCAATCTGAACGGGTTCACGATCCGCGGGATGGGCCCGGGCCTGAACACCATAACGGTCGATGGCGCGATCATGGGCAGCCAGGGCGGCGGTGCCCGGCAGACCCGCATTCACACCATCACCGGCTCGATGTTCGAACAGCTCGAACTGGTGAAGGGCCACACGCCGGACAAGGGCATGGATTCGCTCGGCGGCACGGTCAACCTGAAGAGCCGCTCGCCGCTCAGCATGAAGGAAAGGCGCCGGACCGCCTACAATTTCTCGGGGCGGCTCGCCCCGCCCGGCACGCAGCAGATTCCCATGCGTGAGGACCACCGGTTCCACCCCCTCCTCAATGTCGCCCATCAGCAGTTGTTCGATATCCTCGGGGGCGAGCGCAACCTCGGGGTCGCCGTCAACCTGTTCTACAGCGAGCAGGCGGTCGGCTATTTCAGCACGACCCGCGATTTTCAAAACACGCCCAACCAGCCGGCGTATCTCTGGGACTACGGCACGGAGGACAATTACAACAACCGGAAGCAATCGAGCGTGAACGCGAAGGTCGATTTCCGGCTCTCGCCCCGGACCAAGCTGACGTTCAATGGCATCTACAACGATGCGATGGAGCGCTTCCGGCTGCGCTATAATTTCCGGGCGTTCACCGGCAACGCGAACACCGTGCCCAACGCGACCACGTCGGGAGTCGTGCCCGGCTTCACGTCCCGCATCACCGAAGTGCGTCCGGTCGCGGCCTCGACGATCGACATCAGCTCGCGCATGTCGCAATTCTACCATCGCCAGCGGCACTTTGACCTCGGGGCCGAACACGAATTCGGCCCGCTCCAGCTCGATTACAACGCGGTCCGGAGCATCGACCGCATCAACGGATCGACGGGTGGCGACGGCGGGGTGCTGGTCAACCGGGTCACCGGCGTGGGCTGGATCCTCGATCGCACGCAATCGGACCTCTATCCTCGTTTCATCCAGACCGCTGGGCCCGACATCAGCAATCCCGCCAGCTATCGGCCCAACAGCTACAATTTCGCCGATCCGAAAACCGCGCACGAAATCCTGCAGTTGAGCGCCAATGCACGCTTCAAGCTGCCGACGGAAATGGCGCTTTTCGTGAAAACCGGCGCCCGCTTGCGGGAGGAATTCGTCGGCGACCAGAACAAATCCAAGCGCTATAATTTCATTGGCGTCAATTCGGCCCAGCTCCCGACCGATCCCACGATCAAGACGTTTGGGGACCAGAAGACCGGGTTGAAGATTCCGGCGTGGAATTCCAACGCGATCGCCCGCGGACGCATGCCAATCGATTCGGCGCTCTGGAGCGAGGACCGCTATTTCCACGAAATGTCGAAATACACCGGCACGCGTTCGGTGACTGAAACCGTGACGGCCGGTTTCCTCATGGCGCAGGGCAAGATCGGCCGGACCGGTTTTCTCGGTGGCCTCCGGACGGAGAGGACGGAGGACGACAGTTGGGGTTGGGTGCGGGCGCGAGTCCCCAGCACCGCGGCCCAGCAGGTCGCCGATCCGGTGGGAGCCGCGGCGCGGGATTACGCGAATACGCGGCGCGAGATCGCCGGCAGCTATACGAAATCGTTCCCGAGCGCTCACCTCACGCACGACCTTACGAGCAATCTTCGCGGGCGCGTCAGTTGGTCCACGAGTTTTGGCCGGCCGCCCTTGTCCAATCTCCAACCCAACGAGACCATCAGCGAACCGAACCAGACCCTGACGATCAACAACCCGGACCTGCGCCCGCAAACGGCGGAGAACTGGGATGCGGCCCTCGAGTATTATTTCGAACCGGTCGGCAATCTCTCCGTCGGCTGGTTCCACAAGTCGATCGAGGACTACTTCGTCAGCGGGATCGAGAGCGGGAAAATCGGCACCGGAGCCGACAATGGCTATGGCGGCGAATATGGAGGGTTCACCATCCTGACCCGCGCCAATCTCGGCACCGCCGTCGTGCAGGGCTGGGAATTCAGCTACCAGCAGCAATTCACGTTTCTGCCCGGCCTGCTCAAGGGCCTCGGGCTGTCCGTGAACTACACGCTCCTCGACACGCATGGCGATTTCGGGGGGACGGTCACCCGCACCACCGGGCAGGTGCCCGGGTTCATTCCGCGCAGCGGCAATGTGAGCCTGAGCTGGCGCTACCGCGGCTTCGGCGCGCGCATCACCGCCAATCGGGTCGGTGAGTACATCCGCAATTTCACCGCCATCGGTTCCGGCGCGAATCTGTATACCAAAGCGCGCACCGTCGTGAATGCCGGCCTCGCCTACCAATACAAGCCGTGGCTCAGCTTCTCAATCGACGCCCAGAATGTGTTGGACGAAATGCAGTCCTGGTATCGCGGGAATGCCGATCAAATCGCGCAGGTCTACGTCCCCGGTCCGACGGTTACGTTTGGGGTAAGCGGACGGTTCTGAAGACCGAAAACGCTGGCGTTGGCGCTTTTTGTAGGAGCCTGCTTGCAGGCGATGGCAGCACCGGCGCGCATCCATCGCCTGCAAGCAGGCTCCTACATCCAATCGACGATTCGGGCTGCTTGGGTTCAGCTCACTTCCCTTGCTGCGCCCACGCCTTCATCACCGCGATGTTCTTTTCGGTGACGGTTTCGCCCTTGCCCTTGTTCGCCCGGCCACCGAGGTAGACCGCCATGTCGCTGGCGTACATTTTTTCGGGCTCCGGGCCCTGATCCTTGGTTTCGACCATCCAGCGATCGAGCCGGCCGCGAAGTTTTTCCAGGGTCGCGCGGTGCGTCGGATCGCCGGCGAGGTTCTTCACCTGCCAGCGATCCGTGGTCCATTCGTACAGCTCCTCCGGCGCGCGCGTGGGGCTGAAGAGCAGCGTCTCCGCGAGCGGATCGAGCTTGCCGGTGTCGTGCAGCGCCCGCAGCGCCTGAACGATGGACTTGCCGTCCTTGTAGGCGTTGGGCTGCAGGTGCGGACGCCGCGGATGGAAGTTGCGGATATAAAGAAATCGCTCGCTGCGCACGCTGCGGATGCGCTCCACGGTCTCGTCGCAACGGTCGCGGGCGGCAAAGGCGAATTCGCGCGGCGTGTAGTTCGGGGCCAATATGTTCCTGGCCTGCATCGCGGCCGGCAGTGGCAGCCCCGCGGCGGCCAACGAGAGGGCGGACAGGTCAATGTGTTCAACCAGATCCTCGCGCACCTGGCCGCGCGCGATGCCGGGCCCGCGCACCACCAGCGGGATGTGCGTGCCCTCGTTGTACAGAAACTGCTTGCCGCGCGCATGGCTGATGCCGTGGTCCGTCATGAAGATCACGAGCGTCTGGTCGAGAATGCCCTCCTTTTCCAGGCGGGCGAGCACCTCGCCCACATGCTGGTCGGTAAAGCGGACCGCATCGAGGTACGCCGCCCAGTCGCGCAACAGGACCGGGTCGCGCGGATAGTAGGGCGGCAGCGTGACCCGGGCGGGATCGGTGGCGCGGCCGAGCTCCGCCTGCGCGCGGGCGGCAAGTTTTTTCGCGCTCGCATCGTCGCCCCCGCGCAACTTGCCCCCGGCGAGTTGCACCTGCATGAAGAATGGCTGACCCGGCTGGCGGCCCGCCCAATCGCTGGCGTCATACATCTTGGCATCCCATTCAAAATTGTAGTCCGTCTTGCCAAGGCCGTCGCCGCCGCCCTTCTTGCCTTTGCCCGACTTTTCCTTTCCCGCCCGGCTCTTTCCGGGCAATCCGCTGCCGATGCATGTATAGTAACCGGCTTTTTGGAGGAGCGCAGGCACGGGCGTTACGCCCGCGGGCAAGTGAATTTTTTCGACGCCGCGTCCGCTCCGATGCTGGTGTGCGCCGATGGTGGTCTGGTACATGCCGGTGATCAGCGCAGATCGGCAGGGCGAACACACGGGCGCGGTCACGAAGGCGCTCTTGAACCGGGTGCCTTCGCGCGCGAGCCGGTCCACATTCGGCGTCGTGATCAGCGTCTCTCCGTAACTCGAAAAGTTGGGGGACATGTCGTCCACCAAGAACCAGAGGATGTTCGGGCGCTGGGCGGCTGCGGGCATCGCTCCGGCCAGGAACAGCAGACCGGGAGCCAGGAACGGGAGGAATCGTTTCATGAGGCGCGAGGCTGAGAAAAATTCCCGGCCGGCTCAAGCGGAAGGGGATATTATGGAAACCGGGCCGCCGCCCACGACGGGGCATTTGATCCGAGGGTAGGAGCCTGCTGGCAGGCGATTCTCAGCCCGCGCCAACCCTCCACGTCTCTCATCGCCTGCAAGCAGGCTCCTACCTCCTACCAATCCAAGCCGAAGCAAGCTTCGGGGTATCGGACCCAGAGAGAATGAAATTCACCTTTTGGTTTTGTTCTCAAGAAACAGCTCGATTGTAGCCCGCCGCGTGAGCGGCGGGATTGCCGGCCGTCCCTGCGCTCACGCGCAGGGCTACGACAATCGACGTTTCTTCGAGCCGGTCTCAAAACATTTTTGGTACGGGCGCTCCTAAGAAACAGCTCCTTGTTCGTAGTCCCGCCTTTAGGCGGAATCCGTCAAACCTTCCGCCTAAAGGCGGGACTACGAACGCCGGAAATTCCTGTTTCTTCCCGTCACGGGCAAAAGTCGCTTTTGCGGTTGGGGCTCTCAGCTCTCAACTGAATTCTTACCGCTGAGCATCGCCTGCCAGCAGTATCCGACTACCGGAATCGAAACTCCGGAGACGTTCACGGCAACGTTACCGGCGGGACGGACGCGAATGCCTGCCACAGACGTTCCAGCCTTTCGCGCTCCGGCGGGCCGTCGAAGACGACGACGCGATAATGCGCCTGGTAAGGCTGGGCGGGGGTGATCTTGAATTCGCCCGTGCTGGCCGGGGAAAAGACAAAGTAAGCCGTCTGGGGATGGAGCCGCACGGGTTCCGGAGCCCGGAAATTCGTCGGATGCGCCAGAACCGCCAGCCCGGCCTGCCGGCCGTTGAACAAACCGCCCATGTAAATCCAGCGCAGGGCCGCCTGGTTGGCTTTCGCCCGATCGGTCTCGCCGTTCGAGACCATGAACCGGGTGCCGTCACCGTAGAGCGAATCCGGACAGTGCATGGCAAAGCCGCCGTAACTGTTCTTTTTCACTGTGACCGGAGACGCGGAGGCGCAGGCCTGATGGAGCGAAACGTCGAAGAGGTTATAGTCGAGTTCCGCGGGCATGCGGTACGCCGCCACCCGCCAGGTTTCGCGGAGGGCGGGTTTTTCAGGCGAAACGGTGCGGTCGTGGAAAACATTTACCGCGGTGAACCCCGCCGCGACCGGGCCCGCCCACACGTCGGATATGCCTTCGCAGCGAATCTGCGTCGTGCCGGCCCGCACATCCCAGAAATTCATGGTGCGGCCTTCGAATTCGGCGGCGAACCAGGCGGACCACATGGCGTATTGATGTTCGTGTTTTTCCGGCAGGCGCGGAAACGCCTCGCTCACCACGGCGCCCGCGCGCGTCCGAATGCCGTCGATGTAACCCGAACGGGCGTAGATCCGATCGATGTCGGCGCGGGGCGGCTGGATGGTGCCGAAGTTGAAGGCGAAGAGCTCGTGGCCATCGACGACGGCGACGAGGGACGACTTGTCCTTGCGCCATTGAACACCGGCAACGGAGGCAACCGGGCCTTGGCGCGCTCCGGTCGATGACACCGTGGGCGTGGCGCCGGCCGCGACGCGCGGTATCATGACAAGCCGGGAACCACCGGGCAGGGCTTGGGCCGTGAGCGACATGGCCGGGTCATCTGCCGCTGCTGGGCCTCTGGCGCTGGCGGGGATTTTCCAAATCAACGCTTCACGGTCAGTCGGGTGTGACGCGGGCTGGCCATGCACGACTGCCAGCAGAATGGAAACGATGGGGATAGCAGCCGCGAGGCTGCGCGAGCGGTGTTCTTTTCTACTCATGATGGGATGGGATGACGGGTGGGGATGACCCTGGGCGTGGCGTCAATTTTCGTGGGGAGGGAAAGCGCCGGCGACAACCCGTCGTTGCCGCGAATCGGATTTCACCGTGTTCGACAAGGTGAAACTTCGTCGGCGGAACGCATGGCCGCTACGAGATGAATACGGACTACGGCAGGTCGAGCCTCTTCTGCCGCAGGGGTCGCCGGGATGTTTCATGGCTCCGCGGCTCGTGTGCCCGGCGGGCTCACTCAATCTCCAGCACCGCCACGTCTTCCGGGGCGAGATTCAATTCCAACTGCCCGCCCCGAATGGCTAGAATCCGGCCGCTGACTAATTCGCGCGCGGATTTCCCTGGCATCCCATCCAACGTGATGGTCACGGGCAGCGGTTCCAGCGTGGCGGCGCCCGGCGCATCGTGGAATACCGTCAGCAAGTTTTCACCGAATCGCTCGACGTAGATGCGCGGATGGTTTGAGCGCGCCCGCGTCACCGGTTGCCAGCCGGCCTCGGCCACCCGCCGGCAGAGCGGTATATATTTTTTGAACAACGGCCGGTCGCGATTGTACAGTGCCGGCTGCGAGAAGTAATGGCCGGTCGAGGCGTCCGCGCTGAAAAAGCCGGGGAACATGCCATACGCGAGGCTGCGCTTCATGAATTTCTCGGATAGCTCAGCCGTCCACGCCGGGAAATGCGTGTTCATCAGGAAGCAAAAGGGCTTTGGCCCGCACAGCGCGCGGCGGTAGAGCAGCTCGGAGTCGCTCATCGGTCGCCAGACGTGCGCGGTCGCTTGCGAGCGCTTCACCCCGCGCTCGGCGGGCGGGTGCCAATCGATTTCGGTCCCCATGATGTCGAGCCACGGCGCGAGCCAGCAGAGACGGCCCGGCGTGCTGTTGGCCATCATGAGCTTGCCCAGCGCGTGAACGTCTTCCGCCATCCGGCGGCTGTATTCACCGATGATGCTGCCGCGGAAGATTGCGGGCTGGCGGCTGTCGGGCGAGAAGGTCAGCGGCAGAACGGCGGCGGCGAAGTGCTCGCGGCGGAAATCGAGTTCGTCGGTGACGTAGCCTTCGCTGGAGTCAATATACTCGCCGTCGAGGTCGCCTCGGCGCGCCGGGCCGTAGAATCTTTCGCGCACCGCCGGTCCCCACTTGCGGGACCAGTCGGTCACCTCGCCCTGGATGGCGGGCATAGAGTTGATGCTCCACACCGCACCGTCGCTCCACGGGGTCGCGAGCAGCCGGGCAGGAAGCCGGCCATTTTCGTCGTGATAGCCCGACGTCATCAGTGCTTTTGCCTCCGGCCGGCCCGCGTCGGCGAGCAGCTGGGCTTCGGCGAGCGCGGCCTCCATGGTGCGCGGCAGGCCTTTATCCATCTTCATCCACCACGTCATCGGCTCGGTGTAGCGGAAGGTCAGGATGCCGTGCGCATCGTCCCATTCGGTCTCATCGTTGCCTTCCTTGAACTTGAACCCGAAATCCTCCCAACCCGCGACCTTGCTGATTTTATAAAACGGCATCCAGACCCCTTGCTCCGGCGTGCGGCAGCGGAAGTATTCGGGGTAAATTTCGTAGTAACGCTGCAACGCACCGCGGAAGCCGAGCCGGCCGTCAAATTTCGCGGTCACGAGCCGCACGCGTGCCGCTGGTTTCTCCGGGGCAAGGCCGAGGTCGAACGCGATGAACAGCTCACGGGTCGCCGCGTTGAAACCGCAGCGGTAGAACGCCGGCCAGCCGGCGTCGATCCCGACGAGCAGTCCCTCGCCGCCGCGCGTGATCGCGGCGAAGGGATAGCGTGACAGGTGCCCGTTGGCCCCGGCGTTGAACCGGGTCGCGTTCATGTATTCGGCTGGTGGCACGGCGTCGGTCGCGCCTCGCGGGTCAATCTGCCATTGCCAATCGTCGCCGTCGACGGGCAGCGCGTAGATGAGCGTGATTGCGCGATCTTTGCCCGTGGCGTCTTCGAGGTCGGCCTCGAGGATCGTCGCATCGCCTTGCGGCCGGCGCGTGCTGGTCAGCTTCAAGCCGAGGTCTTTGGCAGCATCACGGAAATCCGACTGCGCCGCCACGTCGCGCAGCTGAAAGCCTTCCTGCCGCTCCGCGGTGAGCGTCACGGGCACGCCGTCAAAGAGCATGGCGCCAGCCGGCGTGACGAGCTCCCGGAGGGTAGCGTCCCGGAACCACGCCCGGCCGGTGTGTTTGCGGAGCAGCAGATGGAACGAAAGACTCTTGATTGGCTTGGCCGGCAGGACGATCACCTGCCGCTTTTCCCAATCGTGCGTGCCAGTGCCAAACAGCGCGGTCTGCCCCCACAGTTGCTCTCCGTCCGCGTAGACGAGGTCGAGATAGAGCGCGTAGTCGCTGTCCCGTGAGCCGCCGACGTTTTCGGCCTTGCTCCACGCCTCGGCGACGACCGGCGCGGCGGCTTTCTGGTTGAGCTCGATCTGCTGCGAAACGCCGCGTTGCACGATCGCGTCCTCCCCATTGTCGCAGACGAACGTCTCGCCGTCGCGGGCAAATCCCGCCTGCCAGCCGCGCCAGGCATCGGGCCGCAGCAAGTTCTCACCCGTGGCCGTTGACGTCAGTGCTTGCTTGATGACCCCGGCGTGAACGGAGAGAGCGACGAGCGTGAGCAGGAAGGATAGTTGAAACTTCATTCGAATTGGGCGTGTGACCACGGACTCGGCTTCGACTTGGTTAGCCTGCCGTGGCGAGCGGGAGAAGGCTTTTCGCGGGGGGGCGGAGTCAGGGTGGGGCGCCCGACAAACATTACTCTGTTACCTGCGCGAGCCGCGTTCCTACCGGCTGACGGCCGCGGTGGAATTTTGACCGCGCGCGATTTGTCACGATCTCGGTGCCCGTGGATAGAATTTCACCGCTGATTCCGGCGGCGGTCGCAGCCGATTCGGCACTTGTCTCGCCCGGCGGGAATCACAGGGTTTGACCGTTGCAGGGGCGCTGGTGAGAGGACGCGCCGGCATCCCGCACTTTCGTTTCGCACTTTCTTTTCTCCCATGAACTATCGTTTTCTCACCGTCGCGTTGAGCGTGGCCGGCTTGGCTGGCGCCTTGTTTCTATCCACGGTTCAGGTGCAAGCCGCGGGGCGGCCCAACATCGTGCTGCTCATGGGCGACGACCACGGCTGGGACGAAACGGGCTACAACGGCCACCCGTACCTGAAGACGCCGGTGCTCGACGAGATGGCGCGCACCGGCTTGCGGCTGGATCGGTTTTATTCGGGCGGGTCGAGCTGCTCGCCGACGCGCGGCACCGTGATCACGGGACGGCACCACAACCGCTACGGGATCTTCACCCCCGGTTGGTCGATCCGCCCGGAGGAGATCGGGGTCGCGCAGCTCCTGCGACGGGGCGGCTACGCCACCGGGCATTTCGGCAAGTGGCACTTGGGACCGGTCAAGGCCGCGTCGCCGACCAATCCGGGGGCGATGGGCTTCGACACCTGGATCTCGCACGATAATTTTTTCGAGCTGAACCCGTTTCTCTCGCGCAACGGCGGGCCGCCGGAGCAGTTCAAGGGCGAGAGTTCCGAAATCGTGGTCACAGAGGCGATTCGTTTCATCGACCAGGCGAAGCGCGACGGCCGGCCCTTCTTTGTGGTGATTTGGTTTGGTTCGCCGCATGAGCCTTACAGCGCCCTGCCGAAGGATCTCGCTCTCTACGACCGGCTCCCCGCGACCTTTGCGACCCGGCAGGTGAAGCTGACCTCGAACGAGACGGGCCGGCCGGTGCAGCGCCTCCAGCGCGAGGTGTTGCGGGAGCGCTTCGCGGAAATCACCGCCATGGATCGGGCGATCGGGCAGTTGCGTGATCACCTCCGCGGCACGGGGCTGCGGCCCGACACGCTCGTCTGGTATTGCGGCGACAACGGCACGCCCCAGGAGGCCAACGCCACTGTTCCGTTCCGGGGACAGAAAGGCGACGTGTATGAAGGCGGCCTCCGGGTGCCAGGGGTGATCGAGTGGCCGGCGCGGATTGCACGGGCGCGCGCGAGCGACGTGAACACGGTCACGAGCGACATTCTCCCCACGCTGTGCGATCTCGCCGGCCAGCCGCTGCCACGGCGGCCGCTGGACGGCATCAGCCTGACCGCGCTGTTGGACGGCAGGATGTCGGAGCGGCCGAGTCCGATCGGCTTCTGGAATGGCCGCGGCCGCCAGGATCCGGCGGCGAAGCCGTACATCGATCCCGAGCTGCAAAAAGGAACGACCCCGCTGGTGAAGCTTGCCGCGGAGGGCGCCACCCGGAATTTCCAGAATTTCCATCATCCGGATATCCAGGAACAGGACTTCGCGGGTCCCCGCGCGATTCTGGACAACCGCTACAAGCTCGTGATCGACGGTGAGACGCGCCGCGGCGGGACGAAGGAGCTGTTCGACCTGCGCACCGATCCAGCGGAGAAGAACAACCTGATTAAGAGCCACCCCGCCGAAGCGGCGAAACTGGAGCGCCAGTTGCGCGAATGGCAGCAGTCGGTGCTTACAAGCCTGACCGGCGCCGACTATCGATAGTGGGTGGGGAGGAGTGGAGTTACAGGCCGTGCGCTGACCTACGGCTGTCTGTATCGTTAAGGCTTGGCCTGGGAATCCACGACCAACGGGTCGCGGGCTGGTGCAATCACCGCCTTGACGCTCCGTGGAATACCTACACCGTAGCTACATGACCGCAATCGCCAGGCTCTTCAACACCGGTGGATCCCAGGCCGTGCGCCTCCCCAAGGAGTTTCGCTTTCCGGGCAAGACCGTCCGGCTGCAGCGCACCAGGCGGGGCATCGTCCAAATCATGGCGCACGACGACGTCGAAGAACGCCGTGCCCGCTTTCTCAAGCTCGCCGGCTCGTGCCCGGATTTGCCCGACGTGCCGCGACACGCCACGCCCGACAGCCCCCGCCTACGGTGATCTTCCTGCCCGACACGAACGCGGTCTCGATTTATCTGCGGGGCGCGAGCCCAGCGCTCACGGCACGGATGCAGGCGGAGTTTACTTCGCTGCGGCTTTCAGTGCTGGTGTTGGCCGAGCGCGAGTTCGGCATTCGTCACCACGCCTCTGGTTTGCGTTTTCGCCGCGCGTTTGAGGCGTTGGTCGCGAGCCTCCCGGTTGAGCCGTTTACACGGGAGGATGCAGCCCACTATGCCCGGGTTCGCTCCGCCCTTGAAAAGCGCGGAGAGGGCATTGGTCCGCTCGACACGCTCATTGCCGCGCAGGCGCTGCGTCTCGGGGCAACGATCGTTACGCACAACGTGCGCGAGTTCTCCCGCGTGCCCGGCCTCCATTACCAGGATTGGCAGGGAGTCTGAATCGCGATGAACAATCGGTTTCGCTTCATTTGGGCGTGCCGTGGTTTCCGGTGGATCACCGTCTTGCTCGGGATCCAATTCCTGCTGTCTGCCGCGAGTTGGGCCGGCGAGATTGGGCCGGCGGCGAGGCAGGTTCCCGTCGCGACTGCCGACATCCAACGGACCGCAAAGTGGCTGCCGGCGACATCGGATTCTTTCACGATCAATGGCCTGTGGTGGCTCAAGGAAAATGGCGGCACGTATAGCCGCCTGCCCCAACGCCCCGGCATGTTCGATCGGCTGCAGGACGTGATCCGCAGGTACACCGAATATCCGGCCGGGGCCCGCGTCCGCTTTCAAACCGCTTCGAGTTCCCTCCACTTGCGGATCGATCACGGCGGTGATGCCCTGGCCTGGAAGGAACTGAGTGTGATGGCCATGGCGGGAATCGAACTCTATGAGGGCCCACCCCAGCGGATGGTGTTCCGGCAGATCTCCCGGCCGGCCAGCGGCAAGGATCCGTATATCGTGGCGTTCGGTCCCTTTCCGGAACGGCGGGTTCGGGAATTCACGCTCTATCTGCCGATGTATGCCAAGCTCCGCTCGTTGGAGATCGCGGTCGATCCCGACGCGAGCATCGGGCGGCCGAGCCCATTCGCGGTCGCCAAGCCGGTGGTGTTCTACGGAACGTCGTTCATTCAGGGCGCCGGCGCCTCCCGGGCTTCGATGAACCTGCCCGCTCTGATCGGCCGGATGCTGGCGGTGGACACCATCAATCTCGGTTTCGCCGGCGATGGACGCTGCGAACCCGAATTGGCCCAAGTGATTGGCGAGATCGACGCCGCGTGCTTCGTCATGGGCCCGATTCTAAACAACCTGGAGCTGATGCGGGAGAACTACCCGCGCTTCGTGGCAACGCTGCGAAAGCGTTGGCCCGATCGGCCGATCCTGCTCATGTCGCGACTGCACACCGTCGGCCAGTCGGAGCCCTACGAAGTGAACCACCTGGTGCGTGAGGTCTACGAGAAGCATCGGGCCGGCGGCGATCGCGCGATGCACTTTTTCGACTCCTTTCCACTCTATGGCGATGGCATCATCCATCCGACCGTCGAAGGCCTGCATCCCAGCGATCTCGGTTTCAAAATGATCGCCGATGCCTTAGCCCCGGAAATCGCGCGCATCTGCGAATTGCCGAAACCGTGATGGGCTGGCAGATCGGCGGCGATCGCAGGTGCAGATCGGTCTCGCAGCCCTGAACTCTCAGCTTTCAACTGCATGGACACGGCGTGCGACGATTGCTGACCCTCATCGCCAAACCAGAAATGCTCCAATTCTGGCCGCCCGGCCAGAATTGGGCTTCGTCAGGCTTGGCCCGTGCCGCCGGCTCTTCTGCCATCGGCCGATGCCGGAATCAGACGACCACTCGGAGCCGGCCGAGATGACGCGAAACGCGGAATTGCCTCCTTCGCGGGGTGCGGGCCACGTGCATGAAGGCCGGACCGGGATCTGAGAGCGGGGCAGAGACATATGGGGGCATTCTGGAAAGCTGGGAGAGCCGCACCGATCCTTGGCACCACTACGGATAGGGATGACACCGGTTCACCAAATTCCGGGCGCAAAGGCCGAGCTTTTCGCTGCCGGTGCGAGCGAAACACGGAAAGCAGCGAAGGACTCCGCGAGCGAGGGAAACCGAAGCGAACGGGGCAACGGCGGCGGCAGTCTTAGCGGTCTCATATTAGCGACTGAAAGCAGGGTAACCAATCGGAGGGAGCCTGTGAGTAGCGAAGGGGACTGTCGGGGAAAGGAGCGTGCCATCGGGCGGGACGTTGGGGAGACGCTGCCCCAATCAAGCGTCTCACCACACCCGGGGTATATAGTATCCGTGAACGAATCTTTTCCTTGAAGAACCGGATCCGCGTGAATCGTGCTAGTCCGGGTCTGTGGGGGGCTCGGCAGGCAACTGCCGGGCCTACCCGGAATGTGTGAACAATCGACCAAATTCAGCCTGTGGCCCCAATCAATTGTGTCGAGAGTTCACACATGAACCCGTGCGCCGTTCAGATTCACCGGCAGGCCGGAGATGCGACGGTGGGGATCCGCGATCCCAAGATCGCGCATTCCCCGGCTTGCGCAAGGGCGGGCGGGCGTTCATTTCGATGGCTTCGATGAATCCTCACGCGGTGGCCACCCGACTCTTAAAACGCAAACTCGGCGCGCGCATCGTGCTTACCGATACGGCGGCGTTGCACGAGGCGTCATTCGACAGCAGCAAGATTTTGTTCGACGCCGCGGCCGTGATCCGGCCCCGCCGTGACGCGGATATCGGCGTCGTGCTCACATTGGCGAACAAGTATCGCGTGCCCGTCACGACCCGCGGACGCGGCACGACATTGACCGGCGCGGCGGCGCCGGTACGGGGAGGGTGGGTGCTGGACATGCGGACGCTCGACCGCGTCGCAGTCGACGGCGAGTCGGGCCTGGCGCAGGTGCAGGCGGGAGCGACGGTCGGCGACATCCAGCGCGCGGCGGAGGCGCAGGGGTGGTTTTATCCGCCCGATCCGTCCTCGAGGGAATACTGCACCATCGGCGGCAACATCGCGTGCAACGCGGGCGGCATGCACGGCGGAAAATACGGCGTGACGCGCGACTTCATCGTGGCGCTGAGCGGATTCCTGCCGACGGGCGAATACGTGGAGTGGGGCACGGCGACGAAGAAATTTTCCGCGGGCTTCAACATGCGCGACCTCTGGATCGGCAGCGAGGGCATGCTCGGGGTCGTGACGGGTGCGGTACTAAAGCTCATCCCGCAACCGGCGGAGCGCTGGACGCTGTTGACCTCGTTCAAGGACGAGACGACGGCACTGCGGGCGGCGCTCACGCTCTTTCGCGCCCGGGTGCAGCCGGCGATCTGCGAGTTCCTCGATCGCGAGAGCGTGCTCTGCGCCGAGCGGGCGACGGGACAGGACATCTTTGCCGGCCAGGCGGGCCGTCCGGTGATCCTGCTCGAGCTGACGGGCACAAAGGCCGAGGTGAGCGAGCAGCGCGCCGCCGTGCTCGCCTGGGCCGAGGCGCACGCGACGGCTAACCGGGCGGCGAAGGATCGGAGCGAGGCGGAGCAATTGTGGGCGGTGCGGCGGAAGTGCTCTGGCGCGATGTTCGAGCTGGGCGACGCGAAGCTCAACGAGGACGTGGTGTTGCCGATGCGAAACTACGTGAAGTTTGCGCAGTTTCTGGCGCGGCTGAAACGCGAATCGGGGTTGCACGTCCCGACGTTCGGGCACCTGGCCGACGGCAATCTCCACGTGAACATCATGTATCACAAGGCGGTGCCGGCGGAGTGCCGCGCGGCGGTGAAGGCGGTGAAGAGATTGATGGAGACGGTGGTGGCGCTCGGTGGCGCGATTTCGGGCGAGCACGGGATCGGGCTGGCGAAGACGCCCTTTCTGCGCATCCAGCATTCGCCTGCGCAGATCCGCGCGATGAAGGCGGTGAAGGACGCGCTCGATCCGCGGGGCGTACTGAACCCCGGCAAAATGTTCGAGGTGTTTGAAGTGTGGAAGCACCCGCGGCTCGAGGTCCATTTGCCCTGGGACCACAAGTGATGCATCGGGATCCGATGCCGGGATCTATTTTTTCATCCCGGCACGTGGACACGGGAGTTCCCTTTCGTCGCGGCGACCGCGGTGAGAGGCGGACCGCTGGGTTATCTCGGTGAATGAAACGAGGCGGTGGCGGGACTTGGGGTGACATTGCCGTTTCTCTGGCTGGCTTTTGCCGCTCCGCTGGCGTGGCGGCGGAGCGCGGAGGGTGGCACGGATCGTTTGCGGGCGTTGATATTGAGCGTGGCCGGATTCTGTGCCGCGATGCTCGCGGTGATCCTGGGATATTTTCTGGCGACGCCGCGTTACTCGGCCGATTTCACGCCGGCGCTTGCCCTGCTCGCCGCGTTTGGATGCCTCGGCCTCGAGCGATGGGCGCAGCGCAGTGGCTGGACCAGAGTCGTGGCTCCGGCACTGCTGGCGACCGGTCTGATAACGGCGACAGCCGGCGTGCTGCTGAGTTTCGACTATCACGGGCAGCTCTTGCGCAGGCTGCAGCCGCAGTGGTGGGCGAGCATGGAGCAGTCGTGCCGGTGGGTGAACGATGTCGGTCGGTGGTAGGCTGATCATCCCTTGGCGTGCGGCGGCCTGACGCCGCACTCCGCGAAGGAGCGTGGTTCATCGCTGGTTTGGTTGGCCGGGTCGCACCCACCCAAGCGGCGCCAGGTCGCCGCAGTCCAAAACGGTACGGCTGTAAATCGTCGCCCGCGAATTCTGTCGGATAAGATTGCCCCGGCGTGGGCGAATAAACTTGTCTGCGTCAGTCGCATTCGATCCGTCTCAACTGCAATGCCATTTTATCCCCTTTTCCGACCGCTGTTTGTTTTCGTACTCCTCACGAGCGCGATCGCAGCAGGGGCTGCGACCGCGCCGGTGACCGGTGAAAATCACCGGATCCCCGACCTCGGCCTCGAGCTGATCTGGCTCGCCTCCGGTTCCTTTGCGATGGGTGGCGATGAGGGCGGAACAGACGATAAACCGGTGACGCAGGTGACGCTCACGAGGGGCTTCTGGTTGGGCAAGACGGAGGTCACCCAGGGCCAGTATCAGGCGGTGATGGGGACGAATCCGAGCAGCTTCAAGCAGGCGGGCCGGGAGGCGCCGGTGGAGAACGTCTCCTGGAAGGACGCAATGGAGTTCTGCCGGAAACTCACGGAGCGCGAGCGTGTGGCCGGACGGTTGCCCGAGGGCTGCGGCTACACGCTGCCGTGGGAGGCGCAATGGGAGTTTGCCTGTCGGGCGGGTGCACCCATCCCCCGGGCCGGGGAATTGAACGCGTTGGCGTGGCATGGGGGAAACAGCGGGGATACGACTCATGCGGTGGGCCAGAAGCGGGCGAACCCGTGGGGACTCCACGACTTGTTCGGAAACGTTTGGGAATGGTGCGCCGACTGGTACGCCGAACGGCTGCCGGGTGGGAACGTGACGGATCCAACGGGAGCGGATTCGGGCGCGTTGCGCGTTATTCGCGGGGGCGGCTGGGGCAGCGCAGCGGTCGTCTGTCATCCGGCGTTTCGCTGGGGTTCGCCTGATTTCTGCTACACCAACCTTGGTTTCCGCCTCGCCTTGAGCCCTCGCAAGACGTGACAAAGATTCGGCCCGACAGCCCGGTGGGCGAGGTCGATGGGGCGTCGCAATGCCGGGCCGGCACAGCTCCCGATTGCCGGACCCGACGTCATGGCACTGTAGCGGCGGTCTATGACCGCCGAGGAATTCCTTCGACGATTGGCCAGGCGTCGCCGGCGGTCCTAGACCGCCGGTACAAGTGGGCGACCGAGAATCGGGAGATGCAACCGCAGCGGGTCGACGATGGGACGGTGGCGGCCCGGCGAGGGGAGGCGGATTGAACCCGGCCGGCGAACAGGTTTCGTCACCCGTGCGCCCGCAGTGGCAACGTTGGCTCGACCGGGTGCTCACCGCGCTGGCGCTCGCGGCGATCGGGTGGTTTTACCATTGGACGGTGGATACCCGCGGCGGTTTTCAATCCACCGGCGAAGCTGACTACTACAACCTGCTCGTGCAGGGCTACCGGCAGGGCCACCTGTACCTCAGCAAGACCCCGCCACCTGAACTGCTGGCGGTGAAGGATCCCTACGACCCGGCGCAGAACGGAGCCTACCGCCTGCCGGACGCGTCGTATTACCGCGGGCACTACTACATCTATTTTGGCGTCGTGCCGGCATTGGTGTTGATGCTGCCCTATGCCGTCGTCACCGGGCACGAACTGCCGACGGGAACGGCGGTTTTCTTGTTTTGCCTGGCGGGATTCCTGGCCGCCAGCGGGCTGTGGCTCGCGATCCGTCGGCGCTATTTTCCGGACAGCGCGTTTTGGACCGGGGCCTTGGGGGTCCTGGTGCTGGGCATGAGCACGCATGTGCTCGCGCTGGCCAGCCGGCCGATGGTCTGGGAGCTGCCGATCGCGTCCGGCTTTGCATTTGTGATGCTGGCGCTGGTTGCCGTCTATGCGGCGATCCATGGGTTCCGGCCCCTTTTGTGCCTGGGCCTGGCCGGCTTGTGCCTCGGGCTGGCGATGGCGTCCCGGCCGCCGAATCTGTTTGGCGTGGCGATGCTGCTCGCGCCGCTGTGGCTGGCATGGCGCGTGCCGCACCCGGAACGGCCGTGGTGGCGCTGCGTGCTGATCGCGCTCGCCGGGGTGGGGCTGTGCGGAGTCGGGATTCTGGCGCACAACTACGCGCGCTTCGACCACCCGCTCGAGTTTGGGCAGAATTACCAGCTCACGGCGTCGCACGAGTTGAAGAACCGCCACTTCGGCCTGAACTACATGCCGCACAACCTCGCGGTGTATTACTTCTGCCCGTTGCGCTGGTCGTGGGAATTTCCGTTTGTGGCGGCGTGGACCCCGGGGACGGACATACCCGACTACGCGGGCGGCGAGGAGATGTGCGGACTGGCGGTCACGTTTCCATTTCTGTGGCTGGCGCTGGCGGCGCCGCTGGGCTGGTGGCGCCGGACCGCGGACGAGGGGCGCACCTTGCGGGTGATGCTGGGCGCAATCGTGGGATTGTACCTTGGTGTGGGCACGTTCCTGCTGGCATTTTTTTCGACCACCGAGCGCGGTCTCGCGGAGTTTGCCCCGGCGCTGGCCCTGCTGGCGGTGTGTGGCTGGCTCGGTCTAGAACGGTGGGCGCAAGGCCGGCGCTGGGGCGGCTCGGTGCTGCCGTTCACCGCGCTGGCCGCGATGGCGACCGTGCCGATGGGCTACCTGGTCAGCCTCAACTACCACGGCAACGCCTTGAGTCGCGACAATCCGGCGCTCTGGGGAAGAATGGAGCGGGCGTGCCACGACACGCTTTCGCGCGTCGGGCAGTGGGCGGGGGTCTACGACGGGCCGCGCGTATTGAAGGTTCGATTCAAGCCGCGGCCGGCGGGGACAACGGAGACGGTATGGCGCTCAAACGACGCTGCCGCGAACGAGCGCATCGTGGTTGAACATCTTGGCGGTCGCGAAGTGCGCTTTGGCTTTGGGCGGGGCGATGCGCCGGTGCGATGGGGACGGCGCGTGACGTGGAAGCCGGATCACACGCATACGCTCGAACTGCAACTGCCCTCATTGTACGGTCCGTCGGGTGGCGGCGGCGTGCGTTACGCGGTGGCGTTGCGCGAACGCTCCGGTGTGGCGGTATGGTTCAGCGGTGGTCGCGCGCTCGGTGCCATCGTCCCGCCGCTGCCGCCAGCCACGAAACCGGGCGGGGTCGTGGGCGGCGATTTCTCCGGGGAGGTGCGGCGGAACGGCGCGCGGTTGTTCCGGGAGGATGAGTTGCCGCTAAACGAGCCCAGCGCGTGGGTGGTGGCCGGCCCGGTGCCGACGGCCGGTGCGCCGCGGGTGCCACTGTTGAGTGCCGGGCGGACGGGCGCCGGGGTCGCGTTCAGCCTCGAGTGTCTCCGCCCGGGGGTGGGCCGGATTGTCTCCGACGTTGCCGGTGGGGACCCGGTCTTCAGCCCCGAGTTTCCGCTGCCGGCCGCAGACCAGGTGACGGTGGAAATCGAGCCCGCGCCGATGTGGCCGTGGTCAGCGCATGGGGGCGAGGAGCAGGGGTTTTCCGTTTGGGTGGCGGGGCGGCTCCGGTGGGAGACACGGGCGCGGCTGCGCCAGACCGGGCCGGAGGAGGTCTTTCTGGCACGCAACGAGGTTGGCGCAGCCAGTTGCGCGCGCACGGTGGCGGGCTGGGCCGCGGCCGCGCCGCCCCCGCGGGGCGACAGTGGCACGCTCCGGCTCCGGTTGAGTATCCCGGCGGAGGTGGAGCGAGGGGGCGAACCATTGATCGTCGTGGGCGCACTCTATGGATCCGATCTGGTCGGAGTGCGCGGCACCGGCCTGGCCGGGGAAGTGCAGTTCTTCTTCGAGCACTTCGGCGTGCCGGTTCATGCAGGTGCCAAGGTGCAACTGGCACCCAATCAGGTGCACACGGTCGATATCACCCTGCCATCGTTTGCGCCCGGCAACTTCGGTTTTGCGGCCAGCGGCGACGTGACGGTCAAACTGAACGGGACGGAGGTGCTGCGGATAACGAGCGCCTGCTACGAAATCTCCTCCGTGGTCGATCGGATCGGGCGCAACCGCTACGGCGGCACGGTTTGCGGCCCGATGTTCCGGGGCTGGCTGATTGACGCACGGTGGCTCGGGGTGATGGAGCGGTGAACAACTTTCCGGTTTTTCCATTGCGGGGTGAAGGGTGCACCCTTCAATGGCCGCTTTTAATCCTGCATGTATCTCAAGGCCCTCAGGCTTCACGGCTTCAAAAGTTTCGCTGATAACTCCACCCTTCTCTTCGAGCCGGGCGTGACTGCGGTCGTCGGGCCCAACGGCTGTGGCAAATCGAACATCGCGGATGCGATTCGATGGGTGCTGGGCGAACAGAGCGCCAAGGCGTTGCGGGGCGGCAAGATGCAGGACGTGATTTTCGAGGGCGCGGACACCCGCAAAGCCGCGCAGCTGTGCGAAGTCTCGCTGCTGCTCACTGACTGCGAGAAGCAGCTCGGCAGCGAGTTTCACGAGATTGAGATCATGCGGCGTGTGCATCGCGACGGGCAGGGCGAGTATTTCTTCAACGGGCAGCTGTGCCGGCTGAAGGACATCCAGAAGCTTTTCATGGACACCGGCGTCGGCCGGACGAGTTATTCGATCATGGCGCAGGGGCAGATCGATCAGATCCTGTCTTCGAAGCCCGAGGAGCGCCGGGCGGTGTTCGAGGAGGCGGCGGGCATCACGCGGTACAAATCGCAACGCCGCGAGGCGATGCAAAAGCTCGCGTTGACCGATCAGAATCTGGCGCGCGTGGCCGACGTGATCGGCGAAGTGGGGCGGCAGATTGGCAGCCTACGCCGGCAGGCCGCGAAGGCGATGCGTTACAAGCGGCTCAACCACCGGTTGCGCCACCTGGCGCTGGGCTGGAGCGGCTTCCACCACGCCCTACTCACGGCGACCCTGGCCGACCTCGATGCCCGGGTGGCGGCACTGCGGGCCGAAGCCAGTGCGCGCCGGATCAGCCTCGAGTCCCAGGAGTCATCCCTCGCGGAGAAGAAGGCGCACCGGAGCCGGCTCAACCAACGCGTGCAGGACGCGCAGCAGGCGGTGTTCGATTTGCGTTCGCAAAAAGAGGCGGCTGAAAACGCGGCCAACCTCGCGCAGATCCGCCGCAGCGGCCTGGAGGATCGCCTGGTGTCCTCGCGGGACAATCTCGGCGAACTGGAGATGCAGCTTCGGGAGGTCGGCGAGCAGGTCGACACCGGGGCGCAGGACAAACAGCTCCAACTTGAGCTGTTGGGCGGCAGCGATGCGGTGTTCCAACAGCGCAATCGCGAACTGGTCATCGTCGATGGCGAGTTGAGCCGGCTCGAGCACGATCTCAACCAGTCGAAGTTTCAGCTCCTGCAGTTCGAGAGCACGGTGGCGCGGCTGCGGACGGATTGCTCCGGCTACGAGGTCGACCAGAAGACCAGCGTGCACCAGCACGACTCGCTCGCGCGGGAACTCGAAGGGGTGCGCCAGCAGCAGGCGGCGGCGGCGCAGGTTGCGGCCGAGGTGGACGCGCGGCTCGAGGAGGCGCTGGCGGAGAAGTCACGCACGCACGCGGAGACCGTGGTGGCGCAGCAGGCGATCACGGATCTGACCCGGGAGTTTCGCGAGGCGCAGCGCAAGCTGCAGGAGATCGACCGCCAGCTCGCGCAGCGCACCGCGCGGCTGCGCCTGCTCCAGCAGTTGCAGGAAAAGTGGGAAGGCTTTGGCGAGGGTGCCAAGGCCGTGCTGCAGGGCCGGCTCGATGCTGCGCTCGCCGGGGCGAAGGTCGTCCCCATCATGCAGGGCCTGGGCGTGAAGCCCGAGTTTGGCAAGGCGATCGAAGCCATCTTCGGCTCGGCGGCGGAGGCGATCAGCGTCAGCGATCTGGCGACGGCGCAGCGGATTCTCGCCCAGCTCGAGGGCGAGCAGATCGGCTCGGCGGTCCTGCGCGTCTCCGAGGTGGGCCACCGCGGGGACGGGCAGCCCGAATTGCCGGCGGGCGTCACGCCGGCCTTGACTGCGCTGAGCGACACCGACCCGGCCCATCCCGCGATCAGCGTGCTGGGCGAATGCTACATTGCCGAGGATCTCGGCGTGTTCCTGGCTTTTTGGCAGGCCAACCCGACGTTCCCCTTTCTGGCCGTCGCCACCCGCAAGGGCGATCTGGTCGATCGCCGCGGGCTGATCTACGGCGGCCATCACAGCAGCAAACGCGCCGCGCACAGCATCGTGCAGCGCGAGATCGATTTGCGCGAAACGGCGAAGGCGCTGGTCGACGACCAGAAGTCCCATGACGACCAAAAGGCGGCCATCGACGCGCTGAGCGTGCGGCTGGCGGAGGCCGAGCAGACGCTCGAGCTGCGCCGCGCCGACGTCCTCGCCGCGAGCCAGACGCTTGCGGCCACGCAGGCGGAGCAACGCAATGCCCAGCGCCAGGTCGACGACGTCGGCGCGCGGATGGGGCGCATGGAAGCCGAACTGGTTTCGCTCGAGCGCACACGGAACGAGGCGCACGTTCGCTGGGAGAAGGCGCAGGCCGGGCTCGCCCAGGCCGATGTCGAGGCGACGGCGCAGCGGGAAAAGATTCACCGCATCGAGACGCGGATTGGGGAGGTGCGGACCGATCGCGACGTCAAGCGCGAGTCGCTCGCCCAAGCGCGGCTCGAGCTGGCGGAGCGCCGGCAAAAGGTCGAGGTCATCGACCGCGGCCTGGGCGAGATGGAGCGCCGCCGGCAGGAACTGAGCGAACTGCTCGTGCAGCGGCAGACCGAAATCGAGGCCTGGACGGAACAGACCGGCGAACTGGAGCGCGAGAGCGCGGGGCAGCGCAGCCGGGCCGCCCAGTTGGGCGAGACCTTCGGCGTCGCCCAGGAGCAGGTCGAGCAAGTGCGCATCGAACTGGTCGATGTCGAACGCGGGATCAGTGCCCTCGAGTCGGCGCAGCACGCGGTGCGCGACGAGTCGGAAAAGGCGCACGAGGATTTGAGCGCGCACGAGGTGAAGCTGGCCGAGAACCGGCAGCGGGCGCAGTTCCTGATCGAGGAGGTGCGGCGCGAGTTCCAGACCGATGTCGGTGGGATCGATTGGAAACACCAGCTGTGGCATGCCGACGATGAGCCCGAGGGAGTGAAGCCGCTGGACTTGGACGAGGAGGAAGACGAGTCCGAAGGTGGGTCGGGCGCTCCGTCGCCCGACCAGGCCGCCCGCGGAGCGGACGGCCCACCCAAGCGGCGGCGAAAGAAGAAGGAGGCCAAAGGCGAACCGACGCCCGACGATCTGACCGCGCTGGATGCGACGAATTGGACGGAAATCAGCGCTGAGGTCGACGCGCTGCGCCAGCGCCTCAACAGCATGGGTGCGGTCAACCTTGTCGCGATCGAGGAATATGCCGAGCTGAAGCAGCGGTTCGATTTCCTGCAAAACCAGGTCAACGATTTGACGACCGCCAAGGCGGAGCTCATGGCGGCGATTGACGAAATCAACCAGACGTCGCAGAAGCAGTTCGGGGTGACGTTCGAGCAGATCAAGAAGAACTTCGAGTACACCTTCCGGACCCTGTTCGGCGGTGGCCGGGCTCACCTCGAGCTCGTCCAGGCCGAGGACATTTTGGAAAGCGGAATCGAGATCGTCGCGCAACCGCCGGGTACGAAGTTGAAGGGCATCACCCTGCTCTCCGGCGGACAGAAGACCCTCACGGCCGTCGCGCTGCTGTTCGCCCTGTACATGGTGAAGCCGTCGCCGTTCTGCCTGCTCGACGAACTCGACGCGCCACTGGACGAATCGAACATCGGCCGGTTCACGGACCTGCTGAAGAAGTTCGTGAGCGAATCGCAGTTCATCATCATCACCCACAACAAGCGGACGGTCTCGGCCGCGAATGCGATTTATGGGGTGACGATGGAGGAGCGCGGCGTGTCAAAAACGGTGTCGATGCGCTTCAACCAGGAGCGGGGAGAGGCAGAGGCGCCCGCGCCGAATATCGCGGAGTCGGTGGTCGGGGCGCAGGCGCCGAAACCGGACCCGGTCCCGGCCTGATGAAAGCGCGACACGTCAAGTTGGTCTGGGGCGCGTCGCGAGTGATCCGGGGCCGGTGGTATCTCGGTCTCTTTGGCCTGTACGATCGAGTGGAGGGCAAGCACGACGACGGGCTGGCGATCAGCCTGCGCGGGGTGCTCTTGTGGCTGCTGGCGGCGGCGATCGCGGCCTATCTGGCGGGTGCGACCGCGCTCTTTTGGATCTGGCAGCGCAATCCCTACAGCCTGCTCACGTACTCGGATGCGCTTTTCTATCCGTTTCGGCGGACCGAGCTTCAGGTCAAGAAAGGCCAGGCGTTCATCGCCCAGGGCACGGATTTCTTCCTGGCCCGGAAATACCACGACGCGGCGAATCTCCTGCGGCTGGGCCTGGCACGCCAGCCCCGCGATTTCCGGGCGCGGCAGATGCTGGCCCAGTATTACTTGATGGCCAACCAGCGACCGGCGGCCTTGCGGGTGCTGCAGGAAGGGCTGACGGACGATTACCCGGGCCGGCCGTATTTGGAAACCTATTGCGGTGCGGCCGAGCAGGGTGAGGACCAAGAGGCGATCCTCCAGGTCTGCGCGCGCTACGAGGCGCACTTGCGCGCGAGCGGTCCGGTCCGGGATTATCGCTGGCTGATCGCCCGGCAGTTCGGGGCGCTCGGTGCGGCCGGAAAATGGAACGACGCGCTGGCGCTGGCGGTGCGCGAGGGCCCCGGTGACACCGGGAGTGAGCATCGGGTGCTGGCCTTGCTCGCCTTGGGGCGGCCCGACGATGCCGTCGCCTTCCTCGCCGAATGGGGCGCCCGCCCCGGGGCGGATGCCGCGGCCGTGACGCGCCTGCGGGTCCGGGCCCTGCGCGAGGCGAAACGATTCGACGAAATGGAAACGGCCATCCGCGAATTGCGGGCGATGGCGCCGGCGGAGCCGGCGGCGTCGGTCTACGGGATTGTGCAGCGGGTGCTGGCGGGCCGGGAGGCCGAGGCGGACGCGGCCTTCAAGGACTACCTGTTTCGGTTTGGCGGCGCGGCGGCAAATTTGAAGTTGCTGGCGGACCCGCTGGCCGAGGTCGGCGATCTGTCCCGACTGCAACGCTGTGTCACGGCGGCGGCGGAGCGCGGCTACGTGCTGGTCCCGTTCAATGTGCTGCTCGTGCAGACTCTCGTGCAACGCGGAGAGTGGGCGGCCGCCGGGCGCTTGCTCGCCGCAATACCGCCGGCGACCGGCCGAGAGGCGGGACAGACGCAGTTGTGGCGTGACTGGATTAACCGCCTCATCGATGCGGCGGTGAACCCGGCCGAGCCCGCCCAGCTGGCGGTGCTGGAGTTCTTACGCGCCCGCCCCTGGCCGATGGCGATGTTTCGCCGGAGTATTGAAGTGCTCCAACTCGCGGGACGGCTCGAAACGGCGCAGGATGCGATCGCCGCGGCCAGCCGGGGATTTCCTGCAAGCATCTGGGTGCAGGCGCAGGCCACGAGCGTCAGTGCCGCCCTGGCGGCGAAAAAACTTGCGACTCCGGAGGTGGCGGTGGCGACCAGCCGGCTGCCGGCGGAGAAAAATTTCTTTCAACTGCTCGATGCGGCGGTCGAGGCGCGTAAATGGGACGCCGCCGCGGAGTTGGTCCGGCAGGCGAATACCGCGCGGCCGTCCCCCGCCTGGGTCGCGGCGCGGGCGCCCAACCTGCGGCTGGCCCAGGTTCGGATCAGCCAGGGGACCGGCGATTTTACTGCGACGGTGGCGGCGGCCCGGCTCTTCCTGAATGGCGACAATGAGCGCTCGCGGCAGTTGTTGGAAGCGGCGCAGGAATTTTTCGGCCGGGGCGACAAGACCTCGGCCATCGCGCTCGCCAACGAGATCCTGCGGCGTTCGCCCGATTATACCCCGGCGAAACGAACCCTGGCCGAGTGGCAGCCGCCTCCGCCGCCGGCGGCACCGGCGGCGACTCCGGCCAAGAAAAAGAAATAGGACCGGCGTCGGTCCGCGCGGCCGCGGATTTGGGCGGGCGGCGTGCCCTCACGGGCCCGAGTGTTCTGGATCGGGCTCGGGGAAGACCACGTGGCGGGCGGGGTCGCGGCCTCGGACGGGCGGTGACAGGGGAATGGGGACAGAGGAATCAAGGCCGGGGCATTTGGGTATTATTCCTCTGTCCCCATTCCCCTGTCAGTCCGCGCGCTCCTCTCATTGATCATGAAACAATCGGTCGGGAATATCGTGACGCGCTCCACGTTGTCCGATCCGCAGCCGTCCAAACGCACTGGGCGGGCGGCCTTACAGGATCAAGTCCGGCGGGACGTTGCTCAGCGCCTCCTCGATCGTCGTGAGGCCCATCTTGACCTTGAGCATCGAGTCCTGGTGCAGCGTCTTCATGCCATTCCGCATGGCCACCCGCTTCAGCTCCGCAACCTCGGCCTCCTTGTTGATGGCCTCGGTGAGCGCCTCACTGTTGGTCATCAGCTCGTGGATACCGACGCGGCCCTTGTACCCGGTGCCGTTGCATGTCGGGCAGCCCTGCGGGTTGGCCTTGAACGCCTGGCCGGACCAACCTGCGAGCGCCTTGGCCATGATGTCTTTTTCGCGGCCCTCGGGTTCGTACGGAGTCTTGCAGTTCTTGCACACGCGGCGCAGGAGTCGTTGCGCGCATACGCAGACGAGCGAGGCCGAGATATTGAAGGGCTCGATGCCCATCTCACCCATGCGTGAGACGGTCGACGGCGCGTCGTTGGTGTGAAGCGTGGACACGAGCAAGTGGCCGGTGAGCGCGGCTTCGCACGCGATTTGCGCGGTTTCCTTATCGCGGATTTCGCCGACGAGGATGATGTCGGGGTCCATGCGGAGGTAGCAGCGCAGCGCCCGTTCGAACGTGAGGCCGATCTGGCGGCTCATCTGCATCTGGTTGATCCCGGCCAGCGTGTATTCGATGGGATCCTCGGCGGTCTGGATGTTGACGTCGGGCGTGTTTACTTCGCCGAGCGCGGAATAGAGCGTCATCGACTTGCCGGAGCCGGTGGGGCCGCAGTGCAGGATCATCCCATAGGGCTGGCGGATGCACTCGCGGTACCGGGCGAGATTCTCGTCGGAGAAGCCCAGCGCGGGGAGGGGCAGCGTGCTCTTCGTCTTGTCGAGGATACGCATGACGACCTTCTCGCCATGGTTCATCGGGCCGGTGGCCACGCGCAGATCGATGTCGATGTTCTTTTTGGTGTACTTCTTGAAAATGATGCGTCCGTCCTGCGGCAGGCGGCGCTCGGAAATGTCCAGGTTGCACATGATCTTCAGGCGCGTGACCATGGAGTTGGCGACCTGCTTCGGCAGCCGGAGCTTTTCCTGGCAGAGACCGTCGATGCGGTAGCGGACAACCAGATCCTTCTCCATCGGCTCGATGTGGATGTCCGATGCCCCGGAGACGTAGGCGTCCTCGATGATGCGGTTCGTCAGCTGAACGATGGGCGCGGAGTCCTCGTTTTCCAGATCCTTGGCGCTGACGGCGCCGGTGGCGCCGTCGGCGCTGTAGGCGTTGCTGATGACATCGGCGACCGCACCGATATCGACTTCCTCGGCACCGGGGGCGGCGGCCTTGGTATCCTTGAAAAATTTCTTGAGAATCGATTCGAAGAGCGTCGCGGAAACGACACTGACTTCCTCGATCGACATCTCGGTCGCCTGTGAGAACGACTCCCGCTTGCCGTAGTCGAGCGGGTTGGTCATGAGCACGGCGACGGAGTTCGGGCTCATCCGCTTGTGGGGGAAGATGCCCTCGCGCCGGATGATGGCGTCGCCGATGACCTCAATCAGTTTGTCGTCGATCTCAATATCCTCGAGCTTGGTGACGAGCGGCAGATCGGTGAGCTTGGAGACGAACCGGGCGGTGTCTTCCGCGTTGGGCACGAACTTCGGATCCACCATCCGGTGGATCAGCGTCGACGAATACTCGGCGACCTCCTTCAGCAGGGTAAGGTCCTTCTCGGTGAACTCGCCGTCCGTGCCGGCGGCCATTTCCTTGTTCAACACCTGGATCGCGCCGAGGGTGATGGTGCTCTTGAGCGCGACCGTGAGCATCGACCGGACCTCGAACCCCGTGGTTTGGGCCATCGATTGCATGAACGGCGCCTGGCTCTCGCTGTTGCGGAAGAACACCGGCTCCCCGGTCTCGATCACCTTGCCGACGATGCCCTTGCCGAGCGGGATCTTCAGGGTCAGCAGCTTCGCCGCGGTCTCCTGGAATTTCTTTTCCTTCACGGAATCGCCGGCCCAAAGCGTGGGGGAATAATAGATCTGCTTGAAGACGATGTCGTTCCCTTCGATGAGATAGAACGTCATCGATTGGGCCTGCAGCGCCTCGACGACCTTCGACGCGGTGAGCTCGATGACCGACGCCACGTCCTCGCGGCTCGGTGCGGGTTTCGAGATAACCTTGATGAGGAGCGAACGGCGCAGGGTGCCGGCGATATTGGAGGAAGCCATGGGGGCGGACGCGGAAAAATTTGTTTACCTGGAGGATTGTCAGTGCCGCCGCGGGCTGTCGCAATGAGAATTCGTTCCGGTAAACGCGTAATTTTGAATCACGACATCCTCCCTCGCGGAACCGCTAAATCGGATGCTTCATTTCCTGAAAAAGTTCCTGGGGATGGAAGCGGCCGTGGATGCGGGTGGGGAGGGCGAGCAGCTGGCGGCGGAGTGGCTGCGCCGCGAGCGGAGGTTCGCGATCGTCGCCCGGAACTGGCGCAGCCCGCGCGATCGACGGGAGGAGATCGATCTCGTGTGCCGGGACGCAGACGTGCTGGTCTTCGTGGAGGTGAAGGCGCGCGCGGCCGGGGCGCTGGTGCCGGGTTACTACGCGGTCAATGCCCGGAAGAAGCGGGTGCTCCGGCGGGCGATCGAGGCCTACCTGGCGCAGCTGCGGGCGAAGCCGCCGACCTTCCGGTTTGACGTCGTGGAAGTGATTCTTCCGGCCGCCGGCACCACCCAGCCGCCGGAGATCCTTCATTTCGAAAACGTGCCGTTGTTCTCGAAATATTTCCGGACCTGAATTTTTCCGGCCGCAGCGGAAAACCTATTTGGTTTTTTGCGCCGCAACCGCCCTTGTATTTCCCTTGCTTCACCTCCAGGCCCAAACGAAAACCCCGCTCCCATGGCCGACTCTCCCCGTCATCCGTTCCTGCATGGACTCAGCAAGCACCGGGGCGCGCCACCGACGGTGGTGGTCATTTTTGGCGCCTCGGGCGACCTCACGGCCCGCAAGCTCATTCCGGCCGTCTACAATCTGAGCCACGACAATCTTCTGCCCGCCGATTTCTTCCTGGTCGGCTACGGGCGCAAACCGATCCCGGACGAGGAGTTCCGGACGCTGGCGGCCGGGGCGATCAAGGAATTCTCGCGCCGCGAGCTGGATGCCGGGGTCTGGGAGCGCGTCGCGACGCATACGAGCTATGTCGCCGGGGGCTACGATGAACGGGCGGCCTTCGACCGCCTCGCGGCCCACATCGATGCGATCGAGCAGCGCCTGGGTCGTGAACTCCAGCGCGTCTTCTACATCTCCACCCCGCCGTCCGTTTTTGCCCCGATCCTGCTCAACCTCGGGGCCAGCGGCCTCGGCGCCAAGCACCTCGGACGGCCGCATCATTCGAAGGTGATCATCGAAAAGCCGTTCGGACACGACCTGGCCTCCGCGCGTGCGCTCAACGAGACGATCCGCTCCGTGTTCGAGGAATACCAAGTTTACCGCATCGACCACTACCTCGGGAAGGAGACGGTGCAGGACCTCTTGGTGCAGCGTTTTGCCAACGCGATCTTCGAGCCGCTCTGGAACCGGAACTTCATCGACAGCGTGCAGATCACCGTGGCCGAGGAAGTCGGGGTGGGTGCGCGGGGCGGCTACTATGAGCAAAGCGGCTGCCTGCGCGACATGATCCAGAACCACACCATGCAGCTCGTTGCCCTGACGGCGATGGAGCCGCCCGTATCGCTCGATGCCGAAGCGGTCCGCGACGAGAAGGTCAAGGTCTTGAAGGCCATTTCGCCGCTCACGATCGGCCCGGGGGGCGACGTCGCCCGGGCGCAATATGTCGGCGGCATGATCGCGGGGAAGGAGGTGAAAGGGTATGTTGACGAGGAGGGGATCGCCGCCCACTCCGCCACCGAGACGTATGCGGCGATTCGCCTTTCGATCAACAACTGGCGGTGGCAGGGCGTGCCGTTCTATTTGCGCTCGGGCAAGCGGATGGCGCGGCGGGTTTCGGAAATCGCGGTCAACTTCAAGTGCCCGCCGGGGACGCTCTTTGCCGAGGGGGGGCGCTTTGACCTCGCGGCCAACACGCTCTCGTTTCAAATCCAGCCGGACGAAGGGCTGAGCCTGATCTTGAACACCAAGATTCCCGGCCTCGAGACGCGTACGCAGCCGGTGAAGATGAGCTTCCGCTATGCGACCACCTTCGGCTCCAACACCCCCGAGGCCTATGAGCGCCTCGTGCTCGACGCGATGATCGGCGATGGCACGCTCTTCATTCGCGGGGACGAGGCGGAGACATCGTGGAAACTCTACACGCCCGTGCTCGACTATTGGCGCAGCGTCGGGCGGGAGGGACTGGACGCGTATTCTGCCGGCTCGTGGGGTCCGGCGAGTTCGGATGCGTTGCTGGCGAAACGCGATCACACCTGGAGACAACCCTGACCGCGCGGCGCGCGGAATGACCAAGGACCAAGGACCAAGGACCAATGCCCAATGCCCAATGCCCAAGGACCAAGGACCAAGGACCAATGCCCAATGCCCAAGGACCAATGTCGAATGTTGAAGCAGCGGATCGGGCATTGTACATTGGGCCTTAGTCATTGGTCATTTTCTCCCTATGTCCGCCATTTTTGACGCCCTGCCCGGAATCGAGGTTCCCGTCGGCGGCATCTCCCGCCGCCTAGCCGACCTCTGGACCGATGCCGCCGCCAGCGGGGGACCGGCGCCGGCGGCCGACGATGCCAAGGCCACTCAGGTCAACCTGGTCCTCCATCTGGGTTTCAATACGACGCCCGGGGACGCCGCAGGGCAGTTCAAGGTGGTCGAGGCGTTTGCGCAGCGTTACCCGAGCCGCATCGTCGTCCTGTGTCCCCTGAACGATGATACGGGCGCGATGGAAATGCGGGCCAAGATTTTCGGCGAATGCTTTCTCGGCAAGTCGAAGTCCGACAAGCGCTGCGTCGAATTCGTGGTGCTCAGTTACTCGCGGAGCGCGCGGTCCTTTCTGGAGAGCCAGGTGTCAATCTGTCTCTCGACCGACCTGCCGCTTTATTACTGGGCGCACCGGTTCAGCGACATGCGTCGCCTCGCGGACTACCGCTATCTGCTCACCCGGGCGAAGCGCGTGCTGCTCGACAGCGCGGTTGCGCCGGCCGGCGCGCTGACCTACCCGTGGCCGAATCCAAGCGGCGTGCGCGATTTGGTTTATTCGCGGCTGCTGCCCGTGCGGCAGACGATCGGCCAGTTTCTCGCCGGCCACGCGCCGGCCACGCTGATCGGTGGCCTGGCGGGCGTGACGGTGGCGCATGGGGAGGCACTCGCCCCCGAGGCGGGCGTATTGCTGGCCTGGTTACGCCGCCGGTTGGCCGCTTGCGGGGCCCCGGGGACCCTGCCGCTCGCGATCGCGCCGCTGCCACCGGGAGTGCCGGGCAGTTTCTCGGTGCGGTTCGCTTATGCCGAGGCGGCCCGCTATTTTCGGTGGGACGGCGACCTCGCCACCGGTCGCGCGCATTTCGAGACCGATTTTGGCGCGGGTCGAACCGCCCTCTCTGCCGCCGTGAGCCTGTTGCCGCCCGAGAGCGCGCTCGGCGAGGCGATGTTCTTTTAGGATCTTCCGATCGGTCGCCCGGGGCCCGTTCCGGCTCATCCCGGCTGTTCTCGGTTGGAAACTATTCGACCGCTTTCACCACCGCATACGTCCGCTTGCCTTTGCGCAGGAGCAGATACTTGCCGAAAAGCAGGTCGCCCGTCGTGACGGTGCGGGTGATTTCGATGCTGCGGACATTGTTAAGATAAATGCCGCCGCCTTCGACGTCTTTTCGCGCCTGGCCTCGCGATGGACAGAAGCCCGCGTGGACCAGGAGGTCGAGGAGCGACGCGCCGGGGGAGGCGAGTTTCGAACGTTCGAAATCCTTGGTCGGCACTTCGCCGACGACGTCCTGGAAAATCCCCTCGGTCACGCCTTCGAGAGAGCCACCGAAAAGAATCTCGCTCGCCTTCGTCGCGGCAGTGAGCGCATCGGCACTGTGCACAAGCGTGGTCAGGGACCGGGCGAGGGCCTTTTGCGCCATCCGTGCGCCGGGGTTTGCCTTGAGTTCAAGCTCGAGGGCGTCGATCTCCGCGGGCGCGAGAAACGTCAGCACTTTGAGCAGCTTTACGACGTCGGCGTCCTCGGCCTGCATGAAGAACTGGTAGAAGCGGTACGGCGACGTGCGCTTGGGATCGAGCCACACCGCACCGGCGGCGGTCTTGCCGTACTTGGTGCCGTCGGACTTCGTCAGCAGCGGAAACACGAGCCCATAGGCGGTCGCACCCAGCTTCTTGCGAATGAGTTCGGTGCCGGCGGTGATGTTGCCCCACTGATCGGTGGCGCCCACCTGGAGTTCACAACCCAAGGTCTTGCGCAGGTGGTAGAAATCGAAGGCCTGCAGCAGCATGTAGCTGAATTCCGTGTAGCTGATGCCGGCGTCGCGGTCCTCCATGCGGGCGCGCACGGATTCTTTTGCGACCATCCAGTTGACGGTGAAATGCTTGCCGACATCGCGGAGGAACTCGAGGTAGGTGACGCCGGCGGTCCAGTCGGCGTTGTTGACGAGCCGCGCGGGGTTGGCCTTCACCTCGAAGTCGAGGAACTTCGCGAGCTGATCTTTCTGACCGGCGATGTTATGCGCGATCTGCTCGTCGCTCTGGAGATTGCGTTCGGCTGATTTGCCCGAGGGATCGCCAACCATGCCCGTGGCCCCGCCGGCCAGGGCGATCGGGTGGTGGCCGTTCAACTGGAAACGGCGCAGGGCGAAGAGGGGCACGAGATTTCCGACATGGAGCGAATCCGCGGTGGGATCGAAGCCGCAGTACAGCGTGGTGGGGCCCTCGGCCAGGCGCCGCTCGAGCGCGACGGAATCGGTGCAGTCGGCAAAGAGGCCGCGCCAGTGGAGTTCTTCGAGGAGGGTCATGACGGAGAGAGGCGAGTAAACGCGGCGCTCCGGCGAAGGGTCAAGGGGAAGGTGGTGGCAGCCTGGTCGGACGTTTTCTAATGCTGGGTGCGGCAAAAATAGAAAGGTGGCTGCTAGACGGAAAAACGGTTTGCGGCGGCACGGGCGGAGACTCAACGTGTCGCTTCTCTCCCGGGCGAAGGTCGCGCGGGAACAACTCAACTCCTACCATCCCACACCTCCCATGCCCATCGCTGTTGGCTCCAAAGCCCCTGATTTCGTCCTCAAATCCAAAACCGCCGACGGACTGAAAGACGTCAAGTTGAGCGACAATTTCGGCAGGAAAAAGACCGTGCTGTTGTTCTTCCCCCTGGCTTACACCGGCGTCTGCACGCAGGAAATGTGCGACCAGACCTCCGGGCTGGGCGAATACGAGCAGCTCGGTGCCGACGTCATCGGCATCAGCGTGGACAGCCCTTTCACCCAAGAGGCGTGGGCGAAGGCGAACAAGATCGGCATCACGCTGGTCAGCGATCTCAACAAGACGACGACCAAGGCCTACGACGTGCTGTTTCCGATGCTGGCCGGGATCGGGGATACGTCGGCGCGGGCGGCATTTGTCATCGGCCCGGACGGCGTGGTGAAGTATGCCGAGCAGACCGCGACGCCGAAAGACCTGCCGGATTTCGCGGCGGTGAAGGCCGCGCTGGCGGGCTGATTTTGTCGCGGCGGTCTGTGACCGCCTTGCCCTTTCTTTTTCGGCGGT
>JBIJCX010000556.1:0-4052 GCA_044344465.1 Opitutaceae bacterium
ATCGAGGCGCTGCTCTTCCTGTATTTCATCGCGCTCCTGGTCCACGCCCTCCTCGAACGCGAGGTGCGCCAAGCCATGGCCAGCGCCAAGATCAGCTCCTTGCCGCTGTATCCAGAGGAACGCGATTGTCGCGCGCCCAGCACCGAACGCATCCTCGACCTCTTCCAGCCCCTCCAACGCCACCGCTTGCATCAAAATGGGAGTGTCCTGAAAACCTTTGAGCCCGAGCTCAGCCAGCTCCAAAGCGATATTCTCAAACTGCTCGGCCTGGCCCCATCGGCCTTTCAAATTTCAGCTTAGCCTGTGGCGCGATATCGCCTTTCGAATGTGCGGAAAGTAAGCTGAGACGGGAGTGTTTTCGATCTCGGCGAGCAATTTTGCGCTGCGCCGGCGCAGCGTGATAAAACGAATGCCCTCGCGATTAAGCGCGTCGAGGTTGGCATAGGTCGTCAGCTTTGAGTCGAAGATGAGTTCCTCCGGCCGCTGGCCGGTTCGTTTTTTCCAGAACTCGACGAAGCGTAAGATCTCGTCGTTCTGCTCGTCCTTGCGCACGTCGGCGTTGGCATAGCAAAAGACCCGCCGCTCGGCATCCTGGGCCAGGAAGGCCAAGATACCCTTCTGGCTGCGGCTGCGCTTGGACACGTAGTGTTTTTCGACCAGCGCTTCTTCGCCGTGAAAGGGGATGGTATGAAAATCGAGGTGGAAAGAGACGCCCCGCTCCAGCCCGAGCTGGGTCATGGCATCGAACCACTGCTGCATCCAGGGCGGATAGCGGCGAGGATCGACGCGACAGCTGTATTCGGTCAGCCAGGATCGCTTGGGAATGGCGTTGAGCCCGGCGAAGAGGGCCAAACCCTCGTCGAAGACCGAAGCCATGACGTGGCTATGGCGTGCACGGCCAAAGAGTTTGAGCCCCAGCAGAGAACGCAGGGCACAGCCGGCAGGGATCATCTCGGTGCCGGGCAGGGCGATCCGCTGCACGACCTCCTCGAAGCGCAGCGCGACCAGCATGGGGACAAAGAGGAAGAGACCACCGAAGTCGGTGCGCCATTCGCGCGGGGTCCAATTGACGGTGCGGACATCGGCCACCGGGGCCTTCGTCGGGTACGGTCCCGCCGGCCGTTCCTCATCGCGCCGGCGCGGGAGCTTCGCGAAACCAGCTTCGCGCAGGATACTCCAGACCGACGGCGCACTGAGCGTCTCCTTCTTCTGGCGGAGCGCCCGCACGATGTCGTAAATGGAGAAGTTCTGTTTGCGCAGGGCGACCACCTGCTCTTTCAACCGCGAAGTTGACTTCGGCTCCTTGGGCGCCGCCGTGCGCTTCGCCGCGCTGCGGTCGGACAAAAAGAACGGCCGGCGCGGCTCCTGCCGGAACTGGTGGCAGAGGACGCGAAAGCTGCCCGGGCTATAGCCAAAATTAGCCGCGGCCTGGGCCGAGGGGAGCTTCTCAACATAGAAGGCGCGCAGCGCCTCGTATTGGCGGTGGGTGGCGTTCGTCGGTTCGAGAAACGGCCGTTCCAGTTCAGTTAGCTTACTACGCTTACTGATGAACATATGTCCACTAGGTCTCAAAAAAGCAATCTGTCAAGTCTATCTATCGTAAATTCGGATTTTACCTCTGTAATCTCGTGATCCGCCGATCTATACAAATATCAAATCGAACACCTAACTTCCTTGGAATCAGTGCATGGGTTAAGCTCCCTGACTAACGGCAGCCGTCCGACACCCTCCGGCCAATCCCTCACTACCGCCCTACTCGGTTAGCGCACTTCCCTCCCGTGGGAATTCAGGCTAGCGGCGTGGCGACCCTGTTTCTTCCCGTCACGGGCAAAAGTCGCTTTTGCGGTTGGGACTGAATGGATACGGCTCAGACATCCTGCCCCGCGACCTAACTGCGCCCGTTCGAAGAAAAACAATGAGCCCAAAGGAGCGCGGGCACTCCATAGCAGGGTTGGGCCGGAATATGTTAGGGTGCACGTCGCCGCGAGACCGTGAGGAGAAGGACGGGGCCGCCCCCCTTTCTGCGAAGACCGAACACCCTGACCTCGTGGGATCGACGCTTCGGTTATTCCTGAAAAAATGACCGGGATCACTTTCGTTGACGGTGAACCAGCTCGCGGTTAGCCTGCACCGATGAAGATTCCTGCGGTCCCGCGACTGAACGGACGGATCGGGCGTGCGCGCCGCCACGGATTCACCCTCGTCGAAGTGATGATCGTGGTTCTGATCATTTCCCTCCTCGCGATGATGGGGCGCGTGGCGGTTCAAAGGCTTAACCTGCGGGCGCGCGCCTCGGCGTATTGGAACGACTGCCGGGTGTTTTCGGAGGCGTTCAACCACTACGCGCAGGAGAAGGGCAATTTTCCTCCCGACCAAAACGGGGCCGGGCTGTTCCCGCCGAACATGGATCCCTATCTCAACCGGACCCAGTGGCTCCGCAAGACCCCGCTCGGCGGTACCTACGACTGGGACAACAAGACCGCCTCGAACAGCACGGGCGTGAAGTTCAACGGCGCGATCCGCGTCAACAACTGCACGTGGACGACCACCAACCTGCAGAAGATCGATCGGTGGTTTGACGACGGCAACCTCGCCACGGGGAACTTCCGGGTGACCGACGCGGGTGCCACCGTCCTCTTCGTCGTGGAGCCTTTCAAATGAGCGAAGAACATCCGAATTCCCCGCTGACCCTCTCGACCGTCAACTTGAGCGCGGACGGTGCGCGCGTCATGCCGGACGGGGGCAAGGCCAACGTCCCGGTCACCGAGGCCGCCGCGCTCGCCGCGTTGCAGTCGCTGGCGGGCCTGCCCGCCGTGAACCTCGCGAACGCCGAGGCGAAGATTTATCTGGCCGGCCCGCGCGGGAAAGTGGCGGTGCAAAACCAGGGTGGAAAGTTGTTCGTTACGCCGGTGCCGGAGTCGGTGAACACCGCCGCGGAGAGCCGGCCGGAGGAAATCATTGCGCGCCTGATGGCGGGTGATTCGGCCTTCGCCGCATCGGCGGCGGTGGCCGCGGTTGCGCGGGACGCCGAAGTGATCGCCGAAGCGGCCCGGCCGTCGGCCGGCTGGCGCCGGCGGTTGGGTTCGGGCTGGGTCGCCGGCACCCTGGCGGTCGTCGTGGTGATCGCGGCTTATTTCAACTTTGCGCCGGACACCCCTGAGGGCGTTTCAATCATTCGCGATTCCGCCAGAGTCGCCGGCCTACATGCCGGATTCAACGGCCGCTACGGCGCGTCGAACGCCACGGTCCTGGTGCTCAATCAAGGCCGGCTGACGGGCCACGAACCCGCGGCGGCCAATCGGGCGGAATCACTGCTATTCGAGAAGAGTTACCAGTTTGGCTTGCGCGCCGAGCAGGTGGTGCTGGTGGTGGACAACGGCGCGCTGCTCGAGCCGCAGTCGGACGGCAGCCTGAAATTCATGGAGAGCAGTTATCCGCGGCAGGCGCGGTAGTAGGCGGGATCGGGTGCCATCCGACATCGCATGAACACTCGGGCGTCGCAACGCACCAAGGCCTGCCGGACCTGACCCCCGCGCTGAGTTGCCGGGCATGGCGGCGGCGAGCGAGCGCGCGTTTCACGTCTTGCTCGTCGACGATTCCGCAGTCGTCTGCGAGCGGCTGTCCGCCCTGATTCACCAGCTGGGTGATCCCATCCGGGTGGCGGTGGCCGCCGAGGGCGGCCGCGCCCTGGCTTTCTTCGAGGAACTGTGCCCCGACGCTGTGGTGCTGGACCTCGAACTGTCCGGATTGATCGGCTTCGATCGGCTGGTGGAGTTCAAACGTCGGCGAGCCGGTTGCGTGGTGATCATCCTAACCACCTACACCTATCCCGAATTCCGCGAAAACGCCGTACGGCTCGGGGCGGATCACTTCTTTTCCAAGACCATGGAATTTGAACGCGTCACGGAAGTGCTCGGCACCCTCACGGACACGATTCCACGGTGGGGTTTGACCCCATGGCGAAAGGACCGTCACGGGCGCAAGATACCCGCGCAGAGGCCGGGTAGCGTTGCAGATCAGTCACTCCGATGAATGAGGGACAAGACAGCGTG
>JBIJCX010000312.1:0-10132 GCA_044344465.1 Opitutaceae bacterium
GTCATCTACCCGCCGGCGACGAACACCTCGAGCGCCTCGCGGGTGATCGTGTGGCGCGCGGCACACCGCGGGCAGCGGATCTCCAGCTTCGGCTCGTCGCCAAACAGCTCCGCCGGATCCTGCCGCATCGTCGGCGCCAGCACCTCCATCATCCGCGCCTGGTTGCAACCGCAATGCCACCGGTAAATTCGTCGTTCGAGCGGCGCGACCGTTTCCGTCTGCTCGAGGGCGCGCACCTGCTCGGGCGTCAGCGCGCGAAACCACGCCAGGTCGCAATCCGGATGCTCGATCACCAGGGCCATATCTTCCTCCCCAAGCTGGAAATACCGCGCGCCGCGCTGCTCGCTCTGGTGGTAAAATTTCTCCGCCGCCGTCATGGGATCCGCCCCGGCGAAGGTCACGGCACTGCGCCGCTTGGGCTGGCTGCCCCGGACAACATCGGAAAAGAAGAGGTTCTCGGGTCCCTCCTTCACGTTTTCAGTGAACACCCGCCCGGTCACCGCACCGGTTTCATTCTCACCCGTGAGAAAGATATTCACCAGCGGCTGCTGGAAATTGATCGTCCAGGCGATCAGTTCGTTCCTCGGCCGCGTGGCGGAGTGCAGGGTGAACGCCACCAACGCCCGTTTGAAAATCGCATCATGCTCCGGCGCGACCCGGATCCCGGCGGCGGCGAGGTGCAGATAGTAGTCGACGAACAGCTCGCCGAAATCAGCGCGCGCCAGCACGACATTGCGATGACGCACAAAATAGGTGTGCAACGCGAGACCGGCATCGGCGGGATTGGGTGGAGTGGTTTCGGGCATGCCTCACGTTTGTGGCATTTCGCCGGAAGTCGAATCCAGCGGATTCGGCCGAAGCCCCGCCGCGCGATTGACCGCCCGCGTGCCGGCGAGCGCGATCATCTCGAGCAGCGCGACCTGCTGCTCCGCCGCCGCCTCCAACCTCGCCGGCAGCCGGGCGAGCCGCAACGCGTCGGCCTGGCGCACCAGCATGCCCCAGCCCGCGGGAATCTCCGCCTCGGCAAAAATGTTCTCCTCCGTCACGAGGTAGAGGAAATCGGCGCAACGGTAACGAAACATCTTCGCCAACTTCGTTCCGCGCAGCATGCGCGCCTGCACGGTCGCCAGCTCCGCGAGCACCGCCCGATACGTCCGGTGCTCGAGCCCCGAGAAGTCCCACGCGTCGAACTCCGGGAACAGCGTTTCGCCCCGCCGCAGATCCGGCCGGTGCACGGCGAACAGTTCCTCGAGCTTGGCGCGACGCTCGCTCAACTCCGCAAGTCTGGTTCGCGTCGCCGTCTCGGCATGTGCATCCTTCAACAAATCCGCCCGCGCCTGCTTGCATTCGAAGATCGCGGTCCGTCTTCCCGCGCCACGGGAGCAGGCCGCCACGTCCGCCCGGTAGCCGCTCTTCGGCACCCGCACCTCGGTCGCCGCGAGGGCAAACCCGTTGGCCTGCGCCCAGGCGAGGGCGAGCGTTTTCAAGCGTTGGTGTTGCTCGGTTTCGCCACGGGGCATGCCGCGAGCTGAAACGAGCGCCTGAACTCCGGCAACTCTGTCCGCCCGCAGCCGATCGGTCTGGGATGCGCCCGGGACTCAAACTATTCCGATTCCACGGTTGCCATGCCGGGGGAATGGACCGATGTTGCCTGATGGTTGATTCCCCCCTGCCGGAAGGTGTCGTTGAGGAGAAATTTTCCCTTCCCCTGTTCCTGTTTACCGTCGCGGCTTCGCTCGCCGGTCTGATCGTCTTGCTGAAGCTGGCGGCGCCCGACGTCGTGTGGCAGGCACAGGTCTCCGCCGGCGTCGGGCAGTTTGCGGCGGTGTTCCTCGCCGTCACGATGTTCAACTGCTTCATGGAATATGGCTTTCACCGTTACGTGTTGCACAAGCCGGTGATCCCGTTCCTCAGCCGTTTCTACAAGCAGCACACCCTGCACCACAACCTCACCCGCATCGGCCGCCGCCGCACACCCGGTGGACGCGAGGTGCCGTTTGTGGAGAACATGTATCCCGTCACCACGCCGGAACAGGGCGAGGCCTCGTTCTTCCCCTGGTACACGCTCGCGATTTTTGCCGCGATCCTCACGCCGATGTTCGCGCTGGGCCAGTGGCTGTTGCCCTCCTTGCCGTGGTTTTTCGCCGGTTACGCCGCCCTCGCCGGTTCGATCGCGCTCTACGAGCTTTTCCACGCGATCGAGCATTGGTCGTTCGAAAAGTGGGGCCCGCTCATCGAGCATCCCCGCCTCGGCTGGTTCTGGCGCAAAGTGTACAGCTTCCACCTGCGACATCACGCGGTGATCGACTGCAACGAGGCCATCTCCGGCTTCTTCACCCTGCCGGTGGCCGACTGGGTGTTCGGCACCTTTCTCCTTCCGAAAAGCCTCTATGTGGATGGCTCCGAGTGGAACGCGGCCGAGTTCACGAGCCCAAGGCCCTACGCGTTCATCCGCTGGTGCGATGTGAAAACCGATGCGTTGGTGAAGAACCGCCGCGCCCGGGCGCAGGCGACCCCGGCGACAAGCGCGGACGAAGCGGTCACAACCTACGCCCGCGGTGAACGCATCGCGACCTACCTCACCCACGGCACCGGACTGCTCGCGAGCATCGTGGGCCTGGTGCTGCTGACGTCCCTGGCCGCGGTGCGCGGCAACGGGTGGCACGTGGCGAGTTCGATCATTTTCGGCCTCGCGCTCGTGTTCGGGTATGCCGCGTTCATGAACTTCCGCGGCACGCGTACGCCGCAGGGCCGCACGCCCTTCTCGCGCCGCAATCACGTCGCGATCTTCTTCCTGATTGCGGGCACGGCCACGCCATTCCTTCTGGTCAATCTGCGCGGGGCCTGGGGTTGGAGCCTCTTTGGCACCGTGTGGGGACTCTGCCTGGTGGGTGCGCTCTTCCGGCTGTTCTTTGCCGGCCGGCTGCAAACGGTTTCGACCGTCGCCTACATTCTGATCGGCCTGCTGCCCTTTGTCGCCATCAAGCCGCTGATCGCCGCGCTCCCGAATGGCGCCCTGTGGCTGCTGCTGGTCGGCGTGCTATGCTACCTCTGCGGCACGGTGTTTCACCTCTGGCAGCGCCTGCATTACCATCAGGTGATGCGGCACGTGTTCGCCCTCGGCGGCACCGCCTGCCACCTGCTCGCCGTGCTGCTTTTCGTGCTGCCCGGTCAGGGTTAGACACTCCGTGGCGGCGCGGAACGATCGATCGGGACAATAGAATCCGTCGCATGCCGCTACGGTGAGAGCGGTTTTATGACGCGATGGGCTTCCCCAGGGGTCGATATCCGGCGTCGTAGATCATCTCCGATGATGGAGGGCCGAGCTCCGTCGAGGCCGCGGTGTTGCCGGTGATGATTCGGCCTCGGCGGAGCTCGGCCCTCCGTTTGATGCACCATGTCCAATGATGCCGCGACGGAACCGCCGCTTGCCAGCGTGCCGCCACGACGCTAACGTGTCGTCATGCAGGCAGCGCTTACATGGATGCTGGCCGGGATGATACCATCCGCTCTCATCGCCGCTGAGCCCGCCACATCCCGCTCACTCGAGCGCAGCCGCATGGTCGACGAACAGATCAGCGCGCGAGGAATCGCCCACGAACCCACGCTCGCCGCGATGCGCAAGGTGCCCCGCCATCGGTTCGTGCCGGAGGAAGTCCGCCGTGCCGCCTATGCCGACTCGCCGCTGCCGATCGGCCACGGCCAGACGATTTCCCAGCCGTTCATCGTCGCCGCCATGACTGAGACCGCCGCGATTACGCGCGATGCCAAGGTCCTCGAAATCGGCACCGGCTCCGGCTATCAAGCCGCGATCGCGGCCGAGTTGAGCGATCACGTCTATTCGATCGAGATCGTGCCCGCGCTGGCGACCCGCGCCGCCGCGACCTTGCAGGCCACCGGCTACGAGCGGGTGCACGTGCGCAGCGGCGACGGCTACCACGGCTGGCCCGAGCACGCACCCTTCGACGTTATCATCGTCACCGCCGCGGCGGACTCCATCCCACCACCGCTCGTCGCCCAACTCAAGGACGGCGGCCGGATGCTCATTCCGGTCGGTCCGCAATTTGGCGCGCAGAATCTCGTGCTCGTGACCAAGCACGACGGCAGGGTGCGCACCCGCACGCTGATGCCGGTGCGCTTCGTCCCGTTCACCCGTGGGGTTTCCCGGGTTTCTGCGGCGCAGAAACCCAATTAGATCGGCCAAGGATCTTCGGAGGTAATCCGTATCCATTCAGTCGAAACCCATTTCCAGAGTGAACCGCGTGAAACCATTTGGTGTAGGGCTGGACCTTGGTCCACGCCCGAGAAGACCGTTCGGGTTTCCGTCGGTACGTAAGGCACACACCAAGGTGCGGCCCTACATTCAACTGCTAAGAAACAGTTTCGTTGTAGCCCGCCGCGTGAGCGGCGGGAATGCTGGAGGTCCCTGCGCTCACGCGCAGGGCTACAAAGCCCGACGTTCTCTCCCGTCCGGTGCAAAACCCGTTTTGCGGTCGGGGCTGCATCGTTACGGCTAAGTGCGGCTGAGCGGATCCGATGAGCGACGAACGGCAGGCATCAGGGCCTCCCCATCAATCTGGTTCGGACGCTTCAGTGCTGTTTGCGCTCGGTCTTCTCTCGGCCGCGGTGACGGCCCATCAGATCGCGCTGATGCAGGTGCTGGGCTGGATGCACTGGCATCATTTTGCGTATATGATCGTGGCAATCGCGTTGCTCGGCTTCGGTCTTGCCGGCACGGTCCTGGCGCTCGCGCGGGCGCGCCTGCAGCGCGCGTGGCGCCCGCTCCTGACGTGGCTCGCCCTCGGCACGGCGATCGCGATGCCACTCGGAGTCCGGCTCGCGCAACACGAGACTCTCGCGCTCGATCTAACGCTTGTTTTTTTCCACCCGCCCGACGCCTGGCGGCTCGTGGCACTTTGCGGACTGCTGCTGCCGCCGTTCTTCTGTGGCGGACTTGCCACCGGTCTCGTCCTGGCGGCGCAGGCGGCACGGGCGGGCCGCTTCTACGCCGCCAGTCTCGCTGGTGCAGGTGCGGGCGGGTTGGCCGGGCTTGCGCTCGTCGCCAGCGTGATTCCGGCGCGGTTGCCAGCGTCCATCGCGTTGATCGCGCTCGGCGCCGCCGTTTGCCGGTGGCGCGAAACTGGAACCAGGACCCGTATCGCGATTCTGGTCACGGCGATTGCCCTGGTGGCCGCGTCGTTCGTGCCCGGCGAACTGCGAGCGTCGCAATTCAAGCCGATCCGGCGCGCGCTGGATTTGCCGGAGGCGCGCGTCGTTGCCGCCCGCCCGGGCGTGCACGGCTGGGTGCAGGTCGTCGACGCGCCCGCGTTGCGGCCGGCCCCGGGCGTGAGTCTCGATTTCACGGGCGAAATCCCGCGGCAGCGCGCGGTCTTTGTGAACGGTCTCGGCCACGGCTCACTCCTGACGTCCGCAGCGATCCGCGCCCCAACCTGGCTCGACCAAACGACGGATGCCAGTGCGTTTGTCGCCGCCCAACCGCACAACGTTCTGTTGCTTGAAAACGGACCCGGCGGCTGGGCCGCCCTGGCGGTGCGGCATGGCGCGGCCCGGATTGTCGTCGTCGAGCCGAATCCTGCGCTCGTCAAGCTCCTGCACGCGGGTGATGCCCCGCTCGCCCCCGAATGGCGCCTGCCCGCGGTAACGTGCGTTGTCACCGATGGCCGCGCCTACCTGCGTCGGACGCGGGAAACCTTCGATGTGATTCGATTCCCCAGCGTCGGAGCCCTCGGCGGAACCTCCGGGCTGGCGGCGGCGAGCGAACAGTTCCTCCTCACGCGCGAGGCCTTCATCGACGCGTGGCAGCGCCTTGCCCCGGGTGGCGTGATCGCGATCACCGCGTGGATGGACTTCCCCGAACGCAATTCCCTGCGACTGCTCGCCACGTTCGCCGAGACGCTCGAGGCCGTGGGGGCAAGGCCGCGCACTGATCTCGTGGCGATACGCGGTTGGGCCACGGTGACCTTCCTCGCGCGCCGTCCGCCCGCCGCCGGAGCCCCGGCATGGAGCATAATCGATGTCGCGGCCGTGCGCGCGTTTTGCCGCGACCGCGGCTTCGACCCCCTGCTGCTGCCAGGCCTTCAGGCCGCCGAGCGCGAAGCGCATCACGCCTGGCAAAACCCCGGATTCTTCCAAGTCGTCGATGTGCTCGTCGACGGCCCGCGCGAACCGATTTACCGCGAAAATGCGTTCCTGCTGCGGCCGACCACGGACGACCGGCCCTACTTCTCGCAGTTCCTGCGGTGGAGCGCGTGGCACCGCCTGCGCGAAGTATTTGGCGCACGCACCCTGCCCTTTTTCGAACTCGGTTCGCTGGTGGTGGCACTGACGTTCGTCATCCTTGCGCTCCTCGCCCTCGTCGGCGTGGTGCTGCCGCTGGCCGGGCTCGGTTGGCACGGGCGGGGCAAGGCGGGGGTGCTGCTCTATTTCGGCGGGCTGGGCGCCGGCTTCATGGCCGTTGAAATCGGATTGATGCTGCGGGCGCAGGCGTGGCTCGGCAGCCCGGTGCTCGCCGTCGCAGTCGTGCTCACGGTCTTGTTGCTGGCTTCGGGCCTCGGCAGCGCGTGGTCGGACGGGCTGCCGGCCAACGGACCCACCGCGCGGCGCATCACGGCGATCATCGCCGGTGCCGTGTTGCTGGCGTCACTCCTGTTCGACGTGATCGGCCCCGCGGCCCGCGCCTGGCCGGCCCTGGGGCAAACGGGATTCCTGCTGGCGATCGTCGCCCCGATCGGCCTCGCGCTGGGCGTGGCGTTTCCGGTTGGACTGCGGCGGATTGCGGCGACCGAGCCCAATCACGTGGCGTGGGCGTGGGCGGTGAATGGATGTGTTTCGGTCGCCACACCCGCCGGGGCCATGCTGCTCGCGATGGGCGCCGGCTTCGGCGCCCTCTTCGCCGCCGGCGCCGCCGCCTATGGGCTGGCGTTCGTCGGGGCGTGCTTGGGCGGCGCGAGAAAAGCGTGAACCGGGCGGCGCAGAAGCGATCCGCCAGAGTTACTCCCGCAACCTGGGCAAGAACCGTGGCCACGAAACGGACCGGGAGGTCCGTTCTCCGGCAGACGTCAAACCGCAAATGGCGGTTCGTACCGGCCGCAGGGTCGAAGCCCTTCGCGCCCGGGCCCGCGGTTACTTCTTCTCCGCCGCAATCTGCTTTTCCAGCTTCTTGATCTTGGGCGCGATGACGTAGGCGCAGTAGCCGGCATTCGGGTTCCGCGCGAAGTAGTCCTGATGGTATTTCTCGGCCGGCCAGAACTTCGTCAACGGCACGATCTCCGTCGTGATCGGATCGCGGAACGTCTTCGCCGCCTCCGCCCGCGACTTTTCCGCCGCGATTTTCTGCGCTTCATTCGCGTAGAGGATGATCGAGCGATACTGCGGGCCGTGGTCGTTGCCCTGCCCACCGACCTGCGTCGGGTTGTGGACGTGCCAGAAATACTCGAGCAAGCGCTCCAGCGAAACCTGCGCCGGGTCGTAGTCGATGCGGATCACCTCGGCGTGTCCGGTCGTCTTGGCACAGATTTGCTCGTACGTCGGATTCGGTTCCTTGCCTCCGGCGTAGCCGCTCTCGGCGCCCTTCACGCCGGGCAGCAGTTCATACGCGGCCTCGGTGCACCAAAAGCAACCGCCCCCGATAACGAGGGACTCAATTTTAGATTCAACAGCGTGGGTCATGGGAAGGGCAAGCGCACCGAGCGCGAGCAGTAAGACGAGGCGTTTCATGTGGGTGGGTGTCACGCTGCCCCGAATCATTCCGCGCGCAAGTGCGCCGGCTCATTTCCGGCACGCCACCTGACCGTCAGCTCGGATGAGTGAACAACCCCGCCGCAAGCGGCGGGCCATCTGCCGGAAACTGCAGGAGCGGGTTCACCCCGCGATTTCTCGTCGGGCCAACCCGTCGCGGCGTAAAGCCGCTCCTACATCTAACCAAGCCGAAGCAAGCTTCGGGGTATGTGCCCCAAAGGTGATCAAGGGTATCAGCTCGTTTCTGAATCGGCGATAAACGGTGAAATCCCGCACATCACGTCGGTTTAACCAGCCGATCTACGGCCCGGCATCTACCAGGTATCTAACGGCCGAAGCCTTCACGGGTGGAAAGATCGCGCGGACCCGTGATCAGCATACCGCGAAATTTTTCCGCGGCCGCCGCAAAACTAGATTCCCGGCGAACGCTCTTCCGGGCGGGCGCCCCATTGTTCTTGGGACCACGGCGCACGCTGCGGCTCTTTGTTGCAAGCTTCACGGTATCCAAAAAATCGCGGTGTTTGGGCCGAACCAAGCGATGCTCCGAGTTTCAGCGCGTCAGTGGCGCGTCAGCTTCCGATACTTGATCCGGTGCGGCTGATCGGCGTCCTTGCCCTTCCGGCGGTGGAGATCCTCCTGATAGCTGGAGAAATTCCCGTTGAACCAGTGGACGTAGCTGTCGCCCTCGAAGGCGAGGATGTGCGTCGCCACCCGGTCGAGGAACCAGCGATCGTGCGACACGACCACGGCACAGCCGGCGAAATTCTCCAGCCCCTCCTCGAGCGCGCGAATCGAGTTCACGTCGAGATCGTTCGTCGGCTCGTCGAGCAGGATGAGGTTCGCGCCGCTCTTGAGCAGCCTCGCCAAATGGACGCGGTTGCGTTCGCCGCCGGAGAGCACGCCGACTTTCTTCGATTGATCGGCCCCGGTGAAGCCAAACTGCGCGCAATAGGCGCGGCTGTTCACCTCGCGGTTCGCCAGTTTCATGATCTCCTCGCCGCCGCTGATCGCCTGCCAGATCGTCTCGGTGTCGGGCAGCGAATCGCGTGACTGATCGACGTGCGCGATCTTCACCGTCGCGCCGACGCGCAGCTCGCCGGCATCGGGTTTTTCCACCGCGGTGATGAGCCGGAACAGCGTGGTTTTGCCCGCCCCGTTGGGGCCGATGACGCCGACGATGCCGCCGGGCGGGAGGGAGAAATTCACGTTCTCAAAGAGCACGTTTTCGCCGTAGCTTTTGGCCAGATCCTTCGCCTCGACCACCAGCGCCCCGAGCCGCGGGCCGGGCGGAATCATAATCTCGAACTCGCGCTCCTTTTCGGCGACGTCCTGCTTCAGCATCGTCTCGTAGGCGGTGATGCGGGCCTGGGACTTGGCGACGCGGGCCTTGGCCGACTGGCGGATCCACACGAGCTCGCGCGCCATCGCCTTCTGCCGGCGGTCCTCCGTGCGTTGCTCGACGGCGGAGCGCGCCTGCTTCTGCTCGAGCCACGAGGAGTAGTTGCCCTTCCACGGAATGCCATGGCCGCGATCGAGTTCGAGGATCCATTGCGCGACGTTGTCCAAAAAATAACGATCGTGCGTCACCGCGATGACCGTGCCCTCGTAGCGCGCGAGATGCTGCTCAAGCCAGTTCACGCTCTCGGCGTCGAGGTGATTGGTCGGCTCGTCGAGCAGGAGGATCGATGGTTTCTGTAACAGCAGACGCGCCAGCGCGACGCGGCGGCGCTCGCCACCGGAGAGGCTGTCGACAATCTGGTCGCCGGGCGGACAGCGCAGGGCATCCATCGCCATCTCCACCTGCGGCGCGACATCCCACGCGCCGAGCGCGTCGATTTTCTCCTGCAGATCGCCCTGCTTGGTCGCGATCGCGTCTTTCTGGGCGTCGGTTTCGGCCGCGCTGAGCTCGTCCCAGGTGGCGTCGTAGGCGGCCGTGAGGTCGGTGAGGTGCTTTACCCCTTCCTCGACGCAGGCCCGCACCGTCGCGCCCGCGGTGAGGTGCGGTTCCTGCTCGAGCAGGCCGATGGTGTAGCCCGGTTCGAAATGCAGGCGCCCATCGATGTCGGTGTCGCGGCCGGCGAGGATGCGCAGCAACGACGACTTGCCGGAGCCGTTGAGCCCGAGGACGCCGATCTTGGCGCCGTAGAAAAACGACAGCGAGATGTCGCGGAGGATCTCCTTGCGCTCGATCTTCTTCGAGACGCCGAGCATGGAGAAGATGATGGTGGGAGCTGCGTCGGGTTTGGCCACGGGCGCCACTCAAACGCCGATCGTCCGCGCGGCAAGCCCGGCCTTGGCTCCAGCGCTGGCGGATTGCACCAGGAAGAGGTGGACCGTGCGCTCCGCGCGCGGTCAGGTTCTTTCCGACCGCAGG
>JBIJCX010000049.1:0-33421 GCA_044344465.1 Opitutaceae bacterium
TGTCCGCCCGGTGCCCGCGCGCGGCGCCCACGTCCCACCCTCTGCGCCGGTCCGGGCAAAAATCCGCCGTGAACCTGCCCCGCCCGCCGCCGCGCTTGCGCACTCGGTGACTCCTGTCGCAGTCTCGCTTCCGATCGGGAAGTAAACATGCGGCTCTACCTACTCATCGCTCTCGGCGGCGCGCTTGGCAGCGTCGCGCGTTTCTTCCTCTCCGGCCTCGTGGCCGGTCAATTCGGCGCCACGTTTCCCTGGGGCACGATAATCGTAAACGTGACCGGCTCGTTTCTGATCGGCTTTTTCGCCACGGTGACCGCGCCCGACGGCCGGGTGTTTGCGACCGGCAACACCCGGCAGTTCTTCATGTCGGGCATCTTTGGCGGCTACACGACGTTTTCCTCGTTCAGCCTGCAAACGTTGAACCTCGCGCGCGAAGGCGAGTGGTTTCGCGCCGGCGCCAATACCGTCCTCTCCGTCGTCGCCTGCCTTGTCGCCGTCTGGCTCGGCCATCTCTGCGCCAGCTACCTCAACCAAATGAAAGGCTCCTGACATGGAACTGCCCTCCGAATCCATCCTGTTGCGGATTTTCATCGGCGAGTCCGACCGCCACGCCGGGCGGCCGTTGCACGAGATGATCGTGATCCACTACCGCGGCGAGACTCCGTCGAAGATTTAGGCAAGCAGTCGGCGAGGCATGTCGTCTTCGCCCGGTTGGCCGGACGTTGAAGCCGTATCGTAGCCGCGTTGGAGCAAAGCGACAAGGTGGCTGCGAATCCGGACGATCGAACGGCCACGCTTTCGTCGGCGCTCAAGCGCGGCTACGGAGCCGCGCGGCGATCCCGATCGGACCCGCGGACCCGGGCGCTACTTCCTCGCCGGCTGGGTGGGTGCAGCTGCGTTCTGGCGCTTGAGCAGATTGGTGCGCAGGTACGTGTCCGGCACGGCGCCACGATAGGCTGTCAGCCAGATCGATCCGAGCATGTTCCCGCCCTTCAGCATCTGTCCCGTGATGAAGGTGCGCGCCTCATCCGTGACCGGTTGATCGCCGTGCCCCAGCCGGCCCGCTTGCTCTAGTTGATAGAGCGGTTCGACGAGCCGGTGTTGGGCGAGCAGGTAGTCGAGCACGGCCACGAACATCGGGTCGCGTCCGTCCGGGCGCGGGGCGAGCGAGATCGGTTGCGCCGGCGCCAGGCGCGGCCCCAGCTCCGCATACTTGATCCCGGCTTTCGCCGTGAAGCCACCGTCGATCCAGCTGTGCAGACCCGGCCATGTCGTGTAGCCGTGCGGATTGCCGCCGACCCAGCCATTGTGATGGATGGTGGTGTGCAGCGGCTGGGCGCAATCGCCGACGTAGTGGCCCATCACGCCCATGACATAGATCGCGTTGGCCTGCGCGTTGGCGATCTCAGCCGGGGTGCCCAGTTCCGCCAAGACCTTCAGATAGGAAAACGCGGATCGCAGCCGGCCGAAGTACTCCGTGATGGCCCACGGCGCGAAGCCGGGCCATTCGCTCGAGTGATCCGCGTTTTTGGCCGGATTGATCGGGGTGAATTTTTCCGGGTGCGCGGCGCGGCCGGCCGCAAATTGCACGATGAAATCATACCGGAACGAGGGCAGCGTTGCGAAGGCAAGTCCGGCCAGCGGAATTTCCTCGAGATCGCAAAAGTGGTCGGACCAGCTGCCCCCGGACTGGCGCAGCGGCAGGTCCGGGACATTGCGCCAGCGATCGGGTTCGCCGGCGAGAAATGCAATCCGCTCCGCGGATACGGGCTCGCGTACAAACGCCGGGAACTCGGCCGGCAGCGAAGCCAGCGCCACCTGGTTGATCATGCGATGCCCGTCATAGTCCCAAGCCTGGAGCGCGGGCGCGACGACGGCGGAGCCGGCGACCAGGAAGAAAAAGGATCGGCGAAGTGACATGCGGCGAGGATTAGAGGGATTTGCGCGGCGAACGAAATGCTGAATTCAGCCGGGCGCCAACGCAGTGGCACCGATTCACCGGGCGGTCGAGGTGGCCGAAGTCGGCCGGCGCTCCGGTCGCACCGCATCGAGCATGGCGGCGTAGGTGCGCACGCCGTTGGCGATGGCCTCGGCAATTTTCTGTCGATAGGCCGGGGTACCGATTTGCCGCGCCTCGGCGTCGTTCGAAAGATAGCCCGACTCGACCAGCACCGCGGGACATGGCGCCAGCACGAGCACCTTGAGCCGCGCCCGCTTCAGGCCCCGGTCCGAGGCTTGCAACGCCTTGAGCATCTCCCGGTGCAGCGCATAGCCGGCGACCGTGTTCCAGTGATCGGATTTGTTGCCCGGATTCGATTTCTTCGCCTCGGCCACTTCCACGTGCGAGGGATCGCTGGTCGAGAACTGGAGCTGCGGCGTCAGCGTGAACACCTCGACGCCCGTCGTGCGTTCCGCCCCGGATTGCACCGAGTTGAAATGCAGGCTGATGAACAGATCGGCTCGAAGGCGTCCGGCGGTTTCCGCGCGCTCGATCAAATCCAGGTAACGGTCGGCGGTGCGCGTCAGCACGACCTTGAAGCCCTGCGCGTCGAGCAATTTCTTCAACCGCGCCGCCGTATCGAGGGTGAGGTTTTTCTCCGCGAGATTGAGCCGGGGGTTGACCTTGCCTGCGTCTCTTCCGCCATGGCCCGGGTCCAGCACGATGGTCCGGAGTTCCGGGATGCGAGCCTGGTTCAGGCCCGGGCGCAGGATGGGGGTGAGCAGAAGTTCGGCATCGATGCGCGCAATCCACACCCGGCCCTTGAAACTCCGCACCGCCTCGCCCAGGAAAAACCGCACGCCGTTGGCGGCGCTGTCCCGGGAGTCGACTTCCAGCTCGAGCGCCCCCGTCCGACCCTCGAAATAGAGCTTCTTGTCCGTGGATTTCGCCGCGCGCGGCTGCAGACCAAGTCCGGCGCAAAATACGGCGAGCTCGACGTAATCGACGCCGTTGAGCCGGACAACCTCCGCGGCCCGCGAGGAAACCGGCCGCGATGGCGTCGCGCGCGACGGGGATTCCGCCGCCGCGTGGCCCATGATGGCGGCCGCCAAAAAAATGGCACTGGACGCCGCGAAACGGGGGGCCGCCGAAAGCATGGCGGCGACGACTTAGGCGCCGGCGGCGGTGGGGTTCGAGTCCGAATTCGAACCACTTTCCTCGCCCGAATCCGGATCGTTGTCGTGCTCGCCTGGCTGCTCGCCCTCTTCGCGCACGTGAAACTTTGGCTTCCGCTTGTTGGGCGGCAGGGGCGTCAGCATCACGTGGATGTTGCGACCGATCAGCTTCGGATCGGCGTCGGGATGCCCCATGTTGACGAGATCGGCGACCGCGCGCTTCATCACCGCGAAGCCCAGCTCGGTGTGGGCCATCTCGCGACCGCGGAACTTGAGCCGCATCTTCACCTTGTTCCCGTGGTCGAGAAACGCCTCGGCATGGCGCAGCTTGGTCTCGAAATCGTGCTGCTCGATCCGGGCGGTGAACTCGATTTCCTTGATCCGGCTGGCAGTGGATTTCACGTGCGAAGTCTTCTTGGACTCCTCGTACACGTACTTGCCGAAATCCATGATCCGACAAACCGGCGGCGTTGCATTCGGTGCGACTTCGACGAGGTCGAGGCCGTTTTCGAGTGCCAGATTGATGGCTTTCGCCGTGTCAATGATGCCGAGCTGTTTGCCCTCGGGGGAAATCAAGCGAACCTGCGGAACCTTGATTCGATGGTTGCGGCGAATGGCCGCGAACGGATCGACGTTGCGACGATGATAAGAACCGGGGCGGCTACCGCCTCCGGCGGGAGGGAACGAATTGGCCATCAATAAGGAGTGGACTGGTGCTGGTCAGGGTCGCATCTCACCGGGAACTTCCCCGGGAGCAAGGGTATTTTGAACGGCAGTCCGATTGACCGTGCGCCGATGAAGCGAGCGTTGAAGTCTTCCCCGGGCGTCGTCATCAAGCCGGCCAAATTCCTAAACACTGAAGCTCTCGCCGCACGAGCAACTCGCCTTGGCATTGGGGTTCGAAAACTTGAACCCACCCGATACCATGGCGTTGGAATAGTCGAGGTGCGTCCCCTTGATGTAGAGGGCGCTCTTGCTGTCGACGAGGACCCGAACGCCCGCCGTCCGCACGAGGATGTCGCCGCGCTTGGGCCCGGGCACAAACTTCATCTTATAGCTCAACCCGTTGCACCCGCCCCCGTTGATAGCTACGCGCAGGAACTCCCCCTGATTTTCGCGCGCGATCAAGGCGGCGACCTTCTCACCCGCCGGTGCGGTGAGGCACACAAGGTTCTCGTTGCCCTCCCGAACACCGTCGGGGAGCAAGGCAGGCGGTGGCGGTGGGGCAATCGTAGCGGTGTCGGACATGGTGCGGAGCCGGGAAGTAAGGGGACGAAATGGGTAAGTGCAACTCCGGCCGCTGCTGCCTTGCAGCGGGGCCCCGGCTCCGCCTTAAGAGCGTCATGCGCCCTACCCCGACCTGCCTTCGTCTCGCCGTACTCCTGGTTTTCGCCGGAGCCACCGCCCGCGCCCACGCGCCCGCGACCGACATGCTCAATGCCGCCAATTCATTCCTCGGCGCGCTCTCGCCCGAACAAAAAAAACAGGCCACCTACCCGCTCACCGACCCGGAACGGGAGAACTGGAATTTCGTGCCGATCGCGCGGCAGGGTCTCCCCTTCAAGCAGATGAAGCCGCCGCAGCGAGACCTTGCCATCGCGCTGCTCCGATCCGGCCTCAGTCAGCACGGATTCGCCCGGGCCGAGGCCATCATGTCGATGGAACTCGTACTGAGGGAGCTCGAAACCGCCGCCGCCAAGCCCGACAAGCGCGGTGCCGTGGCCGAGCGCCGCGATCCCGCCGGCTACTTCGTCACGATTTTCGGCCCACCCGCCGGCGACAAATCCTGGGGCTGGCGCTTCGAAGGCCACCATCTCTCGTTCAATTTCACGCTCGTCGATGGCAGGTATGTCTTCTTTGCGCCGGCGTTCATCGGCAGCAATCCCGCCGAGGTCCGCAGTGGGCCGCGCCAGGGCGAGCGCGTCCTCGGCGAGGAGGAGGACCTCGGCCGCGCGTTGATCAAGTCGCTCGACGCCGCCCAGCGCACCATCGCCGTGTTCGACGCCAAGGCGCCCAAGGATATCGTCACCGGCAACAAGAAGCGGGTTGAACCCCTGGCGCCCGCGGGAATCAGCTCCGCCCAGTTGACCAATGCCCAGCGCAGCCAGCTGCTGGCGCTCGTGAAGCTCTACGCCAACCGCAATCGGGCGGAACTGGCCGATGCCAAGATTGCCGAGATCGCGTCGGCCGGCCTCGACCGGATGACGTTTGCCTGGGCCGGCGGGATGGAGCGCGGCGACCCGCATTATTATCGGATCCAAGGCCCGACGTTTCTGGTGGAATTCGACAACACGCAGAATGGCGCGAACCACATCCACACGACCTTCCGCGATTTCCAGGGCGACTTCGGCCACGATCTCCTGCGCGAACACTACGCGAAAGAGCATGGCAGGTAGGTAAGACGGCCGACGGTCAAACGGTGCTTCGTCAAAGTCCACGCAGTTGAGCGCTCTCAGCTCACAGCCGAGAGCCCAGAGCTGAGGAGCACCCATCTCCAGAGCAGAAACCCGCGCCGGACGGGCTTCGGGTGGAGTTGCGGCACGTTCACTGGCAGCTTGCCTGTTCCTTGCTGGAACCTTGCTGGAACCTTGCTGGAACCTTATGACAAATTTGGCCAAAAAAAGTCTGGACGGATGACGTGAAAATGTCACGTTCCCCCCCGCATCAGGAACGAGTCGGCCCTTAAAAGCCGATTCCGCCAACCGGGCCGGGAGCGGCCACGGTGGATCGGGGACGGCCCCGGATGTGCGCTATCCGCAAGGGTGGCGAACCAAGAACGCTCCCGAAGACGAAACCGACCTGATGCCCAGGTCGGTTTTTTGTTTTCAGCCTGCTGCGCGATAACTCCCACAAAGAAAATCACGCATCATGAACATCACCACACTGCCCGGCATCCGCGTCCACCCCGAGAACGAGAACCATCACCTGTGGAACAACCACGGCACCTGGTTCCTGCATTACACCGTCCACCCGACACCGTTTACCAAGGAGCGCATCCGGCGATCGCTCAGCACGAAGGATGTCGTCGTCGCCCGCGAACGCCGGGATTCCTTCTTCGCCCACCTCGCCTCGGAGGCGGCCAAAGCCACCGTGGTTCCCAGTCGCAAGGCGGTCGCGGCCTGACTACGGAATCCTCAGACGCTGGCCGGGGCGAAGGGCGTTTTCGCCTTTAAGGACCTCGCGGTTCGCTTCGTAAATCTCCTGCCAGCGGCCGCTCGTGCCGTAATAGCGCGTGCTGATGCGCGTGAGCGAGTCGCCCTCGGCGACCATGTGCTCACGCGGCGCCGCTGGTGACACCGGTGGTCCGGCGGTGACGGGGATCGTCTGAACTGTGGAAGCCGATCCCGCCGCCAGAGGTGACGAGCCCACCAGGGCACCGCCGCCATTGATCAACCGGGCGGCGGACGCGATCTGATCCAGCGTACCCTGCGCCTGCCGCAGCCGCGCACTGATCGCCGCATTCTCCTGCTGAAGCTGGGTCAGGCGATTGCTGCGATCCCGCTCGAGGGTCTGCACGGCGTCATTGAGCCGGGAAACCTCGGCCCGCGCGGTGGAGAGATCGCGCTGGGCGGCGGAGAGCTGGGTCGCCGCGGTGGCCAGGCTGGCGGCGCGCTGCTCCGCGTCCTGCCGCGCCTGTTCGCTCCCGGCAAGCTTCGTGTTTTCCGTCCGCAGCGCGGTCAGCTGGGCCTGCAAGTCCTTGAGTTCGCCCGCGAGCTTTTCGTTCGCCCCGGCCCGATCCGCGACCGCGGCGGCTTGCTGCTCCGCGGCTTTTTGTGCGTCGGCCAGCCGGGCCTTCACGTCGCCGAGCTCGGTCCGGAAGGTCGCGGCCGATTCACCCGCCGCCACGAGCCGCGAGTTTTCGACCCGCACGGCGGAAATCTCGGTGCTCAAATCCTTGAGCTGCACCTGAAGTTTTTCGTTGGCGGCACCCAGGGCGTTGATCGTCCCGAGATGTTGTTGGGCGATCTGATCGCTGCCCGAGGCGCGATTCCTGAGCTCGCCGAGTTCAGCCCGGGTCTGCTCGGACGTTTGCCGCAGTTGGGCCAGCTGTTTTTCGAAGGCGGCGCGCTCGTTCGAGAGCTTCTCGTTGAGTCCGGTGAGCTCGGCGACGCTCGCGCCCTGCTGCTCGGCCGCCTTCTGCGCCGCGACCAGCTTTGCCTTCACGTCGGTCAACTCGGCCCGGAAGGCTGCCGCCGACTCGGCGGCAGAGGACAGGCGCGATTTCTCGGCCCGCAACGCAGCCATCTCCGCACCCAGGTCCTTGATCTGCACCTGTAATTTCTCGTTGGCGGCACCGAGGGCGTTGATCGTCCCGAGATGCTGCTGCGCGATCTGGTCGCTGCCGGCCGCGCGATTCTTCAATTCGCCAAGCTCAGCCCGTGCCAGCTCGGAGGATTGCCGCAGCTGGGCCAGTTGTTTCTCGAAGGCGGCGCGCTCGTTCGAGAGCTTCTCGTTGAGTCCGGTGAGCTCGGCGACGCTCGCCCCTTGCTGCTCGGACGCCTTTTCCGTGGCGGCGTTTTTCGCCACCAGCGCGGCGTAATCGGCGCGCACCTTGTCGGCGTCGGCCTTGGCCTGCTCGGCCGACTGCCGGAACTGGGTAAACCGTCGCTCCGTCTCCGCCAGGCGGCCGGCCATATCCTCCACCTGGGTACGCAAGGTGTCCCGCTCCTGGGCGGGACCTCGGGCCGCGGTGCGCGCGGCCTCGAGCTCGCGGTTGCGCGTCTGGAGATCGGCGGCGAGGCGACTTTGTTCCACCCGGGCCTTTTCGAGTTCGCCCTGAACGGCCTTCACGGTGGCGTTGAGCTGGTCCAGCTCGGCCTTGACCGCCGACTCCTCCGAGCCCTTGCCCTGCAACAGGGCGCGATTCGCGTCAGCCAGCGCGCGATTCGACTCGCGCGTCGTCTGCAGCTGGGTGGCAAGCGTGGAGATTTCGCGGGCCGAAACCTTCCGATCCTCCTCGAGCTGGGCATCCCGGGTTCGCACCTGGTTCTGCAAGGTCTGAAGCTCGAGCTTCATCGCCTCGTTTTGCGCCGCCTGCGCCGTCTGGGCGGCGAGCGCCGCCGCGGTGGTCTGCTTCGCCACTTCGAAATCTTTTTTCAGGCTTTCGTTCCTGGCGTTGAGTTCCGCGATGTTCCGACCCGCACCATCAAGCTGCGCCCCGAGCTGGTTGAGCATGGCGCGGTCGACCGCCTGCGCCTCCTGCCGGCTGATGAGCGTGTCGCGCTCCGCGGCCAAGGCGTCGACGCGGGCCGCAAGCGTGGCGTTGGTTTGCTCGAGCTTCTGCGCCGCCGCGCGTTGCGCGGAAAGCTGGTTTGCGAGCTGTCCGGACTGCTGCTCCAGCGTTGCCTTCTCCGCCGCGACTGCGTCGCGCGTCTTCGTCGCGTCGGCGAGCGATTGCTGAAGCTGCGCGGCCGAGGCCTTGAGTGTCACGAGCTCGCGTTGCGCCGCGGCCAACCGATCACGCTCCGCGGTCACGGCGGCAAGCTGCTTTGCCACATCGGCGAGCTGCGCCGCGGACTCCGCGCCCGCGGCCTCGGCCCGCTGCGCGACCGCAAGTTTCGCCTGTACCTCGGCCAGCTGGGCGCGCGATTGCTGGAGCGCCGCGCGGTCCACCGTCTGTGCCTCGGTGCTGCGAGCGAGTTCGGCCCGTACGCTGGCGACCGACTTCTCCGCCGCTTCCTGCGTCTTCCGGCTGGCCGCAAGGTCGCCGGCAAGTTTTGTGTTTTCCGCACGAATCTTGTTCGCTTCCTCGAGTTGCGTCTGCGTTTGAGCGAGCTGATCGCGATTGCCGGTCGCCGCCCGCTGGGCCTCGGCCAGCTGGGTGCGCAATTGCTGGAGCGCGGTACGATCCGCGGCCTGCGCCTCCGCGGTTCGCGCCAGTTCGCTCCGCACGGCGGCCGCAGCCTTTTCCGCCGTCTCCAAAGCCTTCCGGCTCCCGGCGAGTTCAGCGGCGAGTTTCTTGCTTTCCACCCGCGCTTTGTCTGCCGCCTCAAGCTGGGCCTGCTGTTGGGCAATCAGGTCGCGGTTGCCGGCCACCACCTGCTGGGCGGCCGCCAGCGACCGGCGGAGTTCGGCCACTTGCGCGGACTCCGAGCGGGATGCTTCGGTCGTCCCGCGCGCCTTTTCCCCCTCGGCCGCAACGAGCCCCTGGCGGGCCCGCTCCAGGTCGGAGGTGAGTTGCTGGATCTTGTCCGCCTGCGCCTGTTGCGCGGCGGCCAACTGGGTCTTCAATTCCTGCTGGCTCCGCAGGGCCGCCCCGAGTTCGTTGGCGGTTTCACCCATCTGGGCGCGCAACAACTGCACCTGTTCCGGATCGATCGCTGGTCGCGTGGGACCGGCGGCAACCCGCTTTTCAAGGGCGGCTTTTTCGGCGGCAAGGGCGTCGCGCTGTTTCGTGATCTCGGCGAGCGACTGTTCGGCACGCGTGGCCCTGAGCTGCACGGCCGGCAGGTCTCCCGCGGCCGCCGCGCCCTGCTTCAGGCGTTGGTTATCCGCCCGCAGTTTGACGACATCAGCCTCGGTGGCCGCGAGTTGCTGAGCCAGTTTTTGGCGTTCGGCCGCGCCGGCGGACGTGCCCGCCAGGCGCTTGTTTTCAGCGACGTCCTTTTCGTGCGCCGCGCGCAACTCCTGGAGTTGCCGCGTGAGTTCGGTGACCTTGCCGGCATCCGCCGCGCTGGTGGCAGAGGGTGCGCCGGCCTTGCCCGAGGCGGACTTCTCCTGCGCGATCCGCAGCTGGCGGTTGAGCAGGCCGAGCTCGGCCGTCGAACGTTTCACGTCTTCGTTCAGCCGGGTGTTTTCGGTGAGAATCTTGGCAATCCGGGTGTCGGCGGCCGCGAGTTGCTGGAGCGACAACGAGGTGGTGGCACCCGGCTTGAGGGTGGAGGATCCGGCAGTGGCGGTGGCGGGCGCCGCGGAATCGCGGGCGGTCTTCAACTGCGCGGCAAACTCGTCGGCCCGGCGTTGCGCCTCGGCCTTCTCGGTCCGGAGGATTGTCGTGTCGCGAGTGAGCTGCTCCACCTGCGCACGCAGCGCGTTGAGTGCGGTGGCATCGGCCGCCGGCGCCGGTTTTGCGGCCGTCTTCGCCGCGGTCGCAAGTCGCTGCTCGAGGGCGGTCTTCTCGCGCTGGGCCGCCTGCGCCGCCTCGGCCAGGCGCGTGTTCTCGGCGCGCAGTTTCTGGGCATCGGCCTGGGCGGCGGTGAGCCGGGTGTTGAGCGACGCGAGTTCGGACGCCCGCGTCGTCACGGCCTGTTTCGTCTGGGCGGCGGCGGCCGCGGCGGACCTGAGCTCAGCGTTTTCGCGGCGAACTTTTTCGAGATCGGACTGGGCGGCGGCAATGCGGGCGTTGAGCGCCGCGACCTCGGCCGGGGCCGCGCCCGGTGGCGCCGCGGGCGGAGGCGAAACCGGCGGTGACGAAGCCGGTGGTGGCGATGGCGGTGGCGCGCTCGCGACGACCGGGCCCCGTCCCGCGGGCAGTGGAGCAGTGGGAGCGGTGTCTCTCAAGCCGAGCTGGCTGCGGAGCTTGGCGACCCCGATGTTGGCCTCGGCGAGCTGACCGGACGAGAGCTGTTGCGCGACGATATCCCGGCCGTTGGGCTTGGCCCCGTTCTCGACGGCGAGCGCAAGCCAGGTGTAAGCCTCGATGAGATTGGCCGGAACGCCGCGTCCTTCGGCCAGCAGGATGCCGAGATTATTTTGCGCGGGCGCAAAGTTCTGGGCGGCGGCGGCGCGATAGAGCTCGATGGCGGCCGCAAGATCGGCGGCCGAGCCGCGGCCCTCCTCGAGCATCAGGGCAAGATTGTACTGCGCGCGGACGTACCGCTGCGCCGCGGCGGCGCGATACCAGCGCTGCGCGGCCACTTCGTCCTTGGCCACTCCACGGCCGAGTTCGTAGGCGAGCGCCAGGTTGTACTGGGCCTCAGGCACGGCGCGGTCGGCCGCCTGCCGGAACCAGAGCGCCGCCTCGAAATAGTCCTGCTTCACGCCAATCCCGTTGGCATACATGTTCCCGGCGTTGAACTGCGCGGGCGCGAACCCCTGTTCCGCGGCCTTCAGGTAATAGGAAAACGCCGTCGCAATATTCGGAGCGACCCCGCGCCCCAGCTCATGCATCATGCCAAGGTTGAATTGCGCCGTCGCCAATCCGCGATCCGCGGCCTGCTGGTAGTAACGCAGCGCCTCAGGGATATTCTGGGGCACGCCCTGGCCGTTCGCATACGCGTTGGCCAAAGCGTTCATCGCCTCGGGATCACCCTGATCCGCCCGGGCCCGCACCGCTCCGATATCCACCTGGGCAAGAACGGGAGACGCAGTGGAACCCAGCGCGAGAAGCGCCACCGCCAGCAGGGCTCGCTTCCTCTGGAGTGTCCGGGATTCCGGGTTATTCACGGCGAAATTACGCACGGACTCCCTTTAAGGACAAAACCCTACATGGAAGCAAGGCGGCGTCTTGCATCCCATGAATGATTTTCTTGTCCGGCGGGCAAAAGGTCGCGAGCGCTCCGGAGAGCCGGGCCTGACCGCCCGAGACAAAGTAGTAGGGGCAGAGGCGGAGGCGGCCGTCGACTTCCTGCGACTGGACTGGCTTTTTCTCGCGGTGCGTCGCTGGCACGGCGGGGCGATTCTCCGTTTGGTAGATCGAGTGGCGAACGCGGCGCGGTTTCCGGTAGGCCTGCAGAACGTGGAGGTTGGCCGGCGCGAGCTTGATCGCCCGGTCGATGCCCTCCTGCCACTCCTCACGCGAGCAATCGCTGCCCAACACAACGCTCCGTGCGCCCCAGGCGGTCTCGTGGTAGCCGCTGATCTTGATGATGAGATCGCGCTCCTTTTGCGACGCCCCGGCGAGGTCGCGCCAGTCGTTCAACGCCCTGCCGCCGACCCGTGGACCATCGAGCACCGCGCCCGGCGGGAGGGGCGCGGGGTCCATGATCCACGACGGCGGGATCAGGGCGCGCAGCAGTTTGAGCGTGCGGGGGTTGAGCGCCTCGGCCCAGTAATCCTGGAGCAGGTGATGATGGAAAAGCGCGAGCGCCAGCTTCTCCTCCTGAAAGTGCCGCATCGGCGGGGCCAGCGCGACTTCGCCCGCCGCCCAGGCGGCAAAGATGAACCTCTCGGTCCGAATGTTCGCGAGATCGAACAACTCGAAGAACCGGTAGACGATGTCGATTTTCTCCGGGGTGCCCTCAACGTCGAAAAACAGCGCGTTCTCGAGGGGAAAAATATCTTCCGGCCGGAGGCAATAAACCCGTTTGCCCTGCAGCAACAGTTCGTGCGCCAGCCATTGCATCTCGGGCCGGTAGGTCGCGGCCTCGTCGCTCACGACGAGCGCAATGAGGGGATTGCGCGCCTCGGGCCGAAGCGCGGCGAGCGCGGCGTGGAAATTCCGAATCATCGCGTCGTCGCCGCCGAGGATGGGAGCGTGACCGCCCTGGGGCACCTCCGGGAATCCTCCCCCGGGGACGGTCGCGCTCCCATAAAGCCGGTTCAAGAACGCGGTGAGCCCGATTCCACCCGGCACCGAATCGAGCTCGGTCAACGCGAAACCTTCGTCGGTCAACAGCAAATCCGGCCGGATGACCGTCGGGAATGCGCCGCGGTTCCTCGGATCGCGCGCGTGGGCGATGAGCGCGGCGGGTTTGCCCCGATCGAGGTAATCCGCCACCCACGGCGCAAGCAACGGCTTGTTGCGCAGGAGGTTCTTTCCCGCGACCGATCGCAGATAGAGTGATTCGAGCGCCTGCTGAAACTCGAGGCAGGCGGTGCCGATCGACTCGAGTTCGGTCAACTGCTCGGGTGTCAGGGGCCAGGCGTCGGGCGACAACTGCCAAGTCTTGTCCTCGAACAAAGGCTGCGCGGCGAGGGCGGCGCGGATGTGTTCGTAGGAGAGGTTCATGCAAGCTCGATGAAGAATGCCGAATGCCGGAATTCAGCAAGCCTCCGCCTGCATCACGGCCGGCGCAGCGCGCGGTCGATTTCGGCGATCAGCGCCTTCAGGACCAACAGCATTCCCATCGTGGATTCCGGACGCGGCCGCATCCCTTTCGGGGCCTTTTCAGCCGACTGAACCACTACACCCAAAACCAACTGCAGGAGGTGCGGCTGGGGCGAATCCGTGAACAACCGCTGCAACGGCCCGGTTCCTTTGGCGCTGCTCGCAAGCAGCTTCGCCCCATCGCGCTCAATCATGGCCGCCATCGCATTGCGCAGCAGCGCGGGCGCGGGTTTTCCCCGCGGCACCAGCGCAAACCAAATCTGAATGACAATCACGATCAGCTGGGGAAAATCCCCTTCAGCTACCTCCCCTCCAGCCAGCGCCTGCACATCCTCGAGCATCGTCGAACCCGACGCTTCGAGTTCCTGGATCGCCTCGGCGGCCGTCGCAAACGCACCCATCCCCGAGCGCAAACGATCGGACGCTTCTTCAAACGTCAACGGCTCCTTCGGCAGCGGTGGAGCGCTCCATCCGCCGGCCGCTCCCACTGTGACAGTCCGGCGTGGCGGCGGAAAATCGGGTTCGTCGTCGTCGTCCTCATCGTCGATGTCGTCTTCACCTTCAGCGGCATCCCGGACGGGATGGCGCGGGGGCGGGGGCGGAAAATCGATCTCGGTCAGGCCAAGCTCGCGAATGAGCACGTTGACGTCTTCGGCACCACCCTTCTCGAGATTCATTTGATCGACTTGGCGCACCTGCCCTTTGACGAGCTCGAGCAAACGCGCCCGCCACGCCGGCAAGTGCGCCGCCTCGCGCGCGGTGCGCCCATCGAGCGCCGGCAGCGGTTCATCGAGCCAGGCCCGGCGCTGTTCGTTCATCAAGCTCGCCTTGTAGTCCTCCATCGGCACGCCCTCGGGCGGGGCCGCGATCCGCGATGTCGCCATGTCGAACGTGTCCGACCGCTCCAGCAACCGCGGCGGCACGAGTGCGAGATTGGCCGCCGGCTCCCTGGATGCCATCTGGCCCGCAATATCGTCCCGCCGCTCGCGCCCAAAACGCACGCGGTCGCCGAGCCGTGCCTCGAGCCGCTCGCGCAACTCGTCCAGCCGCGCGCCGCCGATCGCCTCGACCCGCCATTCTTTCAACCCCAGCAGCAACCGCCCCAGCACCCGTCGACCGGGAATCGTCGCCAGCGCCAGGCCTGACGCCGGCCGCGCCTCGAACCACACCATCGCCTCGACGAATCCCTTTTTTCGCTCGTCCGGGTGGAGCTCGTCGACGTCGATGGCCGGATCCGCCACGAGCGCCCGCCGAGCCTCGACGAACGGCGCTCGCAGCTCGTAGGTCGCCGCGCCAAACGACGCATCCAGTCGTGCCAGCATCTGCCGCCGCCGCTCGATCCCGGTGGCGGTCAGCGCCTCGTCGATCCGCACGAAATTCTCGGCCAGCCACCGCCGCTGGTCCTCGATCCCGGTCGGCCCGCCGAGGTGCGCGACGCACGCCTCGAGCATTTCCATCGGCGAAAACGGACCGAGGTCCGACATCGTCATGCCCGTGCCGGACATCCGCCAGAAATGCGGCAGCGGATAAATCCACGTGAGCAGCGTGTCGAACCGCCCGACGCGCGCCGCCACGCTCCGGTCGACGAGCATCATCGGCGCGGCCAGCGGATCCAGCAGGTCCACCGCTTCGATCCGCTGTTCATCGAGGATGCGATGCACCTCGATCAGGGCGACCCGAATCTGGCTCTTGGCCCGCAAGAACACGCGCTCGTCATTCTTCAACCCAGGAAAACCCACGTGCTGCCAGCGTTCGGCAAACGTCGCTCCGTTGCCATCGCGCTTGAAGAAGAGATGCCACGCGATCGCGGCGTGCCACCCGTGTCCCGCATTCAACCGGCGCGCCTCGGTGATGACTCCGCCGACGGCTGCGTCCTCACCGACCATCCGCTTCACGCAGATCAAATCGAGCGCACTCTCCGCCTCCAGCAATCCGGTGTAGCTGGCCGCCGCGAACGGATTGAACGGACACGCCTCAGGACACGCGTACCGGCTGTGACGATTCTCACCGCATTCGGCGGCGGTGATGTCGCGGTTTACCACTGGACAGGCGCGGCGTTTCTTGGATTGGCCCATGATAAAATCGTTCTCGTTACCGTTCGGGATAGAACGAGAAAGAGCACGAGGAATGAGAACGATTTTACTCCTCCATCTGGATGTCCTTGTTCCGATGGCGCGGGGAGCCGGCGCGGAGCCAGGCGTTGACGAAGCGATCGAGATCACCGTCGAGCACGCCCTGCGTATCGCTCGTGCTGAGGCCGGTGCGCAGATCCTTCACCATCTGATACGGCTGGAGCACGTAGCTGCGGATCTGGCTGCCCCACCCGATTTCGCCCTTCTCGCCGTAAAACTTGTCCATCTCGGCGCGCTGCTCGTCCTGCTTCTTTTCAAAGAGCCGCGACTTCAGCACGTTCATCGCTGTGGCGCGGTTCTTGATTTGGGAGCGTTCGTTTTGGCAAACCACCACAATGCCCGACGGAATGTGGGTCAGTCGCACCGCGGAATCGGTCGTGTTGACGCCCTGTCCGCCCTTGCCGGAGGAACGGTAAACATCGACCCGCACCTCGCTCTCGGGGATCTCGATCGCGATCTCATCGGTGATTTCCGCGACGACATCGATCGCACAGAACGAGGTGTGCCGGCGCTTGTTGGAGTCGAACGGGCTGATGCGCACGAGGCGGTGGACGCCGCGCTCGGCCTTGGCATAGCCATAGGCGTTCTCGCCCTTGATGAGGACGGTGGCCTTGCTGATCCCGGCCTGATCGCCGACCTGCACGTCCTGCAATTCGACCGTGAATCCGCGCCGTTCGGCCCAGCGGTTGTACATGCGGAACAGCATGTCGGCCCAATCGTTCGACTCGGTGCCGCCGGCGCCCGACTGGATGGAAAAGATGGCGTTGTTTTTGTCGAACGGACCCGTGAGGAACGATGCGATTTCGAGCGCGTCGAGCTCTGTGACCATCGCCGCCACTTGGGTGTCGAGTTCCTTGGCGTAGCTCTCGCGTTCGCCGGGTGACGCAGCCTCGACGAGTTCCATCATCACCCCGACGTCGTCGACCTTCCTTTGAAAGGCGACGACCGGCAACACGGCCTTCTTCAGGGTGTTGAGTTTGCCGATGTGTTTTTGCGCGCGCTCGGAATTATCCCAGAACGTGGGCGCCCCCATCTCGGCCTCCATGGCCTCGATTTCACGCTGTTTTTGATCGCAGTCAAAGAAACCTCCACAGGTGGCCGGCGCGTTTCTTGATGTTCTCGATGTGGTTGAAGGTCTCGGGTGCGATCATGTTGGAAAGAGAGGGAGGGATGAAGGTGCGAAGGTGGGACGGTGGAGCGCTGAGCTGGAACAATTCAATCGGATTTGACCACGAAAAACACGAAACACACGAAAGGAAAACGCGGGGAGAGAATTGCGGCCGGCGATGGCAGATCCTGAAAGGTGAGGTCGGAGATCGGTGATCTCCATTCCGCAGGTGTTCTTTTCGTGTTTTTGGTGTGTTTCGTGGTGATCTCCCAGGGCATGATCCGACTGGGAGAGAATGAGGGAACGGGGAAAGCACAAGGCCACATTCGCGGGCGCCGGCGGCTGACCCGTATCGGGCTGGAGCAGCGTCAGCTGAGGCGCGAGCGAAACACCGCGGCGAGGCCCACTTTGTCGAATCGCTTTTCGGCGATGGCGATCATGGCGTCGTAAAGTTTTCCACCGTCGAACTTGCAGACGTCGACGCCATTGACTTCCAGAAACGAAAGCGCTGCACCCATCGCCGTGCGCTTGTTGCCGTCAAGGAACGGTTGGTTCTGTGCAATGTGAAACGCGTAGGCCGCGGCAATCGCGGCAAAATCTCCGTTGCCGTAATAATATGTGGCCTCGGGCTGCATCAGAGCTGAATCCAGCAGCCCAGGATCTCGCAGACCATCCAGCCCTCCGTATCGCTCCAGCGAGATCCGGTGCAGTTCGAGCACGTGGTCGCGGGAAAGGAAGACCGGCTCGTTCACCGGGCGAGTTTGCGAAAGAGCTCGTCGTGAGCTTCGAAAACCTTGTCAGCCGCTTTGCGAAACGTCGCGGCATCGGCGTAGCGTATGGCGGGCTTCGCGGGATGCTGCCGCGCAGACGCGGCTGGTCGCGCCCGCTGCTTCGGCGAAGCGGAGTAGGTGCCGGCGGGCTCTTCGACCTTGTGCGGCTTGCTCATGGTGCTCCAACGATGGCCGCGAGCCGGGACGTGTCAACGAGCAGCCCGGCGGCACGATGCCCGGTCCACGCGTGCCGCCACCGCATTCCGACGCTTGCTTCGCTGGCGCGCATCCGGCTTCATCGAGTTCGACACAGAATTTTTCCGACCCAGAAACCACTCTAACCAACATTCATTTCGCGTAGCTTCGGCTGCTGTCCAACACGAAACCTTGGAAATTTCGACCATGAGACGGCGCTCGACGCACGCCCCCGACTGGGGGCGTGTCGAAAGCGTTCTCATGTAGGCTCTCCAAGGTGCCTGTGTTGGGGCGTGTGTAGGCACGTCCCTTTTCGCTTTTTTAGCGCAGGCACCTCGGTAAGAGTCTCCATGTAGAGCAAAGCCATCCCGACAGAGGGCTGATTCGCACGCGGCGAACTCAGCCACTGCATGGCCAAGCCCAGCATTTACGACGTCCTCGCGCATTTTCGCGAAGCCGCCAATTCCAACCGCGATCTCGGCGACCGCTTCGAGCGGCTCATCTGCAGTTACCTCGAACTCGATCCCATCTACGCCGAGCAATTCTCGCGCGTGTGGATGTGGAATGAGTGGCCGCGCAAAGGAAGCGTCGGCGACGTGGGCATAGACTTCGTCACGGCGGAACGCGCGAGCGCCGAATCGAGCGGAGCTAGAACGACTGCCAAAGGCAGCCCGCAGGGTGAATGCGGAGGCGTTCATCCTTTCTGCGCCATCGCCTACAAGTTCTGTCTCCCCGATCACACCATCACGAAGTGGGACAACGACTCCTCTTTTGCGACTGCCGTTGAGGCGCGCTCCCCTGAATGAACAAAGACACGTTTCTCACCCTCCTCCCCAAGCTGGGCTTTGCCAAACGCGGCAGCTTGCTCGTGAAAGAGTTCGGCGCGGCACGCCTGACCGTGGATGTGAAGAACGAGAAGTTCATCTATCCAAAGGGTCTCACGGTTCACGAACAGCAGACCTGCAACTTCACGCAGCCGGAAAACTTCGTTGTCTTCGAGTGCGTCCATCGCTTGCTGGAAAAGGGCTACGAAGCGCGCCACTTGGAGCTGGAGCCAAAATGGAAGCTCGGCCACGACGCCAAGAGCGGTCGCGCCGACATCCTCATCAAAGGCAACGACGGCCGCGCGCTCCTCATTATCGAGTGCAAGACCGCGGGAAAAGCGTTTACCGGCGCATGGAAAGACACTCTCCACGATGGAGCCCAGCTCTTTTCCTACCTCACCCAGGTCAGCGAGACGCAATTCCTCTGCCTCTATGCCAGCGAGCCGAACGAGGTCGCCACCGGCATCCGCTACACGAGCCACGTCCTTGCCCATCGCGACAACGAAAAATATCTCGCCGAAAACCCGACGTTCAAAAGCTTCCGCGACGCCACCAGCACCCCCGCCCGCTTCGCCGTTTGGCGCGACACCTACAAGCTCGACTACCGCACCGGCGGCATCTTCGAGCCTACGATCCAGCCCTACCACATCGGAAAGGACAAATACTCCCTCGCCGATCTCCACCCCATCTCCGCCAGCGAGCAGCAGAAGAAATATCACGAGTTCGCCACCATCCTCCGCCAGCACAACGTCTCCGGCCGCGAGAACGCCTTTGACAAGCTCATCAACCTTTTTCTCTGCAAGCTCGTCGATGAAAGCCAGCACCCCGACGACCTGAAATTCTACTGGAAGGGCATCGCCTTCGACACTCATTTCCAGCTCCTCGACCGGCTCCAGCAGCTCTACCAGGCCGGCATGGAACAATTCCTCGGCGAAAAGATTACCTACATCGCCGAGAGCGATGTGAACGCTGCGCTCCGCTTCGTCCGCCACAATCCCGACGCCACCCAGCGCGCCGTCTGGAACCTCTTCATCCAGCAGAAATTTTTCACGAACAACGATTTCTCCTTCATCGACGTTCACAACGAAAAGCTCTTCTACCAGAACGCCGACGTCCTCCTGAAAATCCTCCAGATGTGGCAGGACATCCGCCTCGCCGCGCCGGACGCCCACAATCAGTTCCTCGGCGACATGTTCGAGTTCTTCCTCGACCAGGGTGTGAAGCAGACCGAGGGGCAATTCTTCACTCCCGGCCCCATCTGCCGTTTCCTCCTCATGTGCCTACCGCTGGAGGCCATGGTGAAAAAGAATGCAGTCCCGCCCAAGGCGATCGACTTCGCGTGCGGCGCGGGGCACTTCCTCACCGAGCTGGCGAAGCAGCTCCGGCCACTCGTCGAGCGCCACCATCCCGCCGCGCGCGTGGACGACTACCACGCCGCCATTCTCGGCGTGGAAAAGGAATACCGTCTCTCGAAAATCGCGAAGGTCTCCGCCTTCATGTATGGCCAGCCGCGCATCAAAATCTGCTACGGCGACGCGCTCGTCTCCGAGCACGAAGCATATCCCGAGATCGCCGACGGCACCTTTGATCTCCTCGTCGCCAATCCGCCTTTCAGCGTGAAGGGCTTTCTCGAAACACTGCCCGATCGCGAACGCGAGCGCTACACCCTCACCGCGACGATCAAGGACCTCGATAGCTCGAATTCCATCGAGACCTTTTTCCTCGAGCGCGCCCGGCAGCTTCTCCGTCCTGGCGGCCTCGCCGCGATCATCCTCCCCTCCAGCATCCTCTCGAATGGCGGCGGCACTTACGTCGCCGCCCGCGCGCTGCTCCTGCGCTCGTTCGATATCGTCGCCATCGCCGAGTTTGGCTCCGGCACCTTTGGCCGCACCGGCACGAATACCGTCGCCCTCTTTCTCCGGCGCAAAGCCATCGGCCCCGAGACCGCAGCGCACTACGAAGAGCGCGTCGCCGAGTGGTTCAAAGGCACAGACAACGACAAGCGCCGACAGATCGCCTACAAGGACGCGCCGCTCCTCGACCGCTACGCCGCGCACATCGGCATCCCAAGCCCGGACTTCAAGACGCTCCTCTGCGGCGCGCCGAATGCCGCGCTCCTCGCGCACGAAACCTTTCTCGCCTACCGCCGCACCTTCGATGGCAGCACCGAGACGAAGGGCCTCGCCACCAAAGGCTGGTTCAAAAAGCTGACCGACGCGGAGAAGCAGGCCGAGTTGGTGAAACGCTTCCTCGCCTACGTCCAGGCCACCGAGCGCGACAAGCTCCTCCACTTCGTCCTCGCCGATCAGCAGCCCGGCCCCGTCCTCATCATGCGCTGCCCCACGGACACGAAGGAGCAGAAGCGTTTTCTCGGCTACGAGTGGAGCGGCGCGAAGGGCGACGAAGGCATCAAGCTCTTCAAGGACGCCGCTGGCCGGCACCTCACCCCGCTCTACGACGAAGCCGACCGCGACAACCCAGCGAAGATCAACCACGCCATCGCGCAGAACTTCCTCGGGAAGCTCACGACGGTTCCGGCAGAGTTGGAAAAGCACCTCTCGCTCGTGCCGCTGGCGGAGTTACTGGATTTCTCGCGACCCGACTTCGAGAAACAGATCGCGCTCGCCGCAAAGAAGATTGTCACAGTCCCGAGCAAGTGGCCGCTTGAGGCGATGGGCACGGCTGTTGAGGTGTTGATCGGTGGAACTCCTGCCCGGGAAAACCGCGCGTTCTACGAGGGCAGCAACCCTTGGGTGTCTATCGCCGAGATGCGAGGCCAAGTCATCACGGACACCAAAGAGAAGATCACCGATGCTGCGGTCGCAAAGTCGAACGTGAAGCTGATTCCGAAAGGCACAACGCTACTCAGCTTCAAGCTTTCGATTGGCAAGACGGCCATTGCCGGGTGCGACCTCTATACCAACGAAGCCATTGCCGGATTGATCCCTCGCGACCGGAATACACTTCTAGACGCATTCCTTTTCCACCTCTTCCACGCTAAATTCATCGACCTCTCCGGAAGCGGCTACAAGGCGTTCGGGAAAAGCCTGAACAGCGCGTTCCTTCGAGACGATGTGAAGATCCCTCTCCCGCCACTCGACCTCCAGCGCACCATTGTCGCCGAGTGCGAAGCCGTGGATGCGGAAGCAGCCAAGGCGCAGGCCGACATCGAGCAGGCCCAGCAGGAAATGGAAACAGCCATTTCATCGGTTGCCGGGGCGAAGCACCCGACGAAACGTTTGGAGCAGATCTGTAAAATACAACGTGGCCGCTTCACTCATCGTCCAAGAAACGACCCGAAGTTTTTCGGCGGGCCATATCCCTTCCTTCAAACCGGAGATGTCGTCCACGCGATCAATTCCAAAGTCGCATACACTCAAACTTTGAACGAGGAGGGCCTAAAGGTCAGCAAGCTATTTCAGCCTCCCGTCGTGCTTGTCACGATAGCCGCGAACATTGGCGATACGGCTGTCTTGGACTACCCGGCATGCTTCACGGATAGCGTCGTTGGGCTGATTCCAGATTCCACCATAAATTCCCGGTTCCTAGAACTCATGATGCGAACGCATAAGGAGGAATTGAATGCGAGTGCGCCGCAAATGGCGCAAAAGAACATCAACATCGAAATCCTGCGTCCTATCAGGGTCCCCGTGCCACCGCTGAAGGAACAGGAGCGGTTCGTCAAAGCGGTCGAAGCCTTGGAGAGCAAAATCGCCACCGCCCGCGCCCTCCTCCGCGCCGCCCCCGCGCGTAAGGAAGCGATCCTGAAAAAGCACCTTTGAAGCCCTGAGGCGAAAATCATGCAGGAACGACATCTGTCTGCGTCTATGGCATGCTGCATTCGCCGGAGTATCGCACGCGCTTCGCCAGCGACCTGAAGAAGATGCTGCCGCGCCTGCCCTGCACGCGGGAGACGGTGGACTTCTGGCGCTTCAGTCAGGCGGGCCGCGACCTTGCCCGGTGGCATCTGAATTACGAAGCCGTCGAGCCGTGGCCCGTGCAGGAATTTGCCAGCGAACTCCTGAGCGATCCGGCGAAGGATTTCCTCGTGCAGAAGATGACCTTTGGCCGGAAGGACCGGCAGGTGGACAAGACGACCATCCACTACAACGCGCGCATCACGCTCACCGGCATCCCGCTTGAAGCCTACGACTACGTGGTGAACGGCAAGCCCGCGCTCGAATGGATCATGGAGCGCTACCAAATCACCGTGGACAAGGATAGCGGCATCCGGAACGACCCAAACGACTGGGCACGCGAGCACCACCAGCCCCGCTACATCCTCGACCTGCTCAAGCGCATCGTTCGCGTGAGCCTGGAAACCATGAAGATCGTAAACGCACTGCCGGCGTTGAACGAGCGAAAGGCGAGGCCGGAACGGGTCAGGTTTCGGAAAGTGATATTTCAAGCCTGACGTATCTCCAATTTTGGGATCATGGCGGTGTCGCATCGACGGGTGGCCGAGATCGGAGTTCCCGTTATGGCCCGCAAGCTACACCTCGAATTCCCCGGCGCGACTTTCCGACTGGCCCCGCGATGCGACGAAATCAGCGGATTGGAAAGTTGCCGTCGCCGCGTGGTTGAAGGTTCAGACCGACACCAGCAACCGATGGGCTGCCACCGCGCTCAATCTCGGAGAACCAAAGGCCGCGAGTCGCAACCTCACTTTATCAGCAAACCCGAGCCGCTGCTGCGACAACAATTCCAACTACGTTTCTCCACACAGCGGCCTTGACGTGGTTCATTTATGGTCCACCTTGCGGCGATGCGAACAATCCGAGATCCATCGGCCAAAGACGTTTTTGCGATCAAGCGAACCATCTCCCGGACGCTCCGCTCCCGGTTGAAGCAGCGGGGAGTCACCCTGGCGTCTCTCGCCCGCGACACCGGCACCAGTCGCACGGCGATCCGGAGAGTGCTCGACGCGAGCAACACCTCGATCACCCTTTACACCATCGTGCGGACTGCGCGCAGCCTCGGTTACCAGGTCCGTCTTTCCCTCGAACCATCCATCGAGAGAATTGAACGCGTGGAGGCGCCCGCCGAAGCCGTCCCTCTCATGCGGGACCTGGGCGAGGCTCTTGATCGCCTGCGAGCGCGCTGATGGACATCATCGTCCCGCACGCCATCAGGAGAAAGGAGTTGGGCGGACAGATTTCCGACGAGGCGCGGAAGCTTTTCGCGAAGCTCAAGGAGAAGCCTGAATTGGCGATAGGGATCAGTTCTCCCGGACTTCCCCCAAGATCGTCGCTTCACAAAGTCTACGCGACGACCGGCGGCGGCGCGCGCCGGCTCCTGTTTTTCTGTCGGCACCCGGGCATCCCGCATCTCCCGCAACCTGCGGCCGCACCCCCACCTTCCTCGAACCTGAATGAACGGTGGGTCCTCCTTTTCTATCGGAACAAGTCGGACTCGGTTGGGCGGAACATGAGCCCAAAGAACTCAGATTTCACCAGCCAGTTGTCGAAAAATCTCACCCTGGCCCTCGACGACATTTCGAACAGCACGCCGACCGCCCCAAGGTTTGACGTCGTGTGACCCACCGCGATCGCGGCGAGAGCCCACGACGCGGCTCATCCGTCACGCCGCTGTTTCTTCGGAGACGACCTCCGAAACGGGCCGTGACCTGTTCGCCGTCGGCTCCGCGGCGCAGACGTCTCAGCATACCTTCGCCGGGCTCCGAAGTCGTCACCACCGCCGCTTTGCTCCGATAGTTCCTTTCACGTCCCGCATTGTTACGTCCCCGCATGACGGCAGCATGACAATAGATTTCGATTACACGCTTGATCGTTCACTCGGCAGCGCTAGTCGTCTGCATGCAACTGAAACCCGACCACGTGTTTGCGAACCTCGCGGAACGGTGTCGCAACCCAATAGGTTACCTTGAATTCTGGTGGCATCGGGCCGTGACGGAACCACGTGATTTCAGCGCTGATGCGCACTACCCACCGTCGATGCCGTCCTGATCGCCGTCATCCGAATTGTCGCCACGTGGCGACAATTGCTCCCGGGGCGAGCCGCTCCGCCGTCCAGCATCCGCCCAACTGAATTTTAATCCATGGCTCAAAATCCCGCGCCACCGACGACACGCTGCGATCACCCCAATCTTGGGGTAGCGGCGAGCGCCGCGAAAACGGTAGAGTGATTCGCTTCGCCGCTCCGTCCATGTTGCCCGGGGAAAAAACCGAAATCCATTCCGCTGACTCCGCCTATCCGGAGCTCTTGCGGGAGCGTCTCGGCGCCTCCGCGCCGACCCACCTTTTTGCCCTCGGTAATGTCGAGTTGCTGGCGCCGCCCAAAAGCGCGCTCTTCTGTTCCGCCCGCTGCCCCGGCCGTGCCATCCTCGCCGCCTACGACCAGGCCGCGCACTGGCGCGACACCGGTCGCTCCGTGATCAGCGGGTTTCATTCCCCGGTCGAAAGGGAATGCCTCCGCATTCTGCTGCGCGGCCCGCAGCCGATCATCGTATGCCCCGCCCGCGGCCTGCCCCGACGCATCCCGCCGGATTGGAAGGGTCCGCTTTTGGCCGGGCGATTGCTGATTCTCTCCTCGTTCGCGGAATCCACCGCCCGTGCGACCACCGATCTCGCCGAACGCCGCAACGAGTTCGTCGCCGCACTCGCCGACGCGGTCTGGTTCGCCCACATCACGCCGGGCGGCCAGATGGAGCGGTTGGCGCGGCGGGTGGCGGATTGGACAACCCTGGGCCCGTCTTGACCGGCGAAACCTGCAAACCAAATTTCCCGCCCCTGTTAAGTTCGCCGGCCAGGGAATTCGCCGCGCGATCCCTTGCGTGCCGTTCATCGTCCAGATGACCGACGCGAAGAAACGGCGACTTTCGTAGCCCTGCGCGTGCCTGCCCGCCGAAGCCTTGGCGAAGGTGGGAGCGCAGGGGCCGTCAGCAATCCCGCCGCTCACGCGGCGGGCTACAACGGAGCTGTTTTCCAGTTACGGGTGGGCCGGGCGCTCCGCGCGCGGCCGGGTCGATGGACGCGGCCGAGGCCGCGCACGGAGTGCACGGCCCACCCTTTGGTTCCCGCACGTTAGAGGAAGAAACGCTCCGACTGCATGGTCACGTATTGGCTCAGCTCGAACAGCGGTGAGAATCCGGCGCCACCTCACGGCGCCTCGTACACCTCGACGAGCGCCAGACCGGAGGTGTTGTCAGCCCCGCGGATCTGGACGGTGTAGGCGCCGGCCGGGAGCGTGACCACGAAGGCGGCGTCCTTGCTGCCGGCGGGGAGCGCGAACGCCCCGAGTTGCGCGGCCGCGCCGGCCGTGGCACCGGCCGTGGTACCCGCGGACCAGTCGTCATTCGCGAGGATGACATCGGGGCCGCGATAAATCGCGAGCTGCGGATCCGCGAGTACATCGGTGAGGCCGAAGACCGCGAGGGTCGGCCCGATGGCCCGGATGAGCACGGTTTTCGCCCCGCTGCCCGCAATCACCAAACCCGCGGCGATGATATCGTCGCCGGTGCCGACGAAGCCGCGGGTCGCGATGTTGCTCAGGCGGGCGGTGGGCGTGCCGGTGTCCGCGTCGTAGAGCTCGACCAGCGCCACGCCGGTGCCGTCGTTGACGCCCGCGGCCGACGCGGTGTATTGCCCGGGCGTGAGCTCGACGAGCAGCGCGGCGTCGGCGCTGCCGCTGGCCAGGGCGAAGGCGCCAAGCGAGGCCGTCGTGGTGGTCAGCGTGGAAAGCGCGACCGTGGTCGTCCAGTTGTCGTTCGCCGCCACATCCGAATACGTGGCGGTCGCGGCATTGTAGCGCTTCAACGTCAGCTGCGGATCGGCGAGGGCGTTGGCGACCCCGAAGCTGGCGAGCGTGGGGCCAATGTTGCGAATCAGGAGCCGTTTCGTGCCGGTGCCGGAAATGTAGAACCCTGGGACGAGTGCGTTGGCGCCGGTGAGCGACTGCCCGCGCGTGGCGAGATTGACGAGCCGCGCCGCCGACGTGACGGCCGGGGTGAGCGCGATCGTCGTCGCGTCACTTGCCACCGTGGTGCCGGCGGCCGTGACGAGCACGCGGTAGGTGCCGGCATGGAAAACCTGCGTGCTCGGAATCGCATACGTCGCCGCCGTGGCGCCGGCGATTCCGGCCCATTGGCCATTGGTCAGAACCTGCCACTGGTACGTAACGCCGCCCTCGGCGCTGGCGCGAACCGTCAACGACGTGGCGTCGCCGGCGGTGGTGGTGAGCGCCGCGGCCTGCGCGAGCGAGAGCGTGAAGCCGCCGGCGTCGGCCGCGCCGGGGGTACCATTGACGGCGGCGGACGTGCGCCAGGTGGCGGACTTATCCCAGTCCTGCGCGGCGGTGGCGGTGGCGTTACGCACCACGAGTGCATAGCCCCCGCCGGAGGCGAGCGCAGACCATTTGGACTCGTAGCGGAAATTTAAGACGTGGATCGACCACGGCGGCGGCAGCGTGAGTGCGATGGTCTCGCCACTGTTGTCGAGCGCACCGGTGAACTGGCCCGGCGCCAGCGCCGCCACCGCTCCCGGATAGCGCGTGGCAAAGGCCGTCCGGTTCTTGCCAACCACGATGAACGCGCCGCCCGCGAGCGTGGTGCCAGCGGGGAAGGTGTAGTCGAGGCCGTTGGTGAAACGGACGCCGCCCAGCTCGAGCATGGCGGTCCCGATGTTCTGGAGCTCGATGAACTCGTAATCGCCGGCGCTGGTCGCGGCCGTGGGCTGGTACATGAGCTCGGTGATGCGAAGCTGGGCGAGCAGCGCGCGGTACGCGGCCGGAAGCGCGGTGGTGTTCGAGAGGCCAGGCGTCGGCAGCGCGACATCGGCAAACGCGGGGCCGCCGTCCGTGCTGCGCGCGGTGGCGTGATCGGCCGGTTGCGCGATGAAATCGACCCGGTCGATGAGCGCGCCGTTTTCTCCGAGGAGCGAGAGGACGTCGAAATCGGCGTCGAGGCCGAAGCCAAGGTCGGCGCCGTAGAGCGGCAGAAAACCAGCCGGGGCGATAAAACTCAGCGCCCGGAAGGAAAATCGGGCCGGATAATTCAACGCGTCGTCCGTGAGGCGGACGCCACCGAGCGCAACAGGCTGCGCGGCGGAGTTGTGCAGCTCGACGAAGTCGTGATCGACGCGGAACGTGACGCGGCCGGCCCACTCGTTGATTTTCACCGCGCCGACGGAGCCGAGCGCGATCGCGGCGCCGTTGGCGGCACCGGGCGTCGGCGCGGTCAGCGCCCATGTGGCGGCGGCCGAACCCGTCCGCGAAACCGAATGATCGGGAATCTGAAAACCGAACGTGATCGCATCGAGCAGCGCGCCGCCGGCCGCCGCGGTGTCGTAGAGCCGCACGCTGTCGCCCTCGGCATCGAGCGCGAACCCGGCGTGCAGCCCGGGCGCGGTCGTGTCGGCGTCGGCGTAGACGACCAGGTGGGCACCGCCGGCGATGATTGTGCCGGCCGGAAAAACATACTTGCGCGGCACGCCGGGATCGTCGCTCAGGCTCTTCCCCGCGAGGTCGACCGCGATCGCGCCGGCGTTGTGGAGCTCGATGAGATCGGGGAACGTTGTGCCGTTGGCGATCCTGGTGTTAACGGCGAGGACCTCGTTGAGGCGGAGCACCGGCGTGCTGGCGGCTCCGAGCGTGGCGGTCGACGCCGCCGGGGCGGGGGTGATTTTTCCGGCGCCGATCAGGCCCAGCAGATAGGTCTGCCGCTGCGTCATGAACGTCTTGATCTGCGTGCGGTAGCTCGCCGGCGTCCAGGTGCCGAGGTGGTTGTCCACGAACTGATAGAAGGGCGGGTTGGGACTGCCCGTCGTGTCGGCGTCGAAAACGGTGCCGAGGAGCTCGCGGATGGCGGTCAGATATTTCGTGCGAAACGCGGCGTTGCCGGGGCGCGTGCTGTCGCCCAGGAGCGGGAGCAGCGGCTTCATGAGCGTGACGTTGCCGGCGCCCAGACGTTTGAAGGGATCGGACTCGGTCGCGTCGTAGAGCCCGATGGCGGTGGCGGCGACGGGTTCCTCGCCGAGGCCGAAGGTGGTGTCCATGTCGTGCGGGAGGAGCACCAGGCGGGTGCGCGTGCCGTCGTTGACGAAGGCGGCGGCGTAATCGTCGTCCTCGCCGGTGGAGAGATTGGGCTCGTTGTTCGGCAGCACGGTCATGACGGCCAGCCAGCGGGCCATCTGGTCGAGATCCGCGACCGTCGCGAGCGTGGCGACCTCGGCGTCGGTGAACGGCACGCCGTTCCAGGCGCCGGCGGCGACGTTGCCGGACGTGGCCCCGGTGAAGTGCGCGGCAGCGGTGTCCTGCCAGACCTTGGTGAAGTTCATCACGTCGGACCAGTTGTTGGCCGCGCTGTTGTTCTGCTTCGACCAGCCACTCCACGTGGTGTCGGGATGGGCCGGCGCGGTGGCCAGGTAGGCCCACGAGGTGATGGACGTCTTGCGGTAGACCTGCGCGGCGGTGGCGAGGGGAAAATGGTTGTCGAGGTAGTCGCCGCCCATCTCCTCGATGCGCACCAACTGGCCATGGTCCGCCATGCTGCCGGTGGTGACGGCGTACTCCACGCCCTGCCGGCGGACCTCGATGGGCGAGGCATCGGCGGCAACGAGGCCGGCGGCGCGCTGGGCGCGGTGAGCAAGAAATTGGACGGGCGCGCCGCGGGAGTTGATGAGAAAGTCGCTCACCCCGTCCCAGCGGTCATCGGTGGGCAGCGAGAGGCGCAGCGGCTTGATCGTGTAGTTGCGGCTGCTGTTGCCGCGCACCCGCATCGAGGCGAGGTAACGGATCGTGGTGTCGTCGCCGCGCGAGGCCACCAGCGTGAGATTGAATTGCCGGTCGCCGATGCCGCCGCCGGGTCCGCCACCCGGAGGACCACCGATGCCACCCGGGGGACCGCCGGGCAACGTCGTGGCGCCGCCGACGTAGGTGTTGAAGGCGGCATTTTCCGCGGCCGTGAGAATCAGACGATACGACGGCACCGGTCCGGCGATGACTTCGTTGTCGACCTGGTAAATGCAATTGGCGTTCTGGCCCTCGCTTGTCGGCGCAGGCCAGGTGCGCGTGAGCGTGGCGTCGCCCGCGGACACGTAGAATTCGACGATGGTCTTGTCGGCCAGCGGCGGGAGCGTGGCGGAAAATGCGCCCGTGCCGTCGCCGGCCATGGCCGCGGTCTGAAAGGCCCCGGGCGTAGCCGTGGTGGCGATACGCCAATGGAGCGTGGCGGCGAGCGCGGCCGCGGCCGATTCGTCGGAGAGGTTCGCGGAGATGACCACCGGGTCGGTGCTCTTCGGGACGGCGGGCGCGTGCTTCACGCCGGTGATGAGCGGCGCGCCGTTGGCCGAGCGAATCGAGTTGGCCGCGCCCGGCGTCCCCCCGACGGGCGTGGACGCGCCCCAGTTCTGGCCGGAGTTTTTCGCGAGGGCCGGATTGCGGCGCTCGAGCGAGGCGCCGCCGCCGTTCGCGCGGGTGACCCACGACCACCCGCCGAGGGCGTCGCGGGTCCGCGTCGCCCATTCGCCCTCTTCCGCGTACGTCACCGTGTCGACCGCCGTCCACGAGCCGCTGGTCGTCCCGGGCCGCGACAGCGTGATCGTCTCGCCGTGGTTGGAAAGCCCGTCGCCGGACTTCCACGGGCCGTAGACGGTCGCCAGCGCGGCCGCCGCCTGCAACGCGGCGGGGTTTGCCGCCACGACCGCATAACCGCCCGCGGCCAAACTCGCCCCGGCGGGAAACGTGTAGCCGACGCCCGACGTGATGGCCCAGCCGGAAAGGTCGACCATGCTCGGATCCGGATTGTAGATCTCGATGAACTCGAGCCCGGTGTTCTCCGGATAGGTGGAGCCCGGCCGATACATGATCTCGTTGATCACCGGCGCGGCGGCGGCGCATGCGGCCAGGCTCAGGAAGATGACGCCAGCGCGCGAGAGGACGACCGATCGCAGGCGCGCCCGGGCGCAAAACCGGAGAGGATCCAATTTTGAATTCACGAGTGTGCGTTTCACTGTCGCATGAAAGCGCACGCCGGTAAAGCCGGGGTGAAGCGCGCGGAGAATATTGTTAAGCCAGAGTAAACAGTACAGATTTCTCCCCTCAAGTCGGGTAAGGTCCACTTGAATCACCCCCGGACCCGATGAAAGTCACCTATCCGCTGTCGCTCAAAGTCTCGGTCTGGCTGCTGCTCAACCTGCTGCTGCTCGCCGCGCTCGGCATCGGTTTCTTCGTCGTGCAGGGGGGCCTGGGCTGGGATGCGCTCGTGGCCGGACCGAGCGGCGAACGCGCGCAGGCCAAGGCCAACATCGTGGCCGGCGAGGCGGCCGCCGCCACCGCCGAACAGCGCCCGGCCGTGCTGGCCCGCCTGGGCGCCGCCTATGGCGCGGAATTCTTCCTGCTGCGGATGAACCAGGGCGCGGGCCCCGCTTCCGCGGCGTCGCTGCCCGATGCCGTCCGTGCGCGCGCCGAGATTCGACCCCCGTGGCGGGGCCCGGGCGGACCCGGAGCTCGCACAGATGAACTTTCCGGCCGCGGCGAGGGCGAAACCCGGCGCGACAAAGCCGGACTCCCGCCGGGCGGCGAGGAAACCATCCGCGGCGAACCGCGCCACTTTCCGCCCGGTGAGTTCGAACCGCCTCCCGGCCGCGACGGAACGGAAAAGGGCCGACGCCCGCCGCCGGAGATCGGACGCGGTGGTCCGCCGTTCGAGCTCGGTCGCGATCGCGGCCGCTTCGTGGTGCGCGCCGGCTCGCCGGCCAGCTACTGGGTGGGCATTCGGGTACCCTTTGCATCGCCCGACCGGGTTCGGTTCCAGCCCCCGGCCATCCTCGTTGCCCGCATCGGTTCGCTTTGGTCTCTGCTGCGTTTCCTCGATCTCCAGGCGTGGCTGCTGGCGGGCACCGGCGTGCTGGCGCTCTCCGTCCTCTTCTGGCTGCCGCTGCTCAGCGGCATAACCCGCGCCCTGACGCAGTTGACCGCCGCCACCGAACGGATTGCCGACGGCCGCTTCGACACCCGCGTCCCGGCCGGCCGGCGGGACGAACTCGGCAAATTGGGGGAATCCGTCAACCGCATGGCCGCCCGCCTCGACACGCACATGACCGGCCAAAAGCGCTTTCTCGGCGACGTCGCGCACGAGCTGTGCTCGCCGCTCGCGCGGCTGCAGATGGCCACCGGCATCCTCGCGGACCGCGCGCCCGCCGCGTTGCACGAAACCGTGGCGGACGTGCGCGACGAAGTGCAGCAGATGAGCACGCTCGTGAACGAGCTCCTCGCCTTCACCAAGGCCGGGCTGCAGCCCCGCGACGTCGCGCTGGCCCGGCTCGAACTCATGCCGCTTGTGCGCGACGTGCTCGACCGCGAGGCGGCCACGGAGAGGGTCACGCTCGATCTCCAAGGCGACCTCCACGGCCTCGCCGACGTTGAATTGTTGTCCCGCGCGCTCGCGAACCTCGTCCGCAACGCCGTCCGCTATGCGGGCGACGCCGCCGCGATTACGGTGAGCGCCCGCTGCGCCGGCGACCGCGTCATCATCGCCGTCGACGATGATGGCCCCGGCGTGCCCGCCGAGGCGCTCGACCGGCTGGGCGAACCGTTCTTCCGGCCGGAAGCGGCGCGCACCCGTGAACTCGGCGGCGTCGGCCTCGGCCTTGCGATTGTCCGCAGCAGCATCGCCGCCTGCGGTGGCGAAGTGCACTTTGCGAATCGCACCCCCCGCGGTTTTCGCGCCGAGCTCCGCTTCGCGGCGGCGTGACGGGCCGCGTTCCAGCCGAGACGGATTTGATCGTCCGGGAGGCGGGAGCCTGCTTGCAGGCGATTTGAGACTCAGTGCGTCAGCGCCCGCCGACCATCGCCTGCGAGCAGGCGCCTATCAATCTTCGCATAAGTTCGTGCGCCATTTCGACGGATGCCCGATGAACCTAAAAAGCGCAGTTGAACCACAAAGACACAGAGGCACAGAGAGGAGAACCCGGAGAAGTTTTTGGAGAAAATAGTTTCACCCGGCAGGTGAGCGTCCCGAGCGGACCACATTTTTCGGAAGTAGTTTTCTCTGTGTTCTCTGTGCCTCTGTGGTTCAATTCCAACTGCACCTTTTAGGATGAACTTACGCCTCCCGCGAACCGGCTTTTCCTCCGCTGAGAAAAGCTGCCGGATTCTGCGCCGAAATGGACCACATCGGTGCGGCGGGAAGATGCGAACCAAGCCTCTGAAATTTGGGGTAAGAAGATTTTACTGGTAAGAAGATTTCTCGGAGAAAACCCCATTCACCGGAGGTTGAGCTGATCCCGCAGTTCAGCTTTATCCGAGGCGGACCGGCCAGGGTGGACACTGCGCGAAGCAAGAACCTCTGGGCGGAGTTGTCTCCGAGGTTTGGAAAATTTTCTTACCCACAAAATCTTCCTACCCTTACTCCGGCGATTTTCTCTTCGGGCAGCAGTCGCCCGGTTCGCAGAGGTGCATGAACTTTCGCAAGGATTGATACCAACAACATCGGTGGTGAAATAGGCGGCGTGCTGTCTTTACACGGGCTTAACAATTCTCCCGTCCCTAGACACGAAGCCCTAACACAATCCGTCGAAGATGGCGGCTATCGTCTCGCCCACCCGCGCGCCGCCCACGCGACCGCGAGCGCCGGGCGGCCGATGATTTCCCTCCGCCATGATCCAACCGAACTTCGACCAATTCTCCACGGCTGCTTCGTCTCCGGTCATCGTGGGTCCGAGGGTTCCGCATCGCCCCGGCAAGGCGACAGCCGGGATCACGCCGGCCGAGCGCGACGAGCTGGCGCAGCTCGTCGTCCGGGCGCAGTCGGGCGAGGCGTCGGCCCAATGCGAGCTCGTGCGGAAATATTCCCGCCGGCTCTCGGGCCAGGTCCGGCTGATCATCCGCCAGCCCGACGACGTCGAGGATGTGGTCCAGGTGGTGTTCACCAAAATGTTTCGCCGCCTCGCGCGCCTGCGCGACCCGGGCTCGTTTGAGTCGTGGCTCTTCCGGATGTCGCGCAACACGGCCCTCGACTTTATCCGCCGTCGCCGGAGCCGCCCCGTGACCGTGCCCGCCGAAAACGATTTCTACGAGATTCCCGATCCCGCGAATGCCAACGCCACGGGTGAAATCATGGACGCCCTCCGGGCGGCGCTGGCCCAGGTGAGCCCGAAGGATCGCGAGCTCGTCACACTTTACGTCCAGGGCAACAGCTACCACAGCCTCGCCGTCCGCCACGGACTCACGCTGGGCGCGGTCAAGGCCCGGCTGCATCGGATTCGGCCGTATCTGCGTTCGTTTGTCGGCGAGGCCACCGAGACCCGCCTGGCCGGCGCCGATCGCTGGGGCACCCC
>JBIJCX010000219.1:0-13837 GCA_044344465.1 Opitutaceae bacterium
GAATCCCCCCGGGCAAATCGCGTTCACGGTGACGCGATGCGGCGCCCAATCCGCCGCGGCGGCGCGCGTGAGTTGGATCACGGCGCCCTTCGCCGTTTCATAGCTGCGACCGCCGATGCCCCGATTCGCAACCATCCCCGAGATCGACGCGACGTTGATGATGCGGCCTCCGGTGCCGCGGCGCACCATGGCCCCGCCGAGATGCTTCATGCACAGAAAGGTGCTGGTCAGATTGAGGTCCATGATCTGCTGCCACTGTTCGAGCGACTGCTCCTCGAGCGGCACATTGATCCGCCGGCCGCCGACATTGTTGATCAGGATGTCGATCGGGCCGTGTTCATCCAGCACCCGCCGGCAAATCGCCTCGCACTCGCCCGTCTGGCCAACATCGCCGACCAACGGTACGGCCGTCCGGCCCAACTTCCGGATGTCAGCCGCCGTGGCGGCCAGGCTCCCGGCCTCGCGCCCGACGAGCACGACGTCGGCGCCCGCCTCGGCGATGGCCAGCGCCATCGCGCGACCAAGGCCGCGGCTGCCGCCGGTGATGAAGAGCCGTTTGCCGTCCAGACGAAAGCGATCAAGGATGCTCATAACTTGGATACGTGTCCCTGCCGTTGAGAGCTGAGAGACCGGAGCCGAGGGACCGATCTCCAGGGCGGAAAGCCGCGCCCTCACGCCTGAAAACGGAATTCATCTCTTGGTCTGGCTCTCAACTCTCAGCCCTCAGCTCGCAACTGAATTTTTACGGATTAGGATCCCCACACCCTGAAATCCTTCAAAATCGAGCCACCGACAAACTCCCGCAGAATCGAGTTGTCGGGGACCCACTCGGTCTCGATCGGCAGGAACCACTCCAGGAAGGCCAGCAAGCGCCGGGTTTCCACAAATTCCGGGGTGTTGTGGGATACCTGCCGCAGGAGCGGCTCGGCGAGGGGGCGCAGCACCGAGAGCTCATAGGCCAGCGCCGAGTTGAACATCACATCGGCATTCTCCTGGTGCGGGAAGATGTGGAGCTTTTCGCCCCGCCGCACCGATTCCCAACGGTTGATGGTCTGCGTGGCGGTGTAACCGCGCTCACGCGCATCCCGCACGATGCGGCGGATGAGCCGGGTGTCGGTCGTGGAGACGCGGTTGTGGCGGTCGAGGTTGAGCTGGGTCAGGGCCGAGGCGTAGATCTTGAACGATTGCGCCGAAAGGGCCGGCGGGAGGAGGCGCGGGTTCAGCCCGTGGATGCCTTCCAGGATGATCAGCTGTCCCGGACGCAGCCGGAGGAGATCGCCCGGCTCCTGGCGGCCGGCCTTGAAGCTGAAGCGCGGCAACTGCACTTCCTCGCCGTTGAGCAGGCGCTGGAGATGGTCGCCCAGCTGCGCCAGCTCGAGCGCCTCGATGGTCTCGTAATCAAACTGGCCGTTTGCGTCCCGGGGGGTCTTGTCCCGCTCCGTGAAATAATTGTCCAGTTCCAGGGCAAACGGCGAGAGCCCCAACGCGAGCAATTGCACCGCAAGCCGCCGGGCGAACGTCGTCTTGCCCGAGGAGGACGGCCCGGAGATCAGCACCAGTCGCGCCTGATCCGGGCGTTCGGCAATCTGGCGGGCGATCGCGGCGATGTGCTGTTCGTGCAGCGCCTCCGAGACAAGGATGACCTCGCGGCTGCGGCCCGCCTGGATGGCATCATCGAGCGCGCCCACGCTCTCGATTCCGAGCCGTTCGAGCCAGTCGCCGTACTGGCGAAACGCCGCGAGCAGCTTGGGGTAATCGACCATCGGCGCGAGCGCGGCCGGGGAGTGCCGGCGGGGAAAACGCAGGGAAAAACCGCCGTTGGTCGCGACGAGCTCGAACCATTTCAGGAAACCCGTGGCGGGCACCATGTAGCCGTGGTGGTAATCGATGTAGCCACCCATGTGATACAGCGTGATCGTCGCCTTGCGCCGGTGCCGCATCAACCGGGCCTTGTCGGGATAATTCTGGTTTTCGAAATAGGTGAGGGCCTCCTCGACGGTCGCCTCGCGCCCGGCAAACGGCAGGTTCTCGCCGACAATCCGGCGCATCTCCGCTTCCAGTTCCTTCAACTCGGCGGCCGTCAGCGGCACCCGTCCGCGCACGCTGCAATAATAGCCGCCGGACGCGAGCGAATGGTCGATGAACAGCGAAGCCTTGGGAAAGAGCTTCGAAAAGGCCGCCTCGAGCAGAAACGTCAGCGACCGGCGATAAATCCGTGCACCGTCGGCCTCGGCCATCGTCACCGGCCGGACACTCGCCTCCATGTCGATGGCGTGGGTCAGCTCGTGCAGTTCGCCGTTGACCACGACCCCAACGAGCGGCGCCGGCAGCCCGGCCTCGAGGGGTTTGAGCAGATCCCCGGCACTCGCGCCGCGCGGACCGAGCAACGTGCGGCCATCGGACAGGTGGAGCTCAATCAAGTCGCTGCGTTCAACAAAACGGGTTTCGGTCATCGGAAGGGTCCGGCGTCTTTGGAAATTTCCGCAGGAGATGCGGCAGGGATAGTTCTCAGGCAGCGGAAGTTTGCGCAAGAGCGTTCTCGACCCGGGCCAATGACTTTCGCATTGCGACCAGGCGACGGGGCCGGATCGTGTTCCCGTGAAACTCTCCCCGCGCCTGCTCGCCGCGTTGATCGTTGTTGCTCTGCCGGGTCGCACCCTCGCCCAGCCCGCGGCTGCGACCAAGGACACCGGCACCCCGCCCGCCCCTGCCTCCGTGGTCCCAGATCCAGCTTCCGATCCGATCGCGCGGATCCGGGACGAGGGTCTGAACCGCTCCCAGGTGGAGGCCACGCTCGGTTACCTGACCAACATCATTGGTCCGCGGCTCACCGGTTCCCCGGCGCTGCGCCGCGCCAACGCGTGGAGCCGCGATCGCCTCACCGCGTGGGGTCTCAGCCACGCGCGCCTCGAGCCCTGGGGCCCTTTCGGCCGCGGCTGGTCGTTGCGCCGGTTTTCGGCCCAGGTGATCGCGCCCCAATCCATCCCGCTGATCGCGTATCCAAAAGCCTGGTCCCCTGGCGTCGGTCCGCAAACGCTCGTGGCCGAAATCGTCCACACCGACATCAAGAAGTCCGAGGACTTCGCGCAATTTCGCGGCAAGCTGCGCGGCAAGGTGGTGCTCGACGGCCCGATCCAGGAGGTGAAGCTCGGCTTCGAACCGCTGGCCGTCCGCCGGAGCGCGGAAAATCTGCTGGAACTCGCCAACGCCGGGGAAGGCGCCACCGCCGTGCTCCGCCCCCCCACCAGCACGCCCATGAACACGCCCGAGCAAAAGGCCTCGGTCGCCTTCCTCCCCCGCCGGTACCAGTTCTTCGCCGAGGAGGGCGTCGCGGTGCTGCTGCAGCCGAGCCGGCTCGGCGATGGCGGCAGCCTCGTCACCACCGCTGCGACCGTCTATGCCCCCGCCACGACCGCGCCGGACAAGTCCGCGGCCAAGTCCCCGCCCGCGCCGGGGGCTCCCACCACCCGCAGTGTTTCGCCGTGGACGCTCGATTGCCCGCCGATCACCCCGCAAGTCAACGTGGCCGCCGAACACTACAACCGGCTCGTCCGCATGCTCGAGCAAGGGGAAAGGCTGCGGGTGGCGATTGAGTTGCAGGCCGATTTTCATCCGGAGGATCCCATGGTGGCCAACACGCTCGCCGAGATCCCCGGCTCCGACTTGGCGGACGAACTCGTCATGCTCGGCGCGCATCTCGATTCCTGGCACAGCGGCACCGGCAGCACCGACAACGCCGCGGGATCCGCCGTGGCCATGGAGGCAGTCCGCATTCTGCAGGCGCTCGAGCTGAAGCCGCGCCGCACCATCCGCATCGCCCTGTGGTCCGGCGAGGAACAGGGTTTGCTCGGCTCCAAGGCCTATGTGACGGAGCATTTCGGTTCCGTGAAGCCCGACGCCACCCCCAGCCCGGCGGCAAAAGGCAAATCGGGTTCGACCCCAGCTGCGTCCGGCCGGCCCGCGGCCATCGAGAAGAAAGCCGCCCACGGCCGGCTGTCGGCCTATTTCAACCTCGACAACGGCACCGGAAAAATCCGCGGCATCTTCCTGCAGGGCAATGAGGCCGCGCGCCCGATCTTCCGCCAGTGGCTCGCGCCTTTTCGCGACCTCGGAGCCGAGACGGTTTCCCTCGCCACCACCGGCAGCACCGATCACGTCCCCTTCGATGCCGTCGGACTTCCGGGCTTTCAATTCATCCAGGACCAGATCGAGTACCGAACGAAAACCCACCACGCGAACATGGACGTGTACGACCGCGCCAGCATCGACGATCTGAAACAGGCTGCGGTGATCATGGCCGCATTTGTCTACCAGACGGCGATGCGCGACGAAAAGATTCCGCGCAAACCGGGCGCCGCCCCGGCGGGTGGGTCGCCGTCAGGCAAAACGAAAAAGGCTGTGGCGAAAGAGCAGTGATGGCCGCCACCCTCGGCTCTCGTGGGACGATCGGCGGCTCGTGGCGCTCCCTCGGCCTCGCGCTCGTCGCCGCCAGCGCGCTGGCACAGGGGGAAAAGCAACTGCCGGTGCCGGGAGAGTTGTTTCAGGTCGCGGGCCGGCCGGCTTTCCTGATCACCCCAAGAAGCGAGGGCTCGGGCCGGACCAAACCCTGGGTGTGGTATGCGCCCACGTTGCCAAATCTACCGGGTGACGCGGAACGTTGGATGTTCGAGCGTTTCCTTCACGCGGGCATCGCCGTCGCGGGCATCGATGTCGGCGAATCCTATGGCAGCCCGGACGGCCGCGCGTTGTTTTCCGCGCTGTATCGCGAAATGACGGCAAGGCGCGGTTTCGCTCCGCAGCCCGTTCTCCTGGGCCGCAGCCGGGGCGGCCTCATGACCTTGAGCTGGGCCGCGGAGAACCCCGCCAAAGTGGCCGCCTTCGCCGGCATCTATCCGGTGTGCAACCTCGCGAGTTATCCCGGCCTGCCGAAGGCGGCGGGCGCCTTCCGGCTCACGGCGGAAGAGCTCGGGCGGGAACTGGTGCAACACAACCCGCTCGATCGCCTGGCGCCTCTGGCGGCAGCGCGCGTGCCGCTGTTTGCGATTCACGGCGACGGGGACAAGATCGTTCCGCTCGAGGCAAATTCCGGCGCGATGGCGCGACGCTACCGCGCGCTTGGCGGCACCCTGCAGCTCATCGTCCCGCCCGGCCAGGGCCACAACATGTGGCCGGGGTTTTTCGAATGCGAGGAACTGGTGGCGTTCGTCATCCACCACGCGTGGCGCGAAATGTGACGCCGCTGCGCTCCACGCCCAGGCCACTTGTCATCCATTAGATGACAAGACCATGACCGGGCTATCGGCCTTCCCGGTTTCGCGGGTGAAATTTCGCGTGGTGATCGGCGAGGCGCTGCGGTTCCACCGCGGTGTAGATTTGCGTGGTGGAAATGCTGGCGTGGCCGAGCATTTCCTGGATGGCACGCAGATCGGCGCCGCCCGTCAGCAGATGCGTGGCGAACGAGTGACGGAGGGCGTGCGGCGTGACGTTCTTCGTGATTCCGGCGCGTCGCGCGAATTTTTTCACGAGCATCCACAGCATCACCCGCGAAAGCGCCGCGCCGCGGTGGTTGAGAAAGAGCTGGCTGCCCGTGCGCGGCTTCACGAAGTGGGGCCGGCCGGCGGCGAGATAAACCGCCAGCGCCTCGCAGGCCCGGCCCCCCACCGGCACGACGCGCTCCTTCGAGCCCTTGCCGAAGACACGCAGAAAGCCGTGCTCAAGATCGACCTGTTGCAGCATGAGGCCGGCAAGTTCCGAGGCGCGGAGGCCGCTCGAATAGAAGAGCTCGAGCAAAGCACGATCCCGCAGCGCCCGGGCATCGCCCCCGGTCGGGGCGGTGAGCAGCCGAGCCACCTCATCGGCGGAGAGGGTGCCGGGGATTCGGCGCACCAGCTTCGGCCCGCTGAGCAGCGCGGTGAAATCGTCTTCGCGCAGCTTCTCGCGGACAAGAAATCGCGCCAGCATCCGCAGCGCCGTCAGTTTCCGCGCCAGGCTGGCGACGGTGTAGCGTGCGTTCGTGAGGGAATGAATCCACCCGCCCGCCTGCGCGGGTGTCACGGCCCGCCAGTCGGCGGCGCCGCTCCGGGTCAAAAATTTTGCCGCCTGGTCGAGATCGCGCCGGTATCCGACCACGGTATTGGCCGCGAGACCGCGCTCAAGGCTGATAAAGGCGAGGAAGGCCTCGATGTCCGGGGCAAAGGCTCCCGGCGCCTGGCTGTGATCATTCCGCATGGCGGAAAAGTCTCATTTTCCGATCACCTCGAAAGGGCGAACCATCACCGGATCATTGGACCGTTGGCGACGCCCCTGATACTCTGGCGCCGGCACAGCCCTGGGGCGCTCAATATTGCCGGCGGCGCGGCGGCGGGACGTAATTGGAGTTCGTCTCCTTCATCCGGAAAGTGATGCGGGCCTTCTCGAGATCGTACGGGCTCATCTCCATTTTCACCATGTCGCCGGCGGCGATCTTGATGAAGTTCTTGCGGAGCTTGCCCGAAATATGCGCCAGCACGACATGCTGATTCGCCAGCTGCACCTTGAACATCGTACCGGGAAGTACCGCAACCACGCGGCCCTCAACTTCAATCTGGTTGCTCTCAGCCATGGGTGGCGTGGGTTCGGTGCGTGGTGCGAATCGTCATAGGTTCAATCGGCGAAAGCCCACTAAAAGGCAGAGACGAGCCCACGTAGTCAAGGATTCCCGCTTATAACGCGTGGCCGGCGAGGTTAGCTGCGCTGCGCCGCCCTGAGGTCGTCCCTCCCCGGGTCCGGTGGCGTGACGATTGGGTTGCATCGCCGCGCGGCGGCACCCAATGACAGGCCGCAAATCCACCCACGATGCCCGCCTCGTCCGATCCCGCACCGCCCTGCCCGTTCGACAAACGGTTTCCCTCCCAATTGGTGCGGGATGACGCATTTTTCATGAGCCTGGCCTACAACCAGGCCATTGATGCGTGGCGGCAGGATGAAGTCCCCATCGGGGCGGTGATCGAAGTCGGCGGCGAGATTGTGGGGGCGGCCCACAACACGGTCGAACGTGCGCACGATCCCACGGCGCACGCCGAGATCCTCGCCATCACCCAGGCCGCGGCAAAACTTGGTGGCTGGCGGCTGGAAGGGGCGACCGTATACGTGACCAAGGAGCCGTGCCCGATGTGCTCCGGGGCGATGCTCATGTCGCGCGTGCGCCGGGTCTGTTACGCCGTGCCGGATCCAAAGATGGGCTGTCTGGGCGGCGCCACCAATCTCAACGATCTGCCCCGGGTGAACCATCGTCTCGAACTCACCGCCGGCGGCGTGCTCGAGGCCGAGTGTCGCGAATTGCTGCAGGCTTTTTTCCGCCTGAAACGCTCCGGCGCCAAACAAGATCCAGCGGAAAGTTGACGGAACGGCGACCCGGTGCATCAGTTCCCTTCCGCAACCGCGTTTCCTCCAACCAAAAATCCACCTCAATCCCATGGCATTCGAACTTCCGAAACTTCCCTACGCCCCGACCGCGCTTGAGCCGCACATCGATGCGAAGACGATGGAGATCCATCACGGCAAGCACCACCAGGCCTACATCACAAATGCCAACAACGCCCTGAAGGATCAGCCGGCGCTGGCGGCGCTCGACGTCAACGCGCTCATCGCCAATTTGGGCAACGTGCCGGATAGTATCCGCGGCGCGCTGCGCAACAACGCCGGCGGGCACAGCAATCACTCGTTTTTCTGGAGCATCATGGGCCCGGGCAAAGGCGGTGCGCCCACCGGCGCGCTCGCCGGCGCGATCAACGCCACGTGGGGCTCCTTCGACAATTTCAAGGTCGAGTTCGCCAAAGCCGCGGCCACCCGCTTCGGCTCCGGCTGGGCCTGGCTCGTGGTGGGCGCAGACAAGAAGCTCGCCATCGGTTCCACCGCCAATCAGGACAGCCCGCTGATGGGCAAGGCGGTCGCCGGTTTGGAGGGGAAGCCCGTCCTCGGCCTCGATGTCTGGGAGCACGCCTACTACCTCAACTACCAGAACCGCCGGCCCGACTATGTCACCGCCTGGTGGAACGTGGTGGACTGGGACGCCGCGGAAAAGAATTACGCCGCCGCGCTTTGAGCGCAAAGCGTACCTCTATCGCCTGCCGACACCGTACCGAAGGTCTTCGATTTTCGCGTTGTAGGTCCGCCCGGCGGGCGGGCAACCCGGCCATCGGCCGGGTCTACAATCGGATTCTCGAGCGACGCGGGTAAGACGCATCCCTGCCGCAATTCCCTTTCGGCCGAAGCCGCACCCGAACGGTGCGGCTTCGTGATTTTCGCGGTTCCCGCGTGGCACGCGGCAACCGCGAAAATCACGGCGTCCAGACGCTGCCCTGCATCGCGCCAAAATCCACGGGGCTGATCCGCGTGCTCCTGCCCGTCTCCGTGTCGAGGATACCCAACACGCTCGTGTTCTTGTCCCGCGCGGTGTAGACGAGGTGCCGGCCGTCGGCGAGCCAGCTCGGCTCGATGCCATCGAACGGCGCGTTGGACACGGTCGTGGCCCTGCCCTGGGAAAAATCATAGACCGCAATCTGGTAACGTCGCCCTTCGCGAATGGTGCACGCGATTTTGCCCGGGCTGGCGCGCGACCAATCCGGCTCGGCGGCATAGGTGAAACCGGTGGACAGCCGGCGTGGCGCCCCTCCCCCCACCGACATCACGTAAAGCTGCGGCCCCGGCTCCATCGCAAACACCAGTTGCGACCCATCGGGCGACCAGCAGGGCGAGGATTTCACGGCGTCGGAGCGGGTCTTGCGCGAAACCTGCCGGCCCTGCGCATCACTGATATAAACCTCCGGGGTGCCTTCGCCGGTCAAGATCATGGCGACCTGCCGGCCGTTGGGGCTGAAGCGCGCCCCGCTGTTGGTACCGCGAAAGCTGACAAACGTCGTGCGTTGATAGGAGCTGAGATCGATCTGAAAAATGTCCGGGAATCCGGATTTATAGAAACTGGTGTAGAGCACGCGCGAGCCGTCGGGCGCCCACCGGGGCCCGAGCGCCAGCGCCCGATCCCGCGTCACCTGTTTCGCCTCGCCGAAAAAAAGATCCGACACGTACACTTCCTTCTTGCCCGTGCGCTCCGCGATGAAGGCGAGACGCGCCGAGAAGAAACCCCGCAGCCCCAATCCGTTGGTCTTTGCCACCGCCACATCGGCCGCGCGCAGCAGGGCGTTGCGAGCGGTGTTGCCGGTCACCGTCTCCGACGCCACGGGGGTGGCGGCGAGACCCTTGGTGATGTCGACCCGCACCTGCGTAGCGGCTGCCTGGGTAAAACGGATGTCGTAGGCATGGCCGCTGGCCACGAGCTTGTAGCGACCGTGCGCATTGAACGCGAGCAGCGCCAAGGCGTTAAGTTCCGGAGTGCCGGCTGAAACCCGGACCGGAATCGTGTTCTTGTCCACTTCGACGCGCACTTCGCCGATGTTGCGCTGGGCAATCACCGGCGTGGCGGCAAGGGCGGCAAAGAAGAGAAGGCGCAGGAAGGTTGGCATGTGGAAAAGGCGGGGGAATGAATCGCCGCGCCCGGCCCATTTCTATTTGCTCCGGGCGGAAGCATAACAACTCTAATTTGAGCCAATCGCATTCCCACCACGTGACGTCCGACGAAATCAAAGCCCACCTCAAGGCCGTGAAATATCCCGGGTTCAGCCGCGACATCGTGTCGTTCGGGCTGGTGCGATCAGCCGGCTTCCTCGACGGCACGGTCAAGGTGTCGCTGGCGCTCGCCACCAGTGATGCCAAGGTGCCGCGGCAACTGAAATCCGAGGTCGAGCAATGCCTGCGCACGCTGCCCGGCGTGAAGGACATCATTGTTGAAATCGCAGTCACCCCGGCCAAGGCGACGGCCGCGCCCGCCGGACCTCATCTCTCCACCCATGCAGGGACGCCGAAGACCATCGGCTACGCTGTGGCCATCGCGTCGGGCAAGGGCGGCGTGGGCAAGAGCACGTTTGCCGTCAATCTGGCCTGTGCCCTGGCCCAGGTGCTCAGTCTCGGCGGCCGAACCGGTCGGGTAGGTCTGATGGATATCGATATTTACGGTCCGAGCGTGCCGCTGATGATGGGCCTGCATGGCCGCCCGGAGGTCGAGGGCGATGGCGCCGAAGCGATGCTCGTGCCGATGGAGCGACACGGCGTGAAGGTGATGAGCATGGGTTTTCTCGTGGACGACAACACCCCGGTGATCTGGCGCGGGCCGATGATCATGAAGACGGTGCAACAGTTCGTGCAGAACGTGAAATGGGGCGAGCTCGACGTGTTGCTGGTCGACCTGCCGCCCGGTACCGGCGATGCCCAGCTGTCGCTCGTGCAGACGCTGCCGCTCGATGGGGCGGTGATCGTGACGACCCCGCAGGCGGCCGCAACCAATGTCGCGCGCAAGGGCGGGCTGATGTTTCAGAAGGTGAACGTGCCGCTGCTCGGGGTGGCCGAGAACATGAGCTACTTTGTCGATCCGGCCGGCCACCGCCATGAGCTCTTCGGTTCGGGCGGCGGGATCATCACGGCGGAAAAGCTCGGAACGACGCTGCTTGGTCAGGTGCCGCTCATTCCGGAAATCCGCGCCGGTGGCGATGCCGGCGAGCCCGTTGTCGTGAGTGCTCCGGCCGGCCTGGCGGCCGGCATCTTCCGGGAGATCGCGGAGGCCCTGCTGGCCCAGCTGAAGCAATTGTCGACCGCGCGCGCGTGAAATCGCCGAGATTTATTTCCGGTATTTGCCGGCATTGACAGGATTCGCGGGTCGCCCTCATTTTATTCCGCGCTGCATGACTTCTCCTGCTCAAGAGCCCTCGACCTCCCGCGAGTTCGTGAAACAGTCCAGCCTCTATCAGGAGTTTCTGGCCGAGCGTGAGGAGATCCTGAAACACAAGTGGATCGAATCTGAGCGGCTCGGTTACGACATCGGATTCGAGCGGGCCCTCCTCGACTGGATTCGCAAGCACCGGGAAAGCTGGAGGGCGGCGCGACGGCACCAGCACCAGCATGCGCATCCCACGGCCAGTTCCACGGCCCCTTTCCACCCCGGCGAGAGCCAGAAAAAGGGCGCCTGAGACTTGGTCGGACCGGCCCGGAAAACGGGAGGAATTCAGGACGCCCCTTAAAGCCGTGACGCGGCAATGATCCGGATTTGCCCGGCATGCCCTCGATTCGGGCCAGCAAAAAAGCCGGGCTAATTGCCCGGCTGCATCGCTGAGAGCCGCTCCAGAAGCAGCGTGGTCCCAGAGCGTTACTTGATTTCCTTGTGCAGGGTGTGGCGCTTGAGAAAAGGATTGTATTTCTTCTTCTCGATGCGCTCGGTGACGGTCTTCTTGTTACGGAAGGTGAGGTAACGCGACACCGGCTTGCCCTCTTTTTTGGCCTCGGTGCACTCCAGAATGACTTGTTCTTGCATGGTTCTAAATGGGTTGAAGGGTCAGAGGAAACGCCCCGCCGCGGCCGGCGCAACCACAAAGTTCGTCCCGGAGTTGCACCACGCCGCAATTTCGCCCACGCAGGATGGGATGGATTTTCCCCGCGAGCTCAAACGTTACGTTCTCGGCCTCGAACAGGGTCTCGATCGCCACGTCCCTCCTGGCAACACCCGGCCGTCGCGGCTGCACCAGGCCATGCGTTACAGCCTCGAGGCCGGCGGCAAGCGGCTGCGACCGGTGCTCCTGCTCGCAACCGCCGAATTGTTCGCCGGTGCGACTTGCCGGGGCGACGACATCGTGCCGCCACGGCCCCCGTCGGCCCCCGCCCTCCCGACCACTCACATTGACCCGCTCCCCGCCGCGGTCGCGCTCGAATGCGTCCACACGTACTCGCTGATCCACGACGATCTCCCGTGCATGGACAATGACGATCTCCGCCGCGGCCGCCCCACGGCGCACAAACAGTTCGACGAAGCGACCGCCCTGCTCGCCGGCGATGCGCTGCTCACCCACGCCTTCGCCCTCCTCTCGAACCATTATCCCGCCGCACTCGCCATCGCACTTGTCCGCGAGCTCGCCGAAGCCGCCGGCAGCCGCCGCCTCATCGGCGGCCAGGTGGAGGATCTGCTCGCCGAGAAGAGAGCCGACGCCACGCCGGACGAACTCGAGTTCATTCATCTCAACAAGACGGCGGCGATGATCGAGGCCGCGCTCGTGATGGGCGGACTCATCAGCGGCACCACCGACCCCAACCTGGCGACGCTCCGTCGCGCCGGCCGGCACCTCGGCCTCGCCTTTCAAATCATTGACGACATCCTCGACGCCACCGCCGACACCGCGACCCTGGGCAAGACGGCCGGCAAGGATGCGAAAGCGGGCAAGGCCACCTTTGTTAAACTCCACGGCCTGGAAGCCTCCCGCCGCTTCGCCACCGAGCAGACCAAGGCCGCGATCGACGCTTTGCGGCAACTGCCAGCGGAACCGGATTTTCTGACCGCACTGGCAGCAAACATGGCGCAGCGGGTCAGTTGAGGCTTTTGCGCCGCAGGGATCTAGCCCAGCGACAACTTGAACTCCACCGATTCCCGGAGCGCTTCCCAACTGGCGTCGATGATGTTGTCGCTCACACCCACGGTGCCCCAGATTCGCTCGCCATCGCCGCTCTCGATCAAAACCCGGGTCCTCGAGGCGGCACCGCTGTTGCCCTCGAGGATGCGGACTTTGTAGTCCCGCAGTTTCATGTCCCGAAGCTGCGGATAAATCTTCTCGAGGGCCAGCCGCAGCGCCTTGTCGAGCGCACCAATCGGGCCCGTCTCCTCCGCCACCGTGTGCATCCAATCGCCGTTGACGTTCAACTTTACCGTCGCCTCGGCCCAGAGTTGGCCGCCATGGCGCTCGATGATCACGCGGTAGCTCTCGACCTCGAAAAAAGTCCTCTGCTGTCCCAGTGACCTCGCGACGAGCAGCTTGAAGGAGGCATCAGCCGCTTCGTATTCATAGCCGCGAAACTCGCGCTCCTTCAGCTCCTCGATGAGACCCTTCATCTCGGGGCGTTTCTCGTCGAGTTCGAGCCCGAGTTCTTTCGCCTTGAGCGCCAGACTGCTGCGGCCGGCCATGTCGGACACGAGTACGCGCGTGCGGTTGCCGACGAGCGCCGGGTCGATGTGCTCGTAGCTGCGTGCCACCTTTTGCGCGGCATTGGCATGCAAGCCGCCCTTGTGCGCGAAAGCGGACTGGCCGACAAACGGCGCCTTTGGATCCGGTCGGAGATTTGCGAGCTCGTCGAAAAACAGCGATAGCGTCCGGAGCTGTCCAAGGTTGGGCGAACAGCGCGCGCTGCATCCCATTTTCAGAAAAAGATTCGGCAGGACGGTGACGAGATTCGCGTTTCCGACGCGCTCACCATAGCCGTTCATCGTGCCCTGCACGAGCGTCGCTCCGGCGGCGATGCCCCCCAGCGTCAGCGCGACGCCGAGGCCGCTGTCATTATGGCAGTGCACGCCGATCTTATCCCCGCCGAACTCGGCCACGGCCCGCGCCACGATGGCTTTGAACTCGTCGACGAGCGTACCGCCGTTGGTGTCACAGAGCGTCAGGTTGCTCGCGCCGCCGCGCACCGCCGCCGCGAGCGTCCGCAGGGCGTAGTCCGGATCGGATTTGTAGCCGTCGAAAAAATGCTCGGCATCGTAGATCACCTCGCGCCCCGCCGCGACGAGGTGGCGCGCGGAGTCCTCGATCATCGCCAGATTCTCCTCCAGCGTTGTCCGCAGGATTTCGGTGACGTGGAGCGTCCAGGTCTTGCCCACAATCGTCACCACCGGCATTCCGCTGTCGAGGAGCGTGCGCAGCTGCGCATCCTCGCCGGCCTTGGAACCGGCGCGGCGGGTCGCCCCAAAAGCCGCGAGCCGCGCGTGTTTCAA
>JBIJCX010000557.1:0-4038 GCA_044344465.1 Opitutaceae bacterium
GCTCATCACCGCCCGCGCCCGCGACTACTACATCGATGACCGGACCAGGGAATTCCTGCGCGGCGACACCGCGCCCGCCCGCTTCCAGGAATTCTGGACGTTTCAACTGGTCGACGGCGCGTTCCGACTGCGCGAAATCGAGCAGACCAGGGAATCCGACGCCCTCACGACCGAAAATTTCTTTGAGCAATTCACCGACCTGGGCCGCGATCAGATCTACGGCGAGGCCGCCGGCACGAGCGGTCCGGCCGGCCCGGTGCTGCCACCCGAGGTGCAGATCAAGACACAGAAGATCGGGCGGCTGCTGAACTTCCTCGTCAAGACCGACCCGATCTGGAACCGCGAGGAGATGGTTGCCACGGTGCGGCGCGTCTTCCTCAACGTGCTCCTTGGCTGGCAGGACGGAAGCCCCGGCGCCTTCACCGGCACGCCGCTCGCGCCCGCGCTGCTGGAGCGTCTTCGTTCGGTGAATACGGCGAACCGGCAAAACGGCTGGAAGATCGAGTACCGCAATCTCTGCATCCGCAAGGTCGAGATCGTTCACCTCAACAATCGCGACGATCGCCAGCTCGACGCCTTCACCGTGCGCCTCAACGCGCACGCGCAAGTCATCATCACCCAAGCGGGGAGGGACGTGCGCCGCGACGAATGGGTGAAACCGTGGACGGAATTCTGGACCTTCGGCCGCGACGGCAACCGCTGGGCGCTGCGGGAAATCCTGCCCGAGGCCAAGGGCGAGGCCGCCCTCGGCAGCGAGAACGTCGACGAGGGCACCTCCGCCCAGATGCTGGAGTGGTATTACTCGAAGACCCGGGCGACGTAATCTCCCCGGAGCGAACGCCGGGGCCGCGTTGGCCCGGATGTTTCCTGGAGCCGCGGTGCGAAATATCCGGGTTGGCGGTTGCCTCGAAAACGTTTTTGCCTGCGCCGTCCGCGGCCGCTTTTCTGTCGCATGCGCTCCAATCCGGCGGTTCTCGGTCTGCTGCTTTTTGTCCTCGGTCTCACGGGCTGCGCCAAGCGCGAGGCCCCCGCCGACGCCGGCATTCGCACGCAAACGCTCCTCCTCGGAAACGGCGCCGAACCCGCCGATCTCGATCCGCAAATCCTCACCGCGTACTCGGATCAAAACATCATGATGGCCCTGTTCGAAGGCCTGACCGTGCTCGACGAGCAGACTTCGCAGCCGGTCGCCGCCGCGGCCGAACGCTGGGACGTTTCCCCGGACCGGCTGGGGTGGACGTTCCATCTCCGACCAGGCCTGAAATGGTCCAACGGTGATCCGCTCACCGCGGACGACTTCGTCTCCTCGTGGCAGCGCCTGCTCTCGCCCGCCGTCGGAGCGGAAAACGCCTACTACCTCTATCCGATCAAGAACGCCGAGGCGTTCAACAAGGGCACCCTGACCGATCCGACCACGCTTGGCGCCGCGGCACCCGATCCCAAAACGCTCGTGGTCACGCTGGCGCGACCCACCCCGTATTTCGCGATGCTCACGGCGCAGCCGGCAACTTATCCGGTCAACCGCCGCGTGCTCGCCCAGTTTGATGCCCGCGCAAAACGCGGCACCGCCTGGACGCGTCCCGGCAATCTCGTCGGCAACGGACCGTTCACCTTGAAGGAGTGGATCCCCAACGCGCGCATCGCCGTCACCCGGAATCCGCATTACTGGGGCGCAGCGGCGGTGCGACCGGACGGGATCGTCTTTTTTCCCACCGAGAACCCGGACGTCGACGAGCGCAACTTCCGAGCCCGCCAGGTTCACGCCACATTCACGCTGCCGCTGACCAAAGTGAGCGCCTGGCGGGAGCGCGCGTCCCGGGGCGAGGCCGCCGCCAAGTCGGAACTGCGGCTCGATCCCTTTCTGCAAACGGTCTTCCTGCGCTTCAATACGCAGCGGCCGCCGCTCGACGACGCCCGGGTGCGCCGCGCCCTTTCGCTCGCGATTCCGCGCGAGGCCATCGCCCGCACCGTGCTGCGCGACAGCCGCGCGCCGGCGTTCGCGCTGACGCCCCCCGGAACCGGCGGCTACACCGCGCAGGCGCGCGCCGGGACGGATTTCGCGGCGGCCCGCCAGCTCCTGATCGCGGCCGGCCATGCCAAAGGCGCGGGGCTGCCGACATTCGAGGTGCAGTGCCGGAATGATGAAATCCAGCCGCAGGTCGCCGAGGTGTTGCAGGCCACCTGGCAACGCGAACTCGGGTTGCGCATCACGATCGCGCAAGCGGAGCAGAAGACGTGGCTGCAAAACCAGCAGACCCTCGCCTACACGATTAGCTTTAGCTCATGGATCGGCGATTTTCCCGACCCGGCAAATTTCCTCGGCCTCTTCGTCACCGGTGGCGGCTACAACTGGACCGGCTGGGGCAGTCGCGACTTCGACCGCCACCTCGCGGACGCCGACGGGGCGGCCCAGGATGTCGGGCGGCAGGCGAGTCTCCAACAAGCGGAGACGCTGCTGCTCGAGGCCGCGCCGATCGCGCCCCTCTTCCACGGGGCGCAGACGTATCTCCTCCACCCCGCGGTGAAAGGCTGGCCGCCGTCTTTGCTCGGCACCCGCCGATATCAAGGGGTGCGGCTGGGGGAGTGATCTCGGTTTCGGCCGCCCGCCGCAGACCTCCCATCGCGGCCGCAGCCCGAAAACGGAGAGAGCATTGCCCACGGAACACACGGAATACACGGAACCCTGGTCGCCGGCGGCGCCGCGATAGGCGGGAAAATTTCTTCCGTGTATTCCGTGTGTTCCGTGGGCCAAAGGATTGAGTGGATTGAAAATCTCCTGGCCACGACGCTTCGCTTGCGCCACGCCGCGAGGCCACCCAACTTTCCGCCATGCGCCGTCGCCGCCACCTGTTTTTCGTTTTCGTGGGATTCGTTTCCTGCGCGGCCTCCCTGGCGCGCGCGGCCGAGGTCGAGCTGCTCCGCGTGTGGCCGGGCTGGCGCGACGCCGAGCATTTTGAGCGGATCGGCGAGTACTTCGGGCGCCGCGAAAACCCTGGCAGCCAGACCATCCTGCGCTCGGAGAAGGACGTTCGCTCCGGCTATTATTTTCTGGTGCGGGTGAAGAGTGCGGCGGCGATCACCGGGGCGCGATTTGAAGTGAGCGTTATCCGGGCCGATGCTCCCGAGCCAAAGACGTTCACGTTTCCCGCGGCCTTGCCGGCCAAGGAAAGCGTGTTCCAGCTCGGGCTCACCGGTGGCGCCTGGCCGGGCGGGAGCAAGGCCAGTCCCGCGGCCTGGAAACTGACGCTGGTTGACGCCGGGGGCCGGGTGCTCGTCGAACAGAAAAGTTTCCTGTGGGAGAAGCCCGCGAAGTGACGGATCTCGGCCGACCCGTTGACAATCCTTCCCGAAGGCGGTTGATCTGTTTCATGCCCACAGTCGTTGAAATAGATCGCGCGATTGGCGCCATGACGCCGCGTCAGCTGCACGCCTTGCGGCGGCGACTCGCGCGACGTGGCGAGGACTTGGCCGACTTGGTCGCGCACCGTGCGGCACTGCTGGAAGGCGACTTCAAGCCGTGGACGGACGTCAAACGCGAACTCCATGCGCTACACGGTACTTGTCGCCAGGCCCGCGCGAAAGTTTCTTGAGCGACTGACCGACGCGGGCCAGCGCGCCCGCTTCGAGCGGGTGATCGACGGTCTGGCGGATAACCCGCGGCCGGCTGGCTGCCAGCCGCTGCAAGGGTTGCGCCACGTCTATCGCATTCGCATCGGCGGTTGCCGTATCCTCTACCAAATCGAAGACGACCACCTGCTCGTGCTCGTGACGGACATCGGATCTCGTGGACAGATCTATCGCTGAACCGCATGCCCGCCACGCCTTTCACTTTATGGCAACCCGTCGGCGGTGCGCCGGCCCTCAGCGCCCCGGTGCTCGCGGAGACGCTCGATGGCGGGCAGGCCTTCCGTTGGTGCCGTGAACCTGACGACACGTGGTTCGGTGTCTGGGCGCACCATGTTGTCCGACTCCGGCTCGGTGCGGACGGACACATCGAGTGGAGCGCTCCGGTGGCAAACGCGGCCGCCACGGCCGGTG
>JBIJCX010000220.1:0-13791 GCA_044344465.1 Opitutaceae bacterium
GTTTAGGTTAGTTCGCCCATAACTCGGAGCACGACCGGTACCGATTGCGGTTCCTAAGGCTGCCATGCCGTCGACGGTCAATCCGCCGTATTCCGGGCCCATGCCGCGAATACTCACGCTGGAGCTTATGGCGCCATCCGGATTGACCTCGACCCCGGGAAGGTACTGCAACAGTTCCGCTACATTTCCCTCGGCCAAACTGCCAAACGAGTCGGCCGCGATCACGTTGGTTGCCGTCATCGCCGCCTTCTGTTCCATGATCGCCTTGGCTTGCCCTTCCCTTCCCGTTGAAACTGTGAAAACGTCCATTTTCACTGTATGATCCGCCAGTGCGGTGAGTTCCGCGCTACGCAGATCGAAATTTTGTGTCAGCGTCTGGCCGCGTATTACCAAGACGGAAACAGAAACCGGTTCGTAGCCGGTGTAGGTGACGGTGAGCGTAGCGCGGCCCGCTGGGACGTTATACAGACGATATGAACCGTTCGCATCGGAATTCGCTACGGCTTGCATTCCTTCGATTCGTATTTCGGCGCTGCGAACGTATTCGCCTTGAGCAGGAATTGAGACTCGACCGGCAATCGTGCCCATCCCTTGTGCCAGCGCAAGGTTTTGCCCGGATACAGTGATCGTAAAAACCAGTGCCAACATTTTGCCAACAGCTACTGGGCACCAATTCTCGCTACGTACAAGCGCGGTCTGAAGGACGACTTTACATATTGCATTATTCATGGGATGGGTGGTTCGAAACTGAGTATTTATTTGCGTTCTTCGCGCGCACTCCTGCGGATTGTACTTTTGCTACAAAATGGCATCGGCGCTTGGCAACAGAGCGTAGTCTGTATCGTGGCAATTACATCTCCGGACATGGCTACGGTATATATGCTGTCCTCGGCTGTCCATCGATGGAAACACTTGTTTTGCGATTGTTATCCCCGCACACCTGCGACTGCATTGAATACCCTCGGGTTGCGGGGTTGAAGATTCTTCCCGTGACGGTTCCCTTGCCACGACAGCGGCACGCCACTTCGTGTTGGGCAAGAATGGTGGGGTTTCGGTTGAGCTGCACGTGTTGGATCTATTCTTACGACGGTAGTCCTCATGGGTAGGTGGAACGTAAGAGGGAGGAAGCGTCGCGATTCGCTTCTAGAAGCTTTGCGTCGCCGTGAAGCTTGTGGGGGCAGGTCCGAAGGTTGCTTGCGACACGGTCTTGAGTATATGTTGCTGCAGCGCCTCCCGTCTATCGGTGGAAACACTTGTTTTGGTATCATTAGCTGTAAATCTTTATTGGCAATCATCGCCGTTTCGGCCACGTCGGTTCAAATGATCTTCCTTTGTCGCAGAGCGGCGATTTCGTCAGGCGAATACCCCACCTGGGTGAGAATTTGCTCGGTGTCGGCTCCCAACTGCGGCGCGGCGCACGCGGGCAACCGTGCGCCATCCACCCGGATCGGGTTCGCGAGCATTCTGAAGTCCGGTCGTCCGGGATGCGGCACGGGCGCCACCATTTCCATTTCGGTGAGGAACGGATTGTTCAGTGCTTCAGGCAAGTCATGGACGGGAGAGGCTGGCACCACCCCGCGCAGTCGCTGCAGCCATTCGTCGGTGGTCTTGTCTCCAAACACGGCGTCGAGGAGTTGCGTCAGGGTCGCGCGATGCTCGAGGCGGCCGGCCAGCGTGGCGAACTTGGGATCGCCGGAAAGCTGCGGGGCCTCGAGTGCGGCGGTCAGGGCCTCCCAGAATTTCTGGGTTTGGCACATGAGGAAGATCCAGCCGTCCTTGGTTTTGACCAACTGGCTCGGGGTGATTGACGGATGCGCGGAGCGGGCGGCGTTTTTCGTCACGTGGGCCTCATTCAGGTACCAGGTGGCCAGATAGGAGAGCTGGTGCATGGCGGCGTCGTAGAGGCTGATATCGACATCGCAGCCGATGCCCGAGTCCTTGGCTTTGATCACCCCGGCTGTCACCGCGTAGACCAGCATCAGGCCTGTCATATAGTCGACGACGGAAAGTCCGAAACGGGCCGGGGGCCCCCCGGGTTCTCCCGTCAACGAGAGAAAACCGGCTTCCGCCTGCATCAGATAGTCGTACCCCGGCCACGAGGAGCGCTCCCCAGTCCGTCCGTATGCGCTCAGGTGTCCACACACGATCCGTGGGTTGATTTTACCAAGGTCGGCATAGGTCAACTTGTGCTTGGCGGCATGGTCGCCGCGGAGGTTGTGAATCAGCGCGTCGGCTGAACCCACCAATCGCTCCAGGATGGCGCGACCCTCGGGCGTCTTGATATTCAGGGTCAGGCTTTTTTTGTTCGCATTGAACGTCTGGAAGAACTGGCTGTCGTGCTGCCCCAGCAAATAGGGGCCGACGCTGCGGGAGACGTCGCCACCCGAGTCGGCCGGTTCCACCTTGATGACCTCGGCGCCCATTTGCGCGAGGAAGAGCGAACCGTAGGGTGCGGCACCGTATTGCTCGATCGAGATGACCCGAAGGCTCGAGAGCGGCAGGGCGTGGTTCAGCGGAGTCATGGCCGGGCTTTGTTCGCCTCGATCGCATCGTCGACCGCGTGCCCCCGGACGGGAATCAGCATGGAGCGGACGAATTCGCAGACCGTGACGCCGTCCTGATTCTTGCCGATTGTTTTCACCGTCACAATGCCCTGATGCGGACGGCTTTTGGAGGCGCGTTTCTCCAGCACTTCAGTTTCCGCGTACAGGGTGTCACCGGGAAAAACCGGCGCGGGCAGGCGGATCTCCTTCCACCCCAGGTTGGCGATGGCCTTCTGGCTGACATCGGAGACCGTCAGACCGACCACAATGGCCAGGGTGAGGGGGCTGGCGACGAGCAGGCGCTTGAATTCGCTGGCCTTGGCATACTCCGCATCGCAGTGCAGCGGATGCTGGTTCATGGTCAGCAGGCAGAACCACGTATTGTCCGTCTCCGAGATCGTGCGCCCCGGGCGGTGCTGATATATGTCGCCGGGTTCGAAGTCTTCGAGATATCTGCCGTGACTCTGCAGATGAATGCGCTTGGCGGCGGGTGCAGGATTGTCTGTAGCCATATAGAGAGTGACGTTTAGGTTGATGAGGTTGACGCGCCCGCGGCGACCAGCAGAGTGCGCTTGAAGGCCTCAATCATGGGCTTCTCAAGGAGCTGTCCCTCGAAGAGCGTGGCGCGCTCGCCGCCCGCGGTGAAGGCGGCCAGCGCCCGCCTGGCCCGCTCGATTTCTTCGGCGTTCGGCGTGAAGACCGACTGGATCACGGGCACCTGATCCGGGTGGATGGCGGCCTTGCCGGTGAATCCCGCCGCGCGCGCCCGGCTGGTCTCTTCCCGCAGGCCGTGCGTGTCCCGCACCGCGAGATAGGGCGAGTCGAGGACACCAACCCGCGCGGCCCTTCCCGCGAGGATAACGTGGCTCCGGGCATGCACCAGGGATTCGCTCGTGGGACCTATGTCCATCTCCGCCGAAAGATCCGCCGCTCCAAACAGGACGCCGGCTCCAGCGTGGGCCGCAATCTCGGCGGCGTGCAGAATACCCGCGGCGGTCTCGACAATGCACAGCAGCGGTGGATGCGCGCCGGACCAGAGGTCGCGCACGATCCGGAGATCATGGGTGTCGCGTACCTTGGGCAAAACGATCAGATCGGGAACGCAGCCCGCGTGCACGAAGGCCAGGAGATCCTCGATACCTTCCTGGGTGAACAGCGCATTGAAACGCACGGCCCGCTCGACGGGTCGTTCCGGGGACGGGCCGGCCAAATAGGCCAGGACGTTTTTCCGCGCCATTCCCTTTTCGGCCGGGGGAACCGAGTCCTCGAGGTCGAGGCAGATGGTGTCCGCGCCGGAGGCGGCCGCCTTCGGGAACCGGTCGGGCCGGGTGCCCGGGACAAAGAGGAGGCAGCGGCGCAGGGTGGGGGGGAGCGACATAGTTATTCCACGTAGTTGAGGTCAGTGCCGAATTTTTCGGTCAGGAGAAGGCTGCTGATAATCGCTGCCACGGCGCACGTGACGCCGATGACTCCCGCCGCATGCACGACGCCCAGCCCTGGTCGGAGCAGTTCGTAGACGAACGTGATCGGGATCAACATGCCGCGCACCAGATTGGGCACGGAGGTGGCGACGGTCGCCCGCAGGTTCGTGCCGAATTGCTCCGCCGCGTTCGTGGTGAGCAAGACCCAGAATCCGCAGCCGAAACCCACGATCGCACACCGGGCATAGAAGTCAGGCAGTCCGCTGGGAGGTATATACAGGTAGAGCAGCATCCCCAACAGGCAGATGGCGTGGAAGAGGACGAAGGCCTTCCTCCGACTCCGCAGCAACTGGCTGACGATGGTGCAGGCGACATCGCCCGCCAGCATGCTGACATGGCAGATGAGAACGGCCGTGCCGGCCACGGGCGCCACGGACAGCCCGAGGGCGAGGCCGAACTCCGGTGCTCCGGTCATCAGCAGCCCCATCACGACATAGATGGGCAGCCCGACGCCGACACAGAGGAGGTACCTCGCGACGCGCTTGGGCTGGCCAAGAAGCAGGCGCAGGCTCCCGCGGGCGACCGGTTGCAGCCGGACGCGGCGAAACAGCTCCGATTCGGCCACGCTCATCCGCAGGAGCAACAGGCAAAAGCCCATGCAACCGCCAATGATGAAGGAGTGGCGCCAATAAAGCTGGGTGCCAAAATATCCCGCCGATGTGGAGCCGAGCACGCCGCATACGGCGATGATCATCGTGCCGATGCCCCGCCGCTGGGCGGACATCACTTCACTCACAATCGCGACGCCCACGCCCAGTTCGCCGGCGAGCCCGATGCCGGCGATGAACCGCAGGATTTTGTACCACTCAACGGAGGTGACGAACCCGTTCGTCAGATTCGCCCCGCTATAGACAATGATGGAGGCGAACAGGACCGTCAGTCGGCCACGCTTGTCGCCGATCACGCCCCAGAGCACCCCGCCAATCAGCATGCCCGCCATCTGCCAGTTGTACAGCAGGAGACCGACGGAAAGCGACTGGCCGTCCGGAACGCCCAGTTCCGCCAGGCTGGCCTTGCGCACGACACTGAAGATCACCAAGTCGAAAGCGTCGACGAAGTATCCCAGCGCGGAGACGATGACGAGGGCGTACAAGGACCGGTTGCGCATGGCTTACCGGACAATCGGTGTTTTGCGGATCGGGATCACACTCCAAGAGGGTGGGTGAGCGGGTCGGCGGGCGAAGGGTCGAAGGAGAGTCGGAACGAAGGGCGAAATGCCATCGCGGAGGGTAATCACGAGCGCGCCTAGGATATCCCAACCGTTCCCGGCGTCCATCGGTGGAAACACCTGAACGGGCGGGTGATAATTCGCTTCTATTTCCAGCGGGGCACCCTACGGTGGCGGCTGAATCGCGAACCCTTCTTTTCCCAGTCTACCCAGCCATGATTTTGGTCCAGTCGCCGTCCGCACCGGACGAACTTGAGCGCCGGCGCTTTGAGCTGCACGCTGCGCTGGATGGCGAAAGCGTCTGGCGCGCCAGCGTCAGGCTGCTCGATCTCGTGCTGCCATATCACTCCTGCAGCTTGCTGGTCGGGATCGAGAATTTCCGGGCCGCGGAGTCGCGGCATCATGTGGTGGCGGGAGATTACTTCAACTTTGGGTCGGCCGCGACGGTCAGCGTCTCCAGGCCGTTTCTCCGCCATCACCCGCGCATCAAGCTTTACACCTACCGCGAGGTCATCGAGACGGATCCCGCGGCCCCGCTCCGGCGACTGGAAAAAGAAGTGACCTTGAGCGCGTGGGACCGATTCGTGCATCTGGTTTTCTGGAAACGGAATGCACCGGACGCCCTGTTCAGTGTGCGGCGAACGGCGGCTCAAGGCGATTTCTCGCCCGCCGAGAATGAGTTTCTCCATCGACTCCACGCCGATCTGGGCGCTGCGCTCCAGCGCTTGCGCGCGCTGCAGGGCGAACGCAGCCAGCAGGCTGCCATCCAGCAGTTCGTCACCCACCTCCCACTGCCGGTTCTTTTTCTGGATGGACGCGGCAAGCTGAACTTTGCCACCCAGGAAGCCTACGAACTTTGCGCCGTCTGGAACCATGGTCCGGCGGACGCCCGGGCGCTCAATTCACGGGGAAGTTTTCGTTTGCCGCCGGAAGTTGCTGCCGCCTGTTCGGCGTTGCTCGAACATTCGGTTAACGTCCCGACCCGATCCGGCGAAAGCCGCGTCGCGCATCCAAGTATTCCCGGCCTCACGGCCACGATCAGCCTTAGGTCGCCGCTCAAGGGTCCTTGGGCGTGCTGCACATTGGTCGTGACCTTTTGCCGTGGTCCGATGGCGGACGGCTCGGGCCGGCCGGCTCGCCCCGCCGCCTTACAACTGCTGAGTGCTCTGACCGCGAGTGAGCGGGAGGTGGCATTGTTGGTGGCCGGCGGCGCGCGAAATCAAGCCGTGGCGAACCAGCTGGGAAAATCGCTCCGCACCGTGGAATTCCAGTTGAACTCAATTTATCGAAAACTCGGCCTTCGCAGCCGCACTGAGCTTGCCCGTCTGCTGGCCTGAGCATTTCCGCGCCGGCGGCGCGGCTCGTTACACTCTCGGCGGTGCCGGGTTCGCAGCCTTTTTCTTAGGTGCGGAACTTTTGGGTGCCGTCGGGTCAGCGGCCTTCGGCCGCCCGACCTTGTCCCAGGTCGGCGCGCCGGGCGTCGGCGGAAGTTCCTCGATCCTGATATCCTTGATCTGCACCAACGCCATGCCGCCGCTGTGGATTTGGAGGCCGATGTGGCCGTCCTGCGCGATGGCGGGCTCCGTTTCGGTGTAATCGAGCGCGGGGACGCCGTTGATCCACGAGCGGATGCGCGCACCCTCGGTGCGGATACGGTATTCGTTCCACTCGTCCGGCTTGACGGCGGCATTCAGTGCGACGGGGTTGGCCGGCTCGGCGATGACTTTGCGGCGACGCGACTCGTCGTACAGTTTGCCCCACCAGCCGTCACCCGCGTCGACCTGATAGCCGCACATCTCCGTGCTCCCCGGCACACGCAGGCTGCGAATCTGGACGCCGCTGTTGATCATCCCGGTGTTCGGGACGCCGGTGAGCTTGAGCTTGAGGCGCAGGTCGAAATTTTGGAACGAACGCGTGGTCGCGAGGAAGAGGTTGCGCGGCACCTTCTCGGTCAACGAGCCGCCCGCGATCAGGCCATCCTGCACGCGCCACCATTTGAGATCGCCTTCCCAGCCGGCGAGGGACTTGCCGTCGAAGAGGGAAACCGCGGGCGCGGAGCGGGCGGGGAGGAACGCAGCGAGAACGAGGATCCAAAGGGTGCGCGATAGCATGAGGGGAAAGTGAGAAGTCACATTGAAAACTGAATATCGGGCGGCTGAAATCCGGAAAATTCAGGGGTCAACCGGTTTGGCGGGTCGAAAGGTAGTAGGGGGCAAGAGGCCGAGCAGAGTCTCCGCGCAGGCTCGGGCGAAGATCGGATCATTGATTTCCAAGTCGAGCTCCTTCACCGGGATGTCCGGGCGGAGATTGGCCTTCAGGGCCCCGAACAAGGCCTCGTCGGCGGCAGGATCGTGAAACGGTTTTCCTTCCGCGCTGATGATGCTGATCGCACGTCGCGGCAGCAACACGGTCACGGGCGCGGTGTAGCGGTTGATCTTCTCCGCGAGGATGCGGCCGAGTTCGGCGCATTCGGAGGGGGTGGTGCGCATCAGGGTGACCTGGGCGTTGTGGTGGTAAAACCTCCGGCCCGCGAATTTCGCCGGCACCGTGGACGGCTCGCCGAAGTTCACCATGTCGAGGCAACCGGGCGCGATGACCGCGGGCACGCCGGCCTTGGCCGCGGCTTCGAGTCGCCCGGGGCCGGCGCTGAGCACGCCGCCGACCAGTTCGTCCGCCCATTCGGTGGTCGTGAAATCAAACACGCCCGCGACCATCCCGCTGGCGATCAGCGATTCCATGGCGCGTCCACCGGTACCCGTAGCGGCGAACACCATGACCTCATAACCGGCGGCCTCCATGATTCGCCGCGCCTCCGTCACCCCAGCCGTCGTGTTCCCAAACATGCTGGCGACAATGATGGGCTTTTCGGAAGACGCGGGGGACGCGGGAGAAAGGGGAGACGCGGCGGCGCGACGGGCCTCGGCGGTGGCGACCATGCCGCAGACCGCACCCGCGGCATTTTCAAATATAACGCGGGAGATCCGGTTGATCCCGGCCACATCGACGATCGCGGGCATCATCACGATATCGACGGTGCCAATATAGGGCGCGACGTTCCCGCTCGCCAGCGTCGACACCATGACCTTGGGGAATCCGATCGGCAGCGCGCGCATCGCCGCTGTCGCGATGGCCGTGCCGCCACCGCCGCCGAGCGAGATGACGCCTTGGATTTGGCCCCGGACGGCCAAATCCTCGAGCAGCTTCGCGGCCGCGCGGCCCATGAACGAGACGGATTCACCTCGATCGCGCCGTTCCAGAACTGCGCGCCAGTCGTCGCCACCGTGCGCGGCGACCGCGGCGGAAGAGAGGTCAGGTTGAATCGTCGGCGCCTCGTGGCAGCCCACATCAATCAGCATGGTGGCGTAGCCGCGTGCGCGAATCACCTCCGCGACGAAGGCGTGTTCGCGGCCCTTGGTGTCGAAGGTGCCGAGTACGGCGATGGTGGGCATGGTTTGAAGTAGGTCGGGTCTTTGACCCGACCATCGGGAGCGACGGTCAAGTCGGGTCGGATCAGAGACCTGATCTACCCACCCATTTCACCGCATTGATCAATATTGTCCGGTAGGCCGGATGATCGTGGACGCGCTCATCATGCCCGAGCGTGAAACCCACGATGCGCGCCTTTTCATGCCGGGTTATCCACGCGACCGGATGCGGTCGCTTGAACTTCACGCTCGGCGAGGTCTCGGCCAGTACAACGATGGGCGAGGTGTCGGCGGGAATTTTGTCCGGCTCGGCGTTGATGTAGTAGAGCTCATCCTCGACCTCGAAGCTCGCCGGCACGCCCTTCATCACCGGGTGATCCGGTTGCAGCGCATTGACCGAATACTTGGCGATCTTGTCGTGGCCGCGCGCGCCGCCGCCCACGATCTGTGCGTTCAGCTGAGGCCATTGGACGTAGCCATACCACGTGCCGGGGTGGAGCATGACGATGCCTTTGCCCGCGGCGGCGAAGTCGAAGACAGCCTTGCGATACGCGGGCGTGTCGAAGAATTTCCGATTCACGCTGATCACGGCGACGTCTGCGTGGGCGAGCTCGGCGGCGGCCTGATCGCGATCCTCGGTGTAGTGGACGCTGCAACCCGCGGCCTTGAGCGTGGCGCTGTCGGTGTCGCCGAAGAACTTGGTGAAGTCGTGCGAACTCCCGCCGCCGATGAGCAGGACCTTGGTCTTGCCCGGTTCCCAGGCGACGGACGTGGGAGCGGGTAGGGGGCGATCGCCCTTGCCGCCTGCCTTGGGGCCGTCGGCCGGGGCATCTGAGATCTGAGATTTCAGATTTGAGATTGGTGCCGCCGCGGCGCCGGCGGCGAGATAGGCGACGAGGTCACGCAGGCCGGCGGCGCCGAGACCTTCGAAGCCCTCGGGCATGAGCGAGCGCCGGGTGTTTTCGCGGCCGGTGATCTCGTCTTTGCGGACCTCGGTGTCGCCGCCTTGGTTGCGGAGAGTGATGGTGGCGTTGTTTTCGTTCACGATCACCCCGACGAAAATCTCCCCTTTCTTCGTGGTGATATTCCACTGCCAGAAATTCGGCTCGATCTGGCGGTTCGGGTCGACGATGGCCGTGAGCAACTCGGCCGGAGTGCGCGCCCCGATGCCGGCGAGCGGGGGCCCGACTTCGCGCAGACCGACGTCGCCGAACTTGTGGCAAATGGCGCAGGCGGCGGCAAAGAGGGCGCGGCCATTGGTGGCATCGCCGGGTTTCTGAACCTCGGGGTGCAGCGTCGCGATGAGATCGTCCTTTTGTTTGGTCGGTGGATTGACGGCCGCGAAAACGGCCGCGGCCTCGTTGGCGACGCGGGTATTGGGATGCGTCCGGAGGCGGGCGATGTTGCCCGGGCCGAGGACGGCGGGGCTGATCCGGTTGTCCTTGACGGCGGCGATGAGCGCGCGGGCGGACGCCGGGTACTTGAGCAATTGCTCGAAGATCGCGGCGGACTGCGACTGCACGAATACGCCGATGAGCACATTGGCTGACTCGGGACCCGGCAGTTCGCCGACCGCCGCGAGCAGCGTGGCTTTGACTGAATCGGGGGCGGCGGGGTCGGCCAGCAGCGCTCCAATTCTGGCCAGCGCATCGGCGCGCTGCGGCGGCAACGCGAGCAGCGAGAGGGCGATCTCGGCGCGGCGCGCGTCGGGGGTTCTCGCGTCGGCGAAATCTGCGAGGAGGCGGCGTGCGGCCTGCGCCACGGAATCGGCCAGGGTGCCGGACCGATCGGCCTTGGCGGTCAGCAACAACGCGGGTGCGGCGGTGTCGGCGGCGTTCAGCAATTTCTGCAGGGCGGACGACGTGGCGGCGTCGAATGCAGGCAGTTGGTCGCCGAGTTCGGAGAGGCCGCGGAGAAGCCGGGCGCCCAACGGGCCCGGGCTCGCCGCGGCGGCCTGGACCAGGCGGGCGGCGTGTGGCGGCGGAACCGACGGCGCGAGCGCGGTCACGAACGCGCCGAGGGCACCGCCGTGCTGGCTCGTGAGGGCGTCGGCCAGGAAGTCGGCGGGGTGCGCCTTCGCGGCGGCGATGAGGGCGGATCGTGTCCAGTCGTCGGTGGCAGCGGCAAAGTCGGCGAGGACCGTGGCGCGTTGCGCGGGAGTGACTGCGGTCCGGGCCGACTCGTAGCGGGCGAGTGCGGGGCTCCCCATCGGCTTTTTCAGCGCGGCGAGCTCCCGGGCCCCGGGGTGGTTTTCCTGGGCCAGTCGCCACGCGGTCTTTTTCACATGCGCGTTGGGGGATGTTTCGATCGCCCGCATCAGGCTGGCGAGATTCGTGAGCTCCATGGCCGGCAACGTCAGCTGCTTTGCGTCCTTGTGCTGCACGCGCCAGATGCGGCCGAAATAGTGATCGCGATCGGGGCGGACGGCGGCGTTGGCCGGGCCGTGCTGCGGACCGCGGGTGTCGTTGTGGATCACGGCCTGGTTGTAGAAATCGATGACGTAGAGCGCGCCGTCCGGGCCGACCCGCGTCTCGATCGGGCGGAACCAGAGATCCTTGCTGCGCATGAATTCGGTTTCCTCGCGGCCGGTTTCCTTTTCGACGGCGTAGCTCACGCCGTCGGGACGGACGAACTGGTGGTGGACGAGATTGAGCGTGGGCTCGGTGGTAAAATAGCTGTAGTTCCACTTCGCCGGCCACGCGCCGCCTTCGTAGATGGCACAGCCGGCGGCCGCGGTAAACCGGCCGACCTGGTCGATTTGCACGTAGGCCTGCTCGGGCCACTCTATCGCCGGAAAGGAGCGCTGGTTGGTGATCATTCCCTTCCACGAGTTGGTGCCGGGAAACTTGCCCCGCGTGAGAATGCTCTCGGGGAGCACGGTGTGGAAAAAGACCGTGCCGCTCGTGGGTTGGGTCCAGAAGACTTGGCCATCCCACGTGATGTCGAGGCCCCAGGTGTTCCCATTGCGGCTGCTGTATTGCTCGATTTGGGATCCGTCGGGTTTGAATCGAATTACTCCGCTACCAATACGGGTGGTGGCTGTGGGTGAGACTGACAGAGGGAGAGACGGAGAGACTGAGGGAGGGAGGGAGAGACGGGGCGAGAGGGCGCCAGTGGTTTTCCCTCCCTCTCTCTGTCTCTCCGTCTTCGGGTCTCGGGCCGAAGCGCCGAGTGCCGTTACATCGCCATCCGAATAACCGTGGGTGGCGTAAATCCAGCCATCGAGACCCCAACGCAGATTGTTGATCACCGCATGTGTATCCCGAATGCCGAGACCGGTATAGAGCTTGGTGCGTTTGTCGGCCACCGCGTCGCCATTGGTGTCCTCCAGGAACCAGATGTCGGGCGCGCTGCACGCGATGACGCCATTCTTGTAGAAGCAAAAGCTGGTGACCAGTTCGAGCTTGTCGGCAAAGACGTGCTTCTGGTCCATGATGCCGTCGCCGTTGGTGTCGGTGAGGATGGAGATGCTGTCCTCGGGATCGCGCTCGGTCTGCGCGCCGCGGAGCGAGCCGCTGTCCTTCCACGGCGCGGTGTTGGGGGCGCGGCGGCCGTTCGGATATTCGGGAGTCTCGCAGACCCAGAGCCGGCCCTTCTCGTCCCAGTCGAGATTCATGACCTTGTTGATCAGCGGCTCGGCGGCGACGAGGCTCAGCGTGAACTCGGGGTGAACCTCAATCTTCGCCGCGGCCTGGGCCGGAGCGGTCGGGCCTCCGTCGGGGTAGCGCAGCGCGTCGCCGAGTTCCGCCGCGGTGCACAGCTCGTCGGGGTTGGCGCGCTGGCCGGCCCAGGCGATGCCGCGCAGGAGGATGGCGCGGTAGTTGGGCCGGTTGAAATTTTCGTAGAGGTGGCCGGGGATCGAAACGAACGCACGGTAGGGCCGCGCGCCGCCGGTGACGGTGCGCTCATAGGTCCACATCTGGGGCTGGATGTCGTAAATGTTCACGCCCTTGCGCTTGGCGACGGCCTCGGCCGCGCGCGCCTGGGCCTCCTTGTTGCCGCGCCCGCCGGTGTCGAGCGCCTTGGGGGTGTACGCCGTGGCGAGCACGTGCGCCTCGGGGAGGAGGTCCATGTCGTAGTAAATCTCGTCGTCCATCTGCCAGTTGGACGCCGTGCGGGTGATGGGGTGCGCGCGGTCGGTGAAATACAGGTGCATCGGGGCCTCGAGCCATTTGGTGGTCTGGAAGCGCCACGAGCCGCCGACGATGGACTTATACCAATCCGGATCGCGCGAGACCGCGCCGGCATGAAGCACGACCAGCCCGCCGCCGCGCTGGAGATACTCATCGAGATTTCGGCGATCGCCGGCGTCGGGAATATTGCCCGCTTCCTGCGCATGGAGGATGAGGACGTCGGTTTGGGCGAGCTGTTCCCGGGTGGGAAACGCGTCGGCCCCGCTGGCCTTGGCGCCGCGGGCGTTGAGCAGTGGCACCCATTCCTTGAGGAAACGCGGATGGTCGTGCGCCCCGGGGCCGTGCGACTTCGGTCCGGAACGAATGAAGACGCGCAACGGCGTTTCCGCGGCCGCGGAGAAAACGGGCAGGGAAAACGCGAGCAGGGTCGCGAGGAGCAAAAGGCGCTTCATGAATTTTTTTGGGGGAACGCTAATCTTCGCTAATAAACAGGCGGAGGAAGATTCACCTCATCGGTGAATCAAGTCACGTGGCGGTGGTGCGCCGGTTCTGAGATTAGCGTGAATCAGCGAAGATTAGCGTTCCAAGAATTTTTTGGGAATCAGGCGCGCGTGACGCAGGGAATGAGATTGTGGCGGAGGCTGGCCCACGGTTCTTGGGCGGACACGTCGCTCGGGTCCGGCGCGGCGGCGAGATCGTCGGGGAGCTTGGCGGGCGAGAGAATGGCCAGGAAGACCAGCGGCTCCGCGTGCGGGTTGTAGGTGGCGTGAATCGTGCCCGCCGGGATGTGCGCCATTTCGCCCGCGTGGAGGATGCGATGTTCGCTGCCGACCCACTGCTCCGCGCGGCCGTCGATCACGTAGATGATTTCCTCGCGGTGCGGATGAAAGTGAAACGGATGGCAGTGCATCGGCTCCATGTTGGCCCGGACGAGCAGGAGTTTCTCCGCCTCGACCAGGTCGGGGCGGCAGAGCCATTCGTTGTTGGTCCAGACGTTGGACTCGCGCAGGGCGTCGGCGATCTGGACGAAGCGGCGGTCAG
>JBIJCX010000279.1:0-11509 GCA_044344465.1 Opitutaceae bacterium
TGGTTCGCCGGGCGCGCGGGGGGGCCCCCCGCCCCCCCCCCCCCCACCACCGGCTTGACGCAAATCGCACGCAAGTTTCCACTGCCCGGCGTTGACGTTCCCCAGCCAACTTCCACCGCCGTTCGCCTCGACGTGGCCCGATTTGCTGCGAATCCGCGCCGCATCCATGGGCGGCAATCCGGCGTTCCGATTTCTCGCCAACGGCGAGGAGATCACGGGGCTCCTGACGTATGCCGACCTCGATCGCCGCGCGCGGGCCATCGCCGCGGGGCTCCGGGGCCGTTGCCAACCAGGCGATCGTGCCCTGCTGCTGTTCCCCTCCGGGCTCGACTTCCTGAGCGCCTTCTTCGGCTGCCTCTACGCCGGAGTGGTGGCCGTGCCGGCCTACCCACCGCGGGCCAACGAGTCGATTCACCGGTTGAAGGCCATTGTCGGCGACGCCGGTGCCCGCGTGGCGCTGACCACCGCGACGCTGCTCGCCACCTCGACGCACATCACACCCGCGGTACTCGGCGATCCGACGCTCACCCTGCTGGCGATCGACGATTTGCCCGATGCGCTGGCCGCGGAGTGGTCGCGGCCCGCCATCGCGGCCGACTCCCTGGCCTTTCTCCAATATACATCCGGTTCGACGGGCCAGCCGAAAGGCGTGAGGCTCACCCATCGCAATCTCCTCGCAAACCAGGAGATGATTCGGCGCACCTACCGGCACGGCGACGCCGAAGTCATTGCCGGCTGGCTGCCGCTCTTTCACGACATGGGCCTGATCGGGATCGCGATGCAGACGCTCTATGTCGGCGGATCCGGCCTGCTGATGCCACCCGTGGCGTTTCTCCAAAAACCCCTGCGCTGGCTGCACCTGATCTCGCGCCAGCGGGTGACGACCACGGGCGGGCCCAACTTCGCGTACGAAATGTGCGTGCGCCGCACGACGATGGAGGAGCGGGCTGCCCTTGATCTCTCGAGCCTGCGCGTCGCCTTTAACGGCTCCGAACCCATCCACCGGGCCACGCTCGAGGCCTTCGCCCGGGCCTTTGCGCCGTGTGGCTTCCAGCGTGACGCGCTCCTGCCCTGCTATGGGCTCGCCGAAGCGTCGTTGCTGGTTACCGGCAAGCCGCAGGCGAAACCACTCGTCACCGCCCGCTTCGATGGAGCGCAGCTCGCCCGCGGCCAGGCGACGATTTCGGAGGCACGTGACGCCCGAGCTCTCGTCAGCTCCGGCCGCGCTGCGCCCGGCATCCGGGTGGTGATCGCCGATCCGGACACGCGCCGCGCCCGGCCCGCCGGAACCATCGGAGAAATCTGGGTGCGCGGACCAAGCGTCGGTACCGGCTACTGGGAAAAACCGGAGCTGACCGAGGAGACGTTTGGCGCGCGGCTTGTCGGCAACCGGACGGCGCGCTTCCTCCGCACCGGCGATCTCGGTTTCCTGCGCCGGGGCGAACTCTTTGTCACCGGGCGGATCAAGGATCTCATCATCATTCGCGGCCACAACCACTACCCGCACGACCTCGAGGCCACGGCGCAAGCCGCCGATCCGGCGCTGCGGGCCCACGGCTCCGCCGCGTTTGCGATCGAGGGGGACGCCGGCGAGAGCGCCGTCATCGTGCAGGAGGTCGAACGCACGGCATTGCGCCGGCTCGATGGCGCCGCCATCACGCGAGCGATCCGCGACGCCCTCGTCCGCGAGCACGAGATCGTCCCCGCCGCGATCGTCCTCGTGAAGCCGGCCACGCTGCCCAAGACCTCGAGCGGAAAAATTCAACGGACCGCGAGCCGCCGGCATTTTCTCGAGGGCACGCTTGACGTGGTAGGCGAATGGCGGCGCGAGCCGTCCGACCCGCTCCCCGTCTCCCCGTCTTCCGCGTCTTCCCCGTCTTCCCCGTCTTCCCCATCTTCGCCCTCTTCCGCCTCCCTCCAGGCCTGGCTCACCGCGCGCGTGGCCGCCGCGCTCAAAGTCCCCGCGTCGACCATCGATCCGCGGGCGCCGCTGCAATCGCTTGGGCTCGACTCGCTCGCCGTCGTCGCGCTTTCCGGCGATCTCGCCGCGCACCTGGGCCGACCGGTCGCGCCCACCATCGTCTTCGATTTTCCGACCATCGAACTGCTCGCGCGCCACTTCACGCCGACGTCCGCGGCGCCGGTGGTCACGATCGCGGCCACCGGCACCGCGGGCGAGGATCGCGCGATCGCCATTGTGGGCATCGGCTGCCGCTTTCCCGGCGGCGCGGTCAATCCCGACGCGTTTTGGCAGCTGTTGCGCACGGGCGTCGATCCCGTCGGGGAAATTCCGCCTGGGCGGTGGGATGTCGATTCGTTTTTCGATCCCGATCCGGAGGCGCCGGGCCGGATGTACGTGCGCCGGGGGGCGTTCCTGCAATCGGTCGATGGCTTCGATCCGGAGTTCTTCGGCATCGCTCCGCGCGAGGCGGCGGGCATCGATCCCCAGCACCGCCTCCTCCTTGAAGTGGCCTGGGAATCGCTCGAGCACGCCGGCATCGCTCCGGCCTCCCTCGTGGGCACCAAGACCGGCGTGTTTGTCGGCGTGAGCTTCGACGATTACGCGCGGCTCGCGGCGCAATCCGGCGATCCGGCGCGCATCGACGCCTACTCCGCGCTCGGCGCCGCCCGGTCGCTCGCCGCGGCGCGTCTCTCCTACCACCTCGGGCTGCAAGGCCCGTCGATGCTCGTCGACACGCTGTGCTCGTCGTCGCTGCTCGCGGTCCACCTGGCCGTGCAAAGCCTGCGCGCGGGCGAGTGCCGCGTGGCGCTGGCGGGCGGCGCCAACCTCATCCTCGCGCCGGATACCACGATCGCGTCGTGCAAGCTCCGCGCGCTCGCGCCGGACGGCCGCTGCAAGACCTTCGATGCCTCCGCCAACGGCTACGCGCGGGGCGAAGGCGCGGGCCTGATCGTGCTCAAGCGGCGCCGCGATGCGCTCGCCGACGGCGATCCGATCCTCGCGGTGGTGCGCGGCAGCGCCGTCAATCACGACGGCCGGAGCAACGGTCTCACGGCTCCGAGCGGGCTGGCCCAGGAAACGCTGCTGCGCGACGCGCTGGCCGACGCCGGCGCCGCTCCCCGCGACGTTGTCTATATCGAGGCGCACGGCACCGGCACGGTGCTCGGCGACCCGATCGAGGTGCAGGCGATCGGCCGCGTCTACGGCGAGGGCCGCGATCCCGGTTCACCCCTGCTGTTGGGCGCGGTGAAGACCAACGTCGGCCATCTCGAGTCCGCCGCCGGCATCGCCGGTTTGATCAAGACCGTGCTCGCCCTGCAGCGCGAGGAGCTGCCCGGCAACCTCCACTATCAGACGCCCAATCCCCACATCCCGTGGGAAAAACTGCCCGTGCAGGTGGTCGATCGGAACCGCCCCTGGCCCGCGGCCCGCGGCGCGCTCGCCGGCGTGAGCTCGTTCGGCCTCGGGGGGACGAACGTCCACGTCCTCGTCGAGGCCGCGCCGGCGCCGCCACCGCCCGTGGCGACGGAGGCGGATCGCCCGCTGCACCTCTTCACCCTGTCGGCGCAAACGCCCGCCGCCGCGGTGGCCGCCGCGCAGGCGTGGGCCGCGCACGTGACCGCGCATCCGGACGCCGCCCTCGCCGATCTCTGCCACACCGCCAATGTTGGCCGCACCGCATTGGCCCATCGCACCGCGCTCGTCGTGGGTTCGCCCGCGGATCTGGCGGGCCGCCTGCGCGCGCTCCAACCCGCGGATTTCGCCGTGGCGCCCGCGGCCGCACCCCGGGTGGCCTTCCTGTTCACCGGCCAGGGCTCGCACGATGCCGGCGCGGCGCGGGAGTTATACGCGACGCACGCGGGTTTCCGCGCGACGATCGACGAGGGCGCGGCGCATTTTTCGTCGCTGCTCCCGCAACCGCTCACCACCGCGCTGTTTACCGCGGACAACCCGCTGCTCCGGCAGACCCTCTTCGCGCAACCCGCGCTCTTCACCCTCCAGGTCGCGCTCGGGCGGCTCTGGCTCTCGTGGGGCGTGCAACCGGCCGCCGTGTTCGGTCACAGCATCGGCGAATTCGCCGCCGCCTGCCTCGCCGGCGTGTTCTCGCTCGAGGATGCCGCGCGGCTGGTCGCGGCCAAGGCCCGGCTCACCCACGCGCTGCCGGCCGGTGGCGCGATGCTCGCGGCGGCGGCATCGCCGGCCAACCTCGCACCCCACCTGGCCGCGCAACCCGACGTGGAAATCGCCGCGTTCAACGGCCCGGCCGCGACCACGCTCGCGGGCCCGGCCCCGGCGATCGAGCGTCTCGCCGCCGCCCTCGGCCGCGCCGGCATTGCGGGGCAGCGGCTGCCGATCCCCCAGGCCTTTCACTCGCGGGCGCTCGATCCGGTGCTGGACGCCTTCGCCGCGGTCGCGCGCCGCGTCGCGTATCATGCGCCGGCGATCCCGCTGGTGACCTCCCGCGATGGCCGCGTCGCCGGCGCCGAGATCGCCACCCCCGACTATTGGGTGCGGCAGATGCGCGAACCGGTGCAGTTTACCCGCGGCATCGCCGCGCTCGCGCACGAGCTGGGCTGCGACGCCTTTCTCGAAATCGGCCCCAAGCCCACGCTGGTGAGCCTCGGTCAAAGCGTGCTGGCCCGCCCGGAACGCCGCCGCGATCTCTGGCTCCCGAGCCTGCGGGCCCACCGCTCCGACTGGTCCGTGCTCCTCAGCACCGTCGCGACGCTGCATGAGCACGGACAGGCCATCGACTGGGCCGGTTTCGAGCGCGGGTACGCCCGCCGGCGGCTCGGCGGCCTCCCGACCTACCCTTTCCAACGCCGCCGTTGCTGGCTGGACGTGCCGCGCCGCACCGCACACGCCACCGCGGCGGGCGCAGGCGCCGCCGAGGACATATCCACCTTTAAGGTACAGTGGGACGAAGCGCCGCTGGCCACGGGCGCGGTCGCGGGGGCCGCGTGGTTCGTGGTCGGGAAGGACGACGCTGTCACGGCCGCGATCGCGCGCACGCTCGGAGCCCGCGGCCAAACCGTGGGGCGGGCCACGCCCGCGGAGCTGCCGCGCCAGCTCGCGGAAATTTCTCCGCCGCGCGGGGTGATCGCGGTCGGCCTCTCGCCGGTCGAGGTGTTTTCGCTGGCCCAGATTCTCGTCGCCCCGGCGACACCGCCGACGCGGCTCTGGCTCGCCACGCGTCTGGCCGTCGCCACCGGCCGCGAATCCGCCGCGCTCGATCTCGACGCTGCGCCGCTGGCCGGTTTCGCGCGCGCCTTCGCGCTCGAGCATCCCGCCCATTGGGGCGGGCTCGTCGATCTCGATGGCGACACGCCGACCGCGACCGCGGCGCTGGCGGACGAGATCTTGGGCGACAGCGACGACGATCTCGTGGCGTGGCGCGGGGCGACCCGGCTGGTCCCCCGCCTTGCACCCCACGCGGTCCGCGCCGCTTCGCCGCCGGTTTTTTTCGCCGAAAAAACCTACCTTGTCACCGGCGGCACCGGCGGACTCGGCCGCGCGGTCGCCCGCTGGCTCGTCGCCAACGGCGCACGCCACCTCGCGCTGTTCAGCCGGCGCGGGACCTCGCCCGAAACGCAATCGCTGATCGCTGAACTCGCGGCCGCGGGGGCGGACGTACACGTGCTGGCGGGCGATGTGGCATCCCACGACGACGTCGCCCGAATGCTCGCCGAGCTGGCGAACACGCTGCCGCCGCTCGCCGGCGTGTTTCACGCCGCGGGCGTGGCGGGGTTCGAACCACTCACGGCACTCACCGCCGGACGTTTTTCCTCCGTGCTCGCGCCCAAGGTCACGGGCGCGCGGTTGCTCCACGATCTCACGCGCGGCCTCACGCTCGATCACTTCGTCCTTTTCTCTTCTGTCGCCTCGGTCTGGGGCTCGGCCGGGCAGGTGCACTATGCCGCCGCCAACGCCTTCCTCGACACCCTCGCCCACGAACGCCGCCGGCTTGGGCTCGCCGCACTGAGCGTGAACTGGGGCCCGTGGGGCGAGACCGGCATGGCGGCGGCCGCGCAGGAGCAGCTCCGCCGCATCGGCATCGAACCCCTCGCCACCGACGCGGCCATCGCGTTGCTCGGCCGGCTCATGGCGGACCACGCGCCCCAGGTCGCGGCCGCGCAGGTGAACTGGGCGGTGCTGCGGCCGGTGCTCAGCCTGCGGCGACCCCGGCCGCTGCTCGATCGCTTCGCGCCAACGATTTCGGGCACCACAGCGACCTCGGAGGTCCACGCGCGGCTGCGCGCCGCCGATCCCACGCAGCGCGAGACGCTGCTCGGCGCCTACCTGCAACGCGAGCTCGCCCGGATCCTTGGTCGCGACGCGGCGGATCCGATCGGTCCCGAGCAGGGATTTTTCGCGCTTGGCATGGATTCACTGATGGCGGTGGAGCTGCGCACGCGGCTCGAATCCGATCTCGCGATCAAGCTCGCGTCGACGATCGCGTTCGATCGCGCGACGCTCCGCGCGCTCCAGGACGAGGTGAACGTGCAGCTCTTTCCCGGCCCCACTGAAACCTGGGGCCGCGGCGTCTCCGCCGCGGTGCCCGGGCCAGACGCGGCGGGGGCGCCGCGTCTCCAAATAATTCCCATCTCGGAGCCGATCGCGATCATCGGGCTCGGCTGCCGGTTTCCCGGTGGCGTTTCGACGCCGGCGGAATTCTGGGATCTGCTCCGCCAGGGTCGCCACGGCATCCGGCCCATCCCGGCGGAACGCTGGGATGCCGACGCGCACTACCACCCCGATCCCGCGCACGCCGGCACGATGTACGTGCGCGAGTTCGGGTTCATCGACGGCGTCGATCGCTTCGACCACGTGTTCTTCAACCTGTATCCGCGCGAAGCCGCGGGCATGGACCCGCAGCAACGGCTCCTGCTCGAAACCGCCTGGGAGGCCCTCGAGTCCGCCGGCCTCGCGCACGAACGGCTGCGCGGCAGCGCGACCGGCGTCTTTGTCGGCGTATCCACCAACGATTACGCGCAGCTCATCCTGAAGACCGGCGATCCCACACGGCTCGACGCCCACTTCGGCACGGGCAACGCGCTCAATGCGGTCGCCGGGCGCGTCGCGTACGCGCTCGGCCTGAGGGGCCCGACGCTGATCACGGACACGGCGTGTTCCTCGTCGCTCGTCGCTTTGCACCAGGCCTGCCAGAGCCTCCGCGCCGGCGAGTGCACGCAGGCGCTCGCCGCCGGCGTCAACCTGATCCTCGCGCCCGAGCCGGCGATCGCACTCTCCCGCGCGCGGATGCTCGCCCCCGACGGCCGGTGCAAGACGTTCGATGCCACCGCCGACGGCTACGGCCGCGGCGAAGGCTGCGGCGTGGTCGTGCTCAAGCGCCTCGCCGACGCCCGCGCCGCCGGCGACCCGGTACTGGCGGTCGTCACCGGTTCCGCCGTCAACCAGGACGGCGCCAGCAGCGGCTTCACCGTGCCGAGCGGCACCGCGCAAGAGGAGCTCATCCGCCAGGCGTTGCAGCGCGCCGGCCGCACGCCCGATGAGCTCGACTACGTGGAGGCCCACGGGACCGGCACGCCGCTCGGCGATCCGATCGAGCTCAACGCCCTCGCCCGGGTCGTCGGTCCGGGGCGCCCCCGGCCGCTCCTGATCGGTTCGGTGAAGACGAACCTCGGCCACCTCGAGGCCGCGGCCGGCATCGCCGGAGTGATCAAGACCGTGCTGGCGCTGCGTCACGGCGCGATCCCTGCGCACCTCAACTTCATCCAACCGAGCGTGCACATCCCGTGGAACGAAATGCCGCTGGCGGTGCCGGTGCGGCTCACGCCGTGGCCCGGCACCGATCGCCCGCGCGTGGCGGGCGTCAGCGCCTTCGGCTTCACCGGCACCAATGCGCACGTCGTGCTCGAATCGGCGCCGGATGCCGCGGCGAGCGAAAGCCCGGCATCAGCGCCCCACGTGATCCCGTTCTCGGCGCGGACGGCCGGGGCGCTGGCCGCGCAGCGTTCGCGCTGGCTCGCCTGGCTGGACGCCAATCCGGACACCCCCCTGCGCGACGTGGCGCGCACGCTCGGCGCCGGACGTCTTCATCACCCGCTGCGCGACGCCCACGTTGTCAGCTCCACGGCCGAACTGCGCCAACAACTCGCGCAGCCGCGGCCCGCGCCGCCACTCCGGCCGGGCGCACCGCCACCACCGCTTGCGTTTGTCTGCACCGACGCCGCGGCGCTGGCGGTCGGACGGCAATGGCAAGAGTGGGGCGTCACCCCCGCGCTCGTGCTCGGCGAGGGACCGGGCCTGATCGCCGCCGGTGCGCTGGCTGGAATTTTTTCCGACGAGGACGCCGTTCGACTCGCCGCCGATCCGTCGGCGATCGCGACCGTGGAACTCGCGGCGCCGCGCGTCGCATTCGGGCACCGCCGGTTGGGGCGGGTCGACGATGCCCGCGCCGCGTCCCGTGCCTGGTGGCGCGCCGCGCTGGCGGGCGAAGTCGGCGCCTCCGGCGAACTCACGACGGTCCACCGCGAACTCGTGCTCGACCCGGCCGACGCACCCGCGCTCCTCGCCACCGTGGCCGAGCTCTATGTCGCCGGCCAGGCGATCGCCTGGACCGCGCTGCACCCGGACCCGGCGGCGCGGCACCTCTCCGACGCGCCGGGCTATCCCTTTCAACGCAGCCGGCACTGGATCGAGCCCGGATCCGCCGCGACGCCCCAGCCGACTCGGCGCACCGGTGCGGCCGCACTCCTCGGGGAGCGGCTAGCGTTGCCCGGCTCGACCGAGATCCGTTTCGCCGCGGAATATTCGGCGGCGTCGCCCGCGTTCCTGGAGCACCACCGGCTCTTCGGTCGCGTGATCACGCCCGCGGCGCAGCATGTGGCGTTGTTCATCACCGCGGCGCGGCGGGCGTTGCGCGGCGAGGCCTGCACGCTTTCGGCGCTCACGTTTACCCACGCGCTGCGACTGGCGGAGGGCGAATCCCGCGCGGTCCAACTCGTGCTCGCCCCGGCCGAGACCGGCACGACCGCCCGCCTGCTGGGCGCGCCCGCCAGCCCGGACGAGGAGTGGATCCTCCATGCCAGCAGCACGGTGCAGCCGCGCGCGACGCCCTCCGTGATGCCCGGCTCGGCGGCGCCCGTCTTGCCCGACGGCGGCCGCGCGACGACCGGCGCGGAATTCTACCGGGTGCTCGACGCGGCCGGCTACACTCTCGGCGCCTCGTTTCGCTGGGTGCAGTCGTTGCACGAACGCGACGGGATCGCGTGCGGCGTCTTGCAGGCGCCGGCTGGGACCCTCGAACCGGCGGGTTTCGATCTGCATCCCGGCCTGCTCGATTCCTGTTTTCAGCTCCTCGGCTGGTGCGCGGGCGTGCAGGCGGACGAGTTGGGGGACGGCGCCGCCATCTATATTCCGGCCACGATCGATACGGTCCGCTTCTTCCGTCCGCCCTCGGGCGGTCCGCTGCGCGGTGAAGTGCGAATCACGGCGCCCGACCACCTGCGGACGCACCGGCTCCGCGGTGACGTGCGACTCACGGAGGCGGACGGCACGCTGTTGCTCGAGGTGCAGGGCTTCGAGGCGCGACGCGCGCCCCGTGCCGCCTTGCTCGAGGAAACCACGGCGGCCGGCGGCCATTTTCATCGGCTCGCTTGGGAGGAAGTGCCGGCTGGAGCCGCCGCAATCCCGGAGCACGCGGGCTGGAGCCTGCTGGGCGACAGCGCGCTGGCCCGGGCGCTCGGCGAACGCCTGCAGGCGCGCGGCCATCGCGTGGCGCATGACGGCGTGCCCGCCGCGGACGTGAACGGTGTGGTGTTGTTTTTTGACGAGCCGCCGGACCACGACGGCGCCAATGCCGCGGATGCCGCCCTCCTGCTCACGCTCGTGCAGACCATCGTCGCGCTCGAGCGGAAGCCCCGCCTGTGGATCGTCACACGCGGGGCACAGTGCGTCGACGGCGACCACGGCCCGATGCGTCTCGGCGCCGCGGCGGCGATCGGGCTCGGGCGCATCGTGGCGCTGGAGCACCCCGAGTTGCACCCGGTGCTGCTCGATCTCGATCCGGCCGGGCCCGCGGGCGAGGACGTCGCGCTGGAGAGCGCGTTGTTTGCCACCGCGGATGAAAACCAGCTCGCGTTTCGCGGTCCGCGGCGGCTGGCGGCGCGCCTTGTGCCGGTGCAACCCGCACGCTTTCCCGGCGAAGGCCCCACCCGGCTAGCCATCCGCGAATACGGCAATCTCGACACCCTCGCGCTCGTGCCGGCTTCGCGCCCGCCTCCGGCAGCGGGCGAGGTCGAGATCGAAGTGCGGGCGGCGGGCCTCAACTTCCGCGATGTGCTGAACGCGCTCGGGGTGCTGAAGACGCACCTGGCCGCGCTCGGCGTCGCGTCGTCCGCCGAGCTTCCGCTGGGCGGCGAATGCGCGGGGGTCGTCACTGCGGTCGGCGCGGGCGTGTCGCACCTGCAGGCCGGCGATGCCGTGATCGCGGCGCCCGCCCCGGGCTGCATGGGCTCGCACGTGGTGGTCGACGCGCGCTTCGCGGTGGCCCGACCGCAGCGGCTCACGTTCGCCGAGGCGGCGACGCTGCCGGTCGCGTATCTCACCGCGCACTACGCGTTGCGCGGGTTGGCCGGGCTGGGCGCCGGGGAGCGCGTGCTGATCCACGCGGCCGCTGGCGGCGTCGGCCTCGCGGCGATTCACCTCGCGCGGCTGCTCGGCGCCGAGGTGTGCGCGACCGCGAGCCCCGCGAAGTGGCCGCTGCTGCGCCGGCTCGGGGTGACGATCCTCGGCCACTCGCGCACGATGAATTACGCCGCCGATTTTCCATCGGTCGACGTCGTGCTCAACAGTCTGACCGGCGACCACATTCCCCGCAGCCTCGAGCTGCTCGCGCCGGGCGGCCGTTTCATCGAGATCGGAAAGCTCGGCATCTGGTCCGCCGATGACGTCGCGGCGAAGCGGCCCGACGTTTCCTACCACGCGTTCGATCTCGTCGAGTTGGCGCGCACCACGCCGGCGCTGATCGAGCAGCTCCTGCAAGAGCTCCGGCCGGACTGGGAGAATGGCCGGTTACCGGCGCTGCCGCTGCGCGGATTTGCGCTCGCCGCAGCGGCCAATGCGTTTCGGTTCATGGCGCAGGCGAAGCACACCGGCAAACTCGTGCTCGTGCGCGGACCCGCGACGCCGCCGCGGCCGCGCCGCGACGGGGTGTATCTCATCACCGGCGGACTCGGCGGCATCGGCCTCGCGGTCGCCGGCTGGCTCGCGCGCGAGGGCGCCGGCACGATCGTGCTCGCCAGCCGCCGCGGACCGACGGCCGCACAGGAGGAGATTCTCCAAGCCCTGCGCGCCGGCGGTGTCCGCATCGAGTGGCGGCAGGCCGACCTCGAGCCGGCGAACGCGGCCGCGACGCTGGTCCGCGCCATTGCCGCCGAGGTCGGGATCCTGCGCGGGGTGTTTCACGCGGCCGGGGTGCTCGACGACGGACTGATTGCACAGCAGACCCCGGCGCGGCTCGCGGCGGTCTTCGCGCCGAAAGCCGGCGCAGCCTGGCAACTCCACGCGGCCACGCAGACTTTG